>DASRFZ010000070.1:0-2874 GCA_035651275.1 Mycobacterium sp. | reverse complement strand
GTGGTGGCGGCGTGGTCGAGATACACCGGACCGGACATAACCGGTCCAGCTTACTTAGGCGGCCGGGGCGTGTTCTCTACGTGCAGCTGAAGCGCGGCCGATCGCTGCCTGACAGCGACGGGCCAGCTCCGCGCGGTGCTCACCTGGTAGCTGCAGCGCCTCGACGTGCACGTGCGCAACGGTGTGCGGCGTGGACAGCATCCGCAGCACGGAGCGGCCCAGGGTGTCGCCGCCGACGAACGCCGGAGCGGTCGACGCGCCACCGTCGCGGCGACGGTAGCTCAGCCGCAGCGGCTGGACCGGCCGGCCGGCGTCGATCGCCGCCTGGAACAACGCGGGCCGAAACGAGCCGTGCGCCAGCCCGCACCAGGTCGTCCCCTCGGGGAAGGCGACGACGGTCTGGCCCGCGCGCAGCCTCGCGGCGATGGTGTCGACCACCGTCGGCAGCCCTCGAAGGCTCGTGCGGTCGATCGGAATCACCTTCATCACCCGGGCGACCGTCGCCAGGCCACGCGAATGCGTCAACTCCGCCTTCGCGACGAATGTGCCGTCGATCAGCGCAGTGAGCACGAGAACATCGATCCAGGAGATATGCGGACTGACCACCAGCACGCCCGGCAGGTTCCGAATCGGTCCGCCGGACTTGGTGATTCGCACACCGAGGCATCGCAGCAACATCCGGCAGTACATCTGGGTGGTCTGCGGGATGAACAACATCGGCAAGGCCGCCAGCACTGCCCCCATAAGCAAGTATCGAAATATCAAGCGCCACAGCGGTACCCGCTCGGCGCGCACGCAACCTTCGTCACACGACGCCCGCGGGAACCAGGCGTGCGTCATGCGACCGCCTTGGTGGCCGCCGCGATCGATCTCAACCGCGTCAGGTAGCGCACGTCGGCGTCGCGCTTGTCCAGCAACGCCATGAAGTCGGCGACGCCGAAGTCGGGATCATGAGCAGGGTCTCCGCACACACGCGCTCCCAGCCGCAGGTATCCACGCATCAACGGCGGCATTTCGACTTTCGCCGGCACCGGAACGTGGTGCGGCACAGGCCGATACGGCGTCACCTCGTAGTCGCAGCGATACCGCGACAGCACCAGATCCCGCACACCGCGCGCTTGAGCCAGCGGCACCGAGACGCACCCTGTCACGTAGTCGTAGCCGCACCGGTCGAGGTAGGCCAAAATGCCCGCCCACATCAGCAGAACGACTGCCCCGTTGCGGTGGTCGTCGCGGACCACCGCACGCCCCATCTCGACCAGCGACGGCCGCAAGGGGTCGAACGCGCAGACGTCGAACTCCGTGGCCGAGTACAACCCGCCGGCGGCGATCGCGCCGGGCGGCGGGAGCATCCGGTAGCAGCCGACGAGCTCGCCTGAAGTGTCCTCGCGGACCAGCAGGTGGTCGCAGAACGCGTCGAACCGGTCGGCGTCGGTGTCAGCGCTGAACGTGAAGCCGGGCTCGGAGGCGAACACGTTGCGCCGCAGGCGTTGCGCCTCTTCGATCAGAGCTTGATCAGTGGACAGCAGCAGCGTGTACTTGGGCGCCGACTGGCACGACTCGGTTTCCAGCAGGACAGATGCAGTACTCATGCCTGCACAGTCGCCAAGCCGCTTCTCCGGATGGCGTCATGGGCATGACGTGTCCGTGCACGCCAAGTGACGATTTCGGTGCGCTAACCGGCGCTGAGCGCAGGAAAACGCACCGAAATCGCCAGGATGTCAGCCCTTGCGGGCCTTGACCGCCTCGGTCAGCTGAGGTGCGACCTTGAACAGGTCGCCGACGATGCCGTAGTCGGAGATCTCGAAGATCGGCGCCTCTTCGTCCTTGTTGACGGCGACGATTGTCTTCGACGTCTGCATGCCGGCGCGGTGCTGAATCGCTCCCGAGATGCCGAGCGCGATGTAGAGCTGCGGGGACACCGTCTTTCCGGTCTGGCCCACCTGGAACTGGCCGGGGTAGTAGCCGGAGTCGACGGCGGCACGCGACGCACCGACAGCCGCACCCAGCGAGTCCGCCAATTCCTCGACGACGCTGAAGTTCTCGGCACTGCCGACGCCCCGGCCGCCCGCGACGACGATCGTCGCCTCGGTGAGCTCTGGCCGGTCGCCCGCAACCGCGGGCTCGCGCGCCGTGATCTTCGTGGCGTTCTCCGCCGGCCGCGGCACCTCGACGGTGACCTGCTCGCCGGCGCCGTCGGACGGCGACGCCTCGATTGCGCCCGGACGGACGGTCATCACCGCGACGTCACCCTCGACCTGGGCGTCCACCGTGTACGCGCCGCCGAAGATCGAGTGCACACCCTTGGCGCCCTCGGCAACGTCGACCACGTCGACGAGCACGCCACTGCCGATCCGCGCCGCGAGGCGGCCCGCGATCTCCTTGCCGTCGGCGCTGGCCGCCAGCAGGACGGCAGCCGGGCTGGCCGACTCGACCAGCGATGCCAGCACGTCGACCTGCGGCACGATCAGGTAGTCGTCGACGAAATCGGCCTCGGCGACATAGATCTTCGCCGCGCCGGCCGACTTCAGGTCGCCCGCAAGCGGTTCCGCGGTGCCCGGCTTGCCGACCACGACTGCCGACGGCTCACCCAACGCCCTTGCGGCCGTGAGCAATTCGCTGCTCACCTTCTTGGGAGCACCTTCCGCGTGCTCGATGAGAACAAGTACTTCAGCCATGAATAGTCAAGCCTTCTCTTAGATGATCTTCTGCGAAACCAGGTACTGAGCGATCTTGCTGCCGCCCTCGCCGTCGTCTTCGACCTTCTCGCCCGCGGACTTCGGGGGTTTCGGATTCGACGCCAGCACCTTCGACCCGGCGTTGGCCAACCCGACCTCGTCGGCCTCCACGCCGATCTCGGCGAGCGTCACCGTG
>DASRFZ010000069.1:0-3604 GCA_035651275.1 Mycobacterium sp. | reverse complement strand
AAACTATTGAGGCCAAACGGATCTCAGGCAACGGAAGGGTCGACGCATGACCGCAGAGGATGACCGCGTCCTATTCGATGTGGATCCGCACAAGCGCATCGCGACGATCACGTTGAACAACCCGGCGCAGCGCAACTCCTACGACGCAGCGATGCGAGACGGCATCGCGCGCTGCCTCGACCGCGTCGCCGAGGACGATGACATTGTCGTCGTGATACTGCGCGGTGCGGAGGGGGTCTTCTCGACGGGCGCCGACATGAACAACGCCTACGGCTGGTATGGCGAGAAGAACGACCAGGACAAGAAGAGCCGGCCGAGCCAGCGACGTCGGCTTACCGTGGACCGCAAGTCATTCGGCTTCTATCACAACCTGATGGGTTTCCCGAAGGTCACCGTCGGCGAGATCAGCGGCTACGCGCTGGGTGGCGGCTTCGAGATGGCGTTGATGACTGACATCTCGGTGATCGCCCGCGACACGAAGATCGGGATGCCGGCGACGCGGTTTCTCGGGCCCGCTCTCGGCAGCCTGCACATGTTCTTCCACCGGCTCGGTCCTGTTCTGGCGCGGCGGCTGCTTCTCACGGGCGACATCGTCGAGGCCGGAAGCGTCGAACACTTGGGCATCTTCACCGAGACCTGCGATGCCGCGGCGGTGCCTGCCCGCGCCCGGTATTGGGCGGAAAAGGTGGCGAAGATGCCCGCCGACGGCGTCGTCATCGCGAAAGAGGCGTTTCGTCTCGTCGAACAGAATCAGGCCTATCAAGGTGAAGAGGTGGCGAGCTACCTCTTTCACGCGTTCGGCACCAATCTGCAATTCGCGCCCGGGGAATTCAACTTCGTCAAGACGCGGGCTCAGGTCGGCACCAAGGAGGCGTTTCGGCTGCGCGACGAGCACTTCGATGTTCCCGAGCCCGAGACCCCGTAACCCGAAATCGGCAGCACTACAGTATCTGCTACTTTTGTAAAGTCGATTTAATTACGCTGTTGCGACGCAGCCTGGCTCTTTGAGGTCACACATGCCCACACCCGTCATCGTCGGCGCGACCAGGACAGCGATCGGACGCTCGTTCAAGGGAACATTGGTCAACACCCCGCCCGAAACGCTGGCCACCACGGTGCTTCCGGAGGTCATCCGCCGCGCCGGCATCGACCCGGCGGCGATCGACGACATTATTTTCGCCGAATCTCATTATGGCGGTGGTGATCTCGCTCGTTATGCGGCAGCGGCGACCGGGCTGGAGGACATTCCGGGCCAGTCGGTCAACCGGCATTGCGCGGGCAGCCTGACCGCGATCGGCAACGCCGCCGCACAGATCGGCTCCGGTATGGAGCGGGTGCTGATCGCCGGCGGCGTGCAGTCGCTGTCGATGACCCCGCTGATGAACCAGAGAATTCCCGGACCCGAGCTGAAGTTCGAGGAGCGGTGGTTGCCGCCGACGCACCCAGAGACGCCCGACGCTCCGACGAAGGACATGTCGATCACCGTCGGCTGGAACACCGCGCAGGCGGCCGGCATCACGCGCGAGGAAATGGACGCGTGGGCGGCGCGGTCGCATCAGCGCGCGATCGGCGCGATCGACGCCGGAAAGTTCGTCGAGGAGATCGTGCCATTGAAGGTGACGTTGCCTGACGGCTCGGTGATCGACTTCAGCGTCGACGAGCACCCGCGTCGCGACACCACCATCGAAAAGCTGGCCGCGCTGAAGGTTCTGCACCCCGAGATCGAAGGCTTCTCGATCACCGCAGGCAACAGCAGCGGCACCAACGATGCCGCCGCGGCTGTCGCGCTCGTCGACAGAAGTTATGCCGATGGCGAAAAGCTCGCGGTGATGGGCGAAGTCAAGGCGTGGGCGGCTGCCGGCGTGCCACCGCGGGACACCGGACTGGGCGCGGTCAAGGTGATCGGCAAGGTGCTGGACCGGGCCGGGCTGACGCCGTCGGACGTCGCGCTGTGGGAGATCAACGAGGCGTTTGCGTCCGTGCCGATCGCCGCCTGCCGCGAATACGGCCTCGACGAAGAGAAGGTCAACTTCTCCGGAAGCGGTTGCAGCCTAGGGCATCCCATCGCGGCATCGGGTGCGCGAATGGTGACCACGCTGATCTACGAACTGCAGCGTCGCGGTGGCGGGATCGGGGTCGCTGCGATGTGTGCTGGTGGCGGCCAGGGCGGCGCGGTCGTCGTCGAAGTCTGACGCGAGGCGGGTCGGGCCGGTTGCGCGAATTCTGCACCAGGGCTGCGATTTTCGCGTTAGCACAACCATGGTGCAGAAATCGGCGCATGTGGGCGTCAGTCAGCAGCCTTGCGGCGCCGAGACTTTGACTTGCCCTCTTCGATCAGCCGGCCGGCGTGGTCGAGGATGCAGTTCAGCCCGTACTCGAAGTTCTTCTCGTCGGCCGCCGCAAGATGATGGCCCTTGGCCGCCAGCCTGGCGATCAGCGGCGTCGCCTTCGGGTCGATGGCCCGCAGTTCGAACGTCGGCTCGCCGCCGTCCAGCCCGCGTGTCTTGTCTTGCAAGCGCTCGAGCACCACGGTGCCTCGAACATGAAGTGACACTGCGGAATACGTGTCGAACGCATCCTCGGAAGACAGCCCCGCCTCAACGAGAGACGCAATCGCCTTCTCGGTCTCCTCGACGCCGAGTCTGCGGGCTTTGGAACTCAGCGCGCCGCGGATCAAAATGAGATCGGTCAAAATCGGGCTGCTCAAAAACGTCTTGCGCATCATCCGCGCGTGGTTGCGCAGAGACTCTCGCCAATCGTCGGCCTCGACATACGGCGTGGAGAAGGTGAACTTGCGCAATGCGCGGTCCGTCATCGCGTTGAGGAGGTCGTCCTTTTTGCGGAAGTACCAGTAGATGCTCGTCACACCCACACCAAGATGCTTGCCGAGCAATGGCATGCTCAAGTTGTCGATCGACACCTCGTCGGCAAGCTCGAACGCGCCGTCGATGATGTCTTCGGGGTTGATCGAACCGCGCTCCCGGCGCTGCCGCTTGTCAGCGGGTGCCTTGCTTGCCACGGTGGGCTACCTCCGTTTCTACCGTAACTCCTATAGTAAGCTTTTCCGTGAACTTAGTCGATCAACGAGGAGACGCTGTGTCGTTCGAAGGTGACGTAGTACTGGTGACGGGCGGCGCCGGCGGCCTGGGCGCCGCGACGGTGCGCACGCTGCACGGCGCCGGAGCAGCCGTCGTGATCGCCGACGTCGCCGACGACAAAGGCGACGCATTGGCCGCCGAGCTCGGCAATAAAGTGGCCTACGTTCACACCGACGTGCTGAACGACGAGGACCTCGCGGCCTCGTTCGCCAAGGCCGACGAACTCGGCACGCTGCGCTACGGGGTGATCGCCCACGGCGGGATCGGCGTTGCCGAACGGCTTCTCAACCGCGACGGCTCACCGGCCGCGCTCGACGGGTTCAAGAAGACGATCGATCTCTACCTCACCGGCACATACAACGTATTGCGTTGGGCCGCAGCGAAAATCGCGACGGCCGAACCCGACGAGAACGGCGAGCGCGGGGCGATCGTCATGACCGCATCGATCGCGGGCTACGAGGGCCAGATCGGCCAGTCGGCGTACTCGTCGGCCAAGGGCGGCGTGA
>DASRFZ010000068.1:0-9203 GCA_035651275.1 Mycobacterium sp. | reverse complement strand
CACCGAGCGGTCCGTCGTCACCGTACCCTGTGATGCGGCAATAGATCAGCGCGGGAAAGTCTTTGGCCAGGCGTTCGTATCCCAGCCGCCACCGCTGCATGGTTCCCGCCTTGAAATTTTCGACAAGCACATCAGCGCAGGCGATCAGCTCGTAGAGCAGGTTTCGACCGGCCTCGGAGTTCAAGTCGACCACAGTGTTGAACTTGTTTCGGTTCAGTCCTTGGTAGTACGCACTGGTGGTTTCTGCGTCATCGACGAAAGGCGGTCCCCAGCGGCGCGTTTCGTCTCCCGATGGAGCCTCCACCTTGAGAACTTCGGCTCCGTGGTCGGCGAGCATCTGAGCACATAATGGGCCGGCAAGAACGCGGCTCAAGTCAAGTACCCGAAGTCCACGAATTGCTCCGGATCCTGGCGGCGTGGGAATGTTGTTCTCCCACAACGGCACACCTGTGGTCTTCACGCCGCTGAAGGTACCCGTCCTACTCGATGCCCTGCGGTGTGCATACCGCTGAGCGGAATGGCTTTTCGTCGCGCGTTGGTCCGGGGTAGACGTTTCAGAAGCAGTCGGATGCGCCGTCGACCACGAAGAGCGCACCGCTCGTGTAACTGCTGTGTTCGGTGCAGAGGAATGCGATGGTGGGGGCAATCTCGTCGACTCGGCCGAAGCGACCCGCGGGGATGTGTGCGATTTCAGCCTCGAAGACGTCAGGAACACTCTTGGCGGGCGCGGTCATCGGCGTGTCGATCGCGCCCGGCGCCACGGCATTTACACGAATCCGACGCTTCGCCCAAGCGACCGCCAGGGTGCGAGTCATGCTGATGATGCCCGCTTTGGCAGCGCCGTATCCCGGCACCACGGTGACCGCGCGCAGCGCCGACATGGAAGCAAGGTTGACGACGGTGGCGCCACCCACCGCGGTGGAGGCGCTCAGCGCATGCCGCAATCCGACCGTCAGTCGGTATGGGCCGGTCAGATTGAGTGCGACCGAGGCGTCGAATCCGTCGGGCTTCGTTTCGTCGAGACCGCGCGGGAAGTTCGCGCCGGCGTTGTTGACGAGCACGTCCAGATGCTCGATCGAGGCGACCAGTTCGTCGACCGACTCGTGGTCGTCCAGCCGAAGTTGGCGATATTGCATGCCGTCCAGGTCAGTCGAATACGAGTCGGGCGCCGCCTTGGTGCCGGTGACGACGACGTCGGCGCCTGCGTCGCGGAAAAGCCTTGCGGTGGCATGGCCGATCCCGCTGGTCGCCCCGGTGACCAGCACGGTGGTGCCGGTGAAATCAAAGGTGACTCGGGCGGTCATGTGTAGATCTCGATTTGTTTCGACAGCCACGCACGTTCCCAGAAATTGCTGCTGGCCGCGTGAAGGTGTTCGTGCGCCTTCTTGAGAACCGCCCGCGCCGCCGCGTTGTCGGGCTCGCGGCTGACGACCAATTCCGCCAGATGAATTGCATGCACGGGGCGGTCTGCGGACAGGTGGTCCTGCGCTCGCGCCAACAACGCCTGTGCGCCAACAAGATCGAAGAAGTCAGCATTGAGTTCGGTGGGACTGACCGCGTAGAGCTCGGTGGTCGAGCGGTGGTGGAACCAACCCGAGTAGTTCTCCCAGATGGCTCGCACGTTCCAAGACACCTTGCCGTAGCCCTCACCGACGTTCAGTGCCGGGGGCAAGGTGACATCCCGCATCAAGGTGTAGACGTCGTCGCCGGCGTTCATTCCGTCGACGGTCCTGTCATGGGCGTATTCAAGCGCGTCCCGAAGCCGGGTCAACTCGGCGTGAATGCGGTCGGCACCAGTGATCGCGTCGAAGTGGCCCGTGACGAGCACCTCGGGGCGGAGGTCGCGAACCCGCTCGATCGACGCGATCGCCGTCAATGCATCGCGGTAACGGTCACCTCGCATGGTGACGAGGTTCGGGATGTGCCCGAACAACGGACCGAAAGTGTTGCCGCACAGACAGATCGACTGCTCCGGCAGCCACACGACCATCGAGTCGGTGGTTTCTCCCCCTGGCACGTGAAGCAGCTCGATCGTGCGGCCGCCGACGCGCAGGATCATATGGTCGTCGACCTCGATGTCAGCGGTGGCCGTCGCCTGCGCCGGCAGCTTGCCACCGAATCGCGCTTGGATGGCGGCGACACCTCTGTTCAGAGTCGCGGAGAAGGCGAATCCGCTGTTGCGCACGCGGTATCTCGTCAGGCGTTCATTGTCATCGCGCCACTGCCGCCAGTTCGCCTGAGCGACAACCTTTGTGTCCGCGTCGCGCATGACATTGATGCCGCCGACATGGTCGTAGTGGCCCTGGGTGATGATGATGTAGCGGATCGGCGAGCCGTCCACAGCGTCGAAGTTCGCTCGATGTACCGGGCTTTCGAATCCCATCCCTGTGTTGACGACTACCCGACCGTCGTCGGTAGTCAGAAGATAGGCGTTGGAAAGGCCGGGAGATTCCCAGAGCCCGCGCGCCACTTCAGTGGCTCGCGGCGCGCAAGCCGGCGCCATCTCCTCCGCGCCCGGCCTACTGCGGTAGATGGGCTCGAAGTGGCTGAATGAATCGCTCATCGCTGCTTTCTAACTGCTTGTGCCCGTGCGAATTTCGGGTCGTACGTCGAAGCGGTCGAGGTAGAAGTCGAACTGGGCACGCAGTTCGGGCGCGCTGACTCCGAAGTGGCCCTCGAGGTCGTAGCGGATCCTTCCGCGCATGCCGCGTGGGTTGGCGTCCAGATAGCGTTGGAACGACGTCCGGACGGGTGGCGTCAGGTCCTCGCCGGCCTTTGCGTAGAGCTCGTCGAGCAGTTTTAACTCGTTCCCGTTGAGCTGGTGGAAACCGATGTCGATGCTGCTCTCGGCAGACACCAGATCGCGGTCGCGCACGCAGGCGCTAAGAAGCCTGTGCACCCGATTGCTCCAGTAGTCGACGAGCCAATGGGGGTCGATGCTGCGGCGGCGCATGCGGTCGGAGTAGGCCATCATTGTGATCGCCGACTGGATAACGGCCACCGGGTCACGGTGGGTGAACGCCACCGTGGCATCGGGGAATGTGGCCAGCAACGGTTTGAGTTGTTCGCAGTGCTGCGGCGATTTCAACACCCACGTTCGTGGTCCTCGAAGAAACGTCAAGGCCTGCAACACTTTTCTCATGTAGGCGTAGTGCCGCGTCTGGTCGAGTTCGAGGTAGTGATCCCGCCAGCCGGGGACTCTGGCGTGCCACTCCAGCACATAGGCGGCGAAATCCAGATCGAGCAGTTCAACTTCTTCTTCGATCGCTTCGGGGAAGCGGTCATGCATCGCCGCAGCGTAGGGAGCGCTGACCATCAGCGCGTCATGTTCGGCTTTGGCGGCGCTGTAGCGCGGGTCGACCCCGAAGACGTCGGGCCCTTGGCTGGGGCGCGGGATGGGCTCCTGACTTTCCCAGTACGGCAAAGCGCGTCGACGCCGGTCGACCGCCAAGAGGTTCACCAGGTGGGTCGTGCCCGAGCGCGGCATTCCGACGACAATGAACGGCCTCTCGATCGGTATGGTCTCGATTTCGGGATAGCGCTTGAGCAAGTCGGTCAACGACAACCGATTACGGAGCAGTCGCACGACCCGCGACCGCAGGGTGCCGCGGCTTAGCTGTGTCAAACCCTCATCCGCCTCGATCGACGCGACATACGCCGCTACGCGGTCGGTGACGCCGTCTGCATCGTCGATGTCGTCAGCACCCGCTTGCTGCGCGGCTTCCTCGACCATGCGGCTCATGTCCAACTCAACGCGTCGCGATTCGGTGTGATCGAGGATCTGACGCTGCACATCGGTCAGGCGAGGAGCGACGAGGTCCGCTATCTCCAACACTTCTGCGCCTTCGCCCATGCTCGACGTCCGATCCAGAAATACCGAACAGATTCGCGCACGTCGAATATTCGATATATGCTTCGAAAGTATGGCACCACGAACGGTACCGTTCGACGACAGATCGCGTCAAGCGTCGTCACCACCGACTGACCGGGTGATTCGGATCTTGGAACTGCTGGCCGCCGAACCGGACAAGGACGTGTCGTTGACGGACGTGTCGCGCTCGCTGGACATCAGCCGAGCGACCGCGCACGCCATCCTCGCGACGCTCACCGCCCACCGATGGGTGGTCCGCGACGAACAGACCAACGGGTATTCATGGGGACCGGCCATCGGAGCGCTCGCACGCGTCGCCGGGGACAGGCGCTTCCGCGGCTATCTGCAAGACCTGCACGCGATCACCGGCATGCAGGTGTTCATTGCCCGGCGTGAATCGTCCACCCTGACCGTCATCGACAGCATCGGCGATTCCCTCAGCGCGTCGCCTGTTCGCACCGGATTTCGGATGCCGCTCGTCGCGCCGTTCGGACGCGACTACGTGGCCTGGGCGAGCGAGAACGACCAGCGCACGTGGCTGACTCAGATTTGTGAGCCGTCCAGCGCGCTGTATCAGCGAATGACCGCGGTGCTAGCCGAAGTTCGCCGCCGTGGAGTCGTCATCGAACGGCTGACGCGGGAGTACCTCCGGGTTTACACCGCCATGCGCGCGATGGTCGCAGAAGGAGGCCCAGACCCGATCACCAAGCGGTTGGGCGCGGCGTTCGCCGACTTGACGCTCGTGGACTATCTCCCCGGCGAACTCGAAGAGCGCCGAGCACATTCCATCGCTACGGTCTCAGCACCTATTCGAGACGTCGACGGCAGGGTGACGATGTCAGTGACCGCCGCTCCTTACGCGCAACTCACCAGATCGGCGCTCAACACCCTCAGTGAGCAAGTTCGCTCGGCCGCCTCACACATCGAAAGCACACTGACATGACCAAGTCGCGTATCGAACACGAACGACCGCTACGGACCGTGCCCACCGAGAGGACCGATCGATGAAAGCGGCCCTAGTCACCGGCCCAGGAACCGCGAGCATCGTCGACATCCCCCGACCCTCTGCCGGACCGCGGGATGTGCTGATACGCATGAGGGCCTGCGGCATCTGCGGAAGCGACTCGTTCTACATCGCCATCGGAGGGCTGCCGCCCAGGGAAGGCCGCATGCCACTCGGCCACGAACCCGCCGGCGAAGTCGTCGAGGCCGGCGCCGAGGTCACCGGAATATCTATCGGTGACCACGTCGTCGTCAACCCGATGGCTGCTCCCGGCGACATCATCGGAAACGGCGGCGGGCAGGGAGCTCTGTCGGAATACCTGTTGATCGAGCAGGCCGAACGCGGAGTCAATCTCGAGGTCATACCGGAACATGTTCCGTTCGCGGTCGCCGCGCTGAACGAGCCGATGGCCGTCGCGCGCCACGCCGTCAACCAATGCACGCCAACGTCTTCCGACAAGGTGCTGATCTTCGGCGCCGGTCCAATCGGACTGGGAGCTGTCCTTGCGTTCAAATCACTTGGCCTGCAGCACGTGGTAGTCACCGACGTCATTGCCTCCCGCCTGGACAAAGCCCTACAAGTCGGCGCCGATGCCGTCATCAACTCCGCTGAGGAAGATGCGATCAAGCGGCTCATCGAGATTCACGGCGAAGGCGAGGCGATGTTGCCGGGCAAAGCCGACACCGACATCTACCTCGATGCCGCCGGCGTCCCCGCTGTCATCGACACCGCCATATCAGCGGCAAAGAAGAACGCCACGGTGTGCGTCGTCGCCGTCCACAAGAAGCCGGTGCCGGTCGACCTCATCAGCGTGATGAGTAACGAGATCACGCTGATCGGGTCGATCGGATACCCGGACGAGATATTCGATGTGACAAGAGATCTCGTCGACAACTGGAAAAAGTACGCGCTGATTGTCAGCCACACCGTTCACTTCGACCACTTGGACGAAGCGCTCAGGAAAGCCAGCACACCAGGAGCGGCTGACAAGGTCGTCGTCACCTTTGAATGAGTTGAGTAGTCACTCGTCGAGGACTCGAAGTTCGCCGCGCTGCGCGGCTAGGGCAATGGAATTGCGCAGCTGTGAGCACGCCAAGAACAGCCCTTGGCGGTGTGAGGGCAACTCGCCGGCACTCCGGCGTTCGACACATTGTGCGAGGGCGGAGGCATCCCATTGCACACTGGTCTGCTCCCAACTACCTTTGCGCGCAAGGACTTCCGCGCCGCACCGCTGGCACTGCACCCGCACCATCGGCGCATCCAGCAGCCGGTCGTCGATGCGAGGAGTCATGAGCCCGCGTCGCCTCCGCCCGCCTGCAGGGCCAGGTTCAGCTCGACCTCCTTCTGCCACGCTGCCCGCGCACGCGTGGTATCGAGCTCGTACTCGAATCGGTCCACCATGTCCGGGGTGATGTTGGCGACGTCGACGTAGAACTGCTCGTACCACCGTCGTAGTTGGTACACGGGGCCGTCTTCTTCGGTCAGCAACGGGTTGTCGGTGCGCGCCTTGGTCTTCCAGATCCGGACATCCTGCTCGAAGCCGACTTTGACCCAGTCGCCCAGGGCGACGGCGGTAGCCATCGCTCGATCGTCGGGCAGCTGGTCGGACTTCTTGACGATGATGCCGTATTGCAGCACAAACGAATTCGAGTCGATCGGATAGTGGCAGTTGATCAGAATTGTCTGGTGATCGGCGTTTTCGTAGTGATACGTCAGGTCGTCGATCATGAAGGACGGCCCATAGTATGCCGCCGTCGACGTGGTGCCGAGCATCTGCGGCGTGCCGTCGGGCGTCGCTAGATCCTCACGAGTGCCACTGTTCATGTATTGGAATGCGATGTGGCCTTCGAAGATGTTCTTGAAGTACGTGGGCATCGAACCGTGCACATAGAAGAAGTGCGCCATGTCGACGACGTTGTCGACGATCTCCCGGCAGTTGGTGTTGACAGTTGTTGTATACCAATGCCAGTCAGTCCACTCGTCGCTCTCGGCACCCGGGATGCGAGGGATCGTTACATCGGTCGGCGGGGGATTGCCTTCGGGGTCATTCCAGACGAACAGCATCCCGTCCTGCTCGAGGGTCGTCCACGTCGCGGTCCGCGCCAGCCGCGGCACCCGCTTGGCATACGGAACCCGCTTGCAACGGCCGTCCCCGCCCCACCGCCAGTCGTGAAAAGGACAGGCGATCTCGTTGCCCTTGACCTCACCCTGCGAAAGATCGCCTCCCATATGCCTGCAGTACCCGTCGAGAACGTTGATGGTCCCGTCGGCGGCGCGGAACACCACCAGCTTCTTGCCGAACGCGGAGATGCCGTGCGGCGCGCCGTCGCCGAGATCTCTCACCAGCCCGAGGCAGTGCCATCCGCGGGCGAAACGCGTCGGCACACTGTCAGCCTCGATCCGACGAAAGTCCGGGGTGGGCTGCGGCGTAGGCATCGGCGGCACTCTCTTATCGGTGTGGTCTGGGTTCGTGATCGTTGTATCAGGAGCCTTGGTGGCCGGCGTCGGACCATTCCGCTCATCGGGATAACCGATGGCGGGACAGACCAGCCGCCGCGCAGTAAGTGGTGTTCCGCTGACCGGTCATCAACACCGCCATTCTGTGCGCCGAGCCGGTTCACTTGGTAGCGGCTCGCCGGCGCCGTCGGCGCGCGACCACTTGGGAGGGCACAGGTGAGCAACGACATCTCGCTGGCCGAACTGCAAGAGTTCATCGCCGAGTTTTGGTACCACTACGACGAGGCACATTTCGGCGAGTTGGCCGAGCGGTTCGCCGACGACGTCCACTACATCACCCGAAGCGACACCGGTGCCAGTCCATTCGAGGAACTTCTGCGCGCCGATGTGCGTGGCCGCGACGAGACGATGGCGTGGATGGTCGACCACCGCAACGCGAGCCCATATCCGTTACGCCACATGGCAATCAACGTCTTCCGCACCGGTGTCGACGGTGACGCGGCCAAGGCGCGCTTCTACCTGCTCGTTTGCCACACCGCCAATTCCGTGCCGTTCGTGAACTCAACGGCGATCGTCGACGTCGCGGTGGCACGTCGCGCGGAAAGACTGCAGTTCACCTCGATGGAGGTGGTCCTCGATACCCAAGAGTCGGTTCCCTTATCGCAGGCGGCCAACAGCGCGGCGGCCGGCTAGTGCCGTGACCGCGCGCGACATCTTCGCCGGCGGCGTTGCAGTCATCACCGGCGCAGGTGCCGGCATTGGGGCCGGACTGGCTCGATACGCCGCCAGGCTCGGCATGACGGTGGTGCTCGCCGACATCAATGCCGATGCCATCGCGCAACTGCGCGACGAATTGCTGGACGCAGGCAGCACTGCCGTCGACGTGGTGTGCGACGTGCGCGACGCAGATGCGGTGCAAGAGTTGGCCGACTTCACCTACCGCGACATCGGTCCCGTGCGACTGCTTGTGAACAACGCGGGGGTAGAACAGTTCGGCTACTTGTGGGATACGCCGGTAGCCAACTGGAAGCGGTTGGTAGACATCAACATCAGTGGCGTGTTCAACGGCATTCGCGCGTTCGTGCCCTCGATGCTCAAGAGCGACACTGCGGCGTGGGTGTGGAACCTGTCGTCGATCGGCGGCGTCGCCGTGGTGCCGCTGCAGGCGCCCTACATCATGAGCAAACACGCCGTTCTAGCGCTCACCGAATGTCTGCGTCTCGACATAGAACTGGCCGGTCACAGCGATCACATCACCGTGCAGGCGGTGCTGCCCGGAGCCGTGGTGTCCGACATCTTCGAATCCGCCGGCGGCGTGACCGACGGTGACATCGCCGCAGCAGAGTCGCAGCGGGCCGCGATGCTGGATATCAAAGCCGAGGCAATGGACCCGATTACCGCCGCAGAAACGGTGTTCGAGCAGTCCGCGGCCGGCCGGTTCTATCTGTTGACCCAGCCGGACTACGTCGGCTCAGCGATGGCTGAGCGTGCCGAAGTCCTTGCGTCGCAACGGCCCCCGACACTGCACACATTGCGCCGCTTCGACCCCGCACCGCATTGACGATCCCGCCGCTTGATGCAGACGCCGCGGCGCGTGTCGCATCGTTCGGCGACATCCCCCCGATGCGGCAGCGCGGCCTGATGGTAGTGCGTGCCGAAATTGAGTCGGCTCCCCATCCAGAGGACATGGCGGTCATGGCGCAGATCGAAAACCGCGCCATCCCGGGTCCTGCTGGCCGGATTCCGCTGAGGATCTACCGGCCGTCGGCGGATCCTGTCGCGCCGGTGCTCGTGTACTTTCACGGCGGCGGCATGGTGCTCGGCACCAACCACTCCTTCGAACCGCTGGCTCGTGCGCTGGCAGCGGCGTGC
>DASRFZ010000067.1:0-9833 GCA_035651275.1 Mycobacterium sp. | reverse complement strand
GAGCATTTCTGCTTCGGCGCGCCGCTGGCAAGGCTGGAAGCCCACATCGCGTTCGAGACACTGCTGTCGCGCCTCGACGGCCTGGAGCTGGCAGTCGAGGCGCCGCAGTGGCGAGCGACGAATCTGGGCCTGCGCGGCCTGGAGAGCCTGCCGATCCGGTGGCGGTTATGACGTCTGGTGCGCAACGGCTCGACGAGTTGCGTCGCGCCGCGCTCGAAAACCGTGTGCGTGCAGGCAGTTTGCGCGCTGCGGAAGAACCGTTGCGAACAACGCAATCCGGTCCACTGCCGCTGTCGGTGTCGCAAAACCAGCTGTGGTATCTGCAGCAACTCGCGCCTGAGTCGGGGGCCTACAACGAACTGATCGAGATCCGCAAGAGGGGTGCGCTGGACGCAAGTGCGGCACGTCGGGCCCTCATCGAGGTGGTCAGACGACATGACGCACTGCGCACAACCTTCGATGACATCGAAGGCGTGCCGCACCAATTCGTCAATCCTCCAACGGAAATCGATGTTCCGCTGGTCGACCTGTCACATCTGGAGCCCGCAGAGGCCGAACGGCAGGCGTTCGACATCGTCGCCGCCGACACCGCCGTCGCGTACGACCTCGCCCGCGGACCGTTGCTGCGCGCGCGGATCATCCGGGTCTCCGGCGACGACCATCGGCTCTATCTCGGCATGCCGCACCTGATTTTCGACGGTGTGACGCTGTACAACGTCGTGTTCCCGGAATTCATCGCGTGCTACCGAAGCTATTCACTGGGCCAACCTCCTTCGCTTCCTGAACCGGAAGCCCAGTACGCGGATTACACGGAGTGGGAACGGGATTGGGTCGCGGGACCACAGGTGGCCGCGCGAATCGACCGCTGGCGTGACCGGCTCGCCGACGTGACACCCACGCTGCCGCCCACCGACCGACCGCTTCCCGCTGGGCACCGCTTCGCGGGTGCCGCGGTACCCGTTGCACTCGAACGCAGAACTGTCGAAGGGTTGCGGAGGATCGGTCGCCGAGCCGGCGGCACGCTCTTCCATGCGCTCGCAGCCGCCTACGCCTGGTGGCTGCACAGCTACACGGAATCCACCGACGTCGTGTTCGGCACGCCACACGACCTGCGTTACCGCAAGGATCTGCTGACAGTGGCGGGTTACTGCGTGACGCCGCTCGTCGTGCGATGTGCGGTGATCCCCGAGGAGCCCTTTACCGCGCTGGTGGAACGGATTCGGTACGTCGTCACCGATGCGGTCAGCGACGCCGTGCCGTTCGAGACGCTGATCGGCGAACTCGCCATACCCCGTGATCCTCGGAACAATCCGCTGTTCCAAGCCGCGCTCCTGCTTCGGCCACCGGTGACGTCGAAAGGCGAAGAGTGGTCGGTGCGCTTAGTGGAGCGGGAGGTGATCCACAAGGTCGCGTCGACGAAGTTCGACATCAGCATGCACCTCGACGAACGTCCGGAAGGTCACCTCACGGGCGGCCTGTTCTTCAGCACCGACCTTTTCGACCCGGCGACGGCACGCGAAATGGCGCGGTGCTGGGTCCGGCTGCTCGACGCCGTCGCGGATGCGCCGGACATGCCGATGTCCGATCACGACCTGGTGACCGACGACGATCGGCGACGCCAGCTAGGCTGGAATCCGCCTGCACCGGAGGACATTTCGTCGGCGTGCATCCACGAACTCGTCCGCGCTCAGGCCGAACGCACGCCCGACGCGGTGGCTGTTCAGGTTGGTGACCGTTCGCTGACGTATCGGCGGCTCGACGCGCGCGCGAACGCGATCGGCGCGCAGCTGCGCACGGCGGGGGTTCGCCGCGGGGCGGTGGTGGCCACGCTGTTGGGGCGCACACCAGACCTGGTCGCGACTCTGCTCGGCATCCTCAAGTGCGGTGCGGCGTTCCTCCCGTTGGACCCCGGCCAGCCTGCCGCACGAAACGACTTCTGCATCAAGGAGACCGGCGCGACCGTCGTCGTCACCGAGGCCCTCCTCAGAGAGCTACGGGCCGCGGGCGACGCTGAGCCCGAAGTTGTTTCACTCGACGATCTGGCGTACATCATCTACACGTCCGGTTCGACCGGACGGCCGAAGGGCGTGCTCATCGAGCACGGCAACCTCACGAGCCTGATGCAGACCATGTATCGCCGGTTCGGCGTGACGGACGCCGACACGGTGTTGTCGGTGTCGGCGACGTCGTTCGACCTCGCGATCGGGGATATCTTCTGCACGCTCGCTTGCGGCGCGCGCCTGGTTCTCGCGACGCGTGAGCAGATGATGAATCCCATTGCGGTGGGCCGGCTTATCTCCGCGGTGGGTGCGACGTACATGATGGCAACGCCGACGATGTGGGGAGCGCTGGTGGCGTCCGGGTGGAGCGGCGAGCCTCGGCTGACCGCCGCCACCGCCGGGGAAACGCTGTCCGACACGCTGGCCGGCGAGCTGCAAGAACGGTGCCGCGCGGTGTGGAACTGCTGGGGCCCCACCGAGACCACGATCATCAACGGCGGCGCGCGGCTGGACCCCGGGGACAGGAACACTCTGGGCACTCCGCTGCCCGGGGTTCGGGTGTATGTCCTTGACAGGCAACGCCGCATGCAACCGGTCGGGCTGCCTGGTGAGGTCGCGATCGGCGGACCGTGGGTGGCCCGCGGCTACCTCGATCGCCCCGAAGAGCAAGCGCGTCGCTTCGTCGACGACCCGTTCGTCGCCGGCGGCCGGCTCTACCTGACGGGTGACCGGGGCAGGTTCCTTGCCGACGGCCGGCTCCAGCACCTCGGCCGCTACGACGATCAGGTGAAGATCAGGGGCTTTCGCATTGAGCCCGCGGAGATCGAAGCGAGGTTGTGCGAACACCCGGAAGTCAAGGCATCCGCGGTCGTTGCGCGCGACGCGCCGAACGGCGACCGGTATCTCGTCGCGTACGTCGTCGACGAAAGTGGTCGGCTGGAGGATCACGAACTGCGCGACTGGCTCCGTCGCCGGCTGCCCGAGCACATGGTGCCCGGCGCCTTCGTGCATCTGGCGGAGCTTCCGAAAACGGCGCGAGGAAAACTCGACAGGGCGGCGCTCCCTGCTCCCTCACGGTTGCGCAGTGTGCAGTCAGAGGATGAGCGTCCGCGTAACGACGCGGAACGGCGCGTCGCCGCGCTGTGGGCCGAGCTGCTGGGCGAGCCGGTCGCAGACGTGAACACGGATTTCTTTGACGTGGGCGGACATTCGCTGCTGGCAGTGCGGCTGATTTTCGAGATGCATCGGAGATTCGGCGTCGAGCTGTCTCTTCCAGCATTCCTGGACAGCGGCAGAACCGTCGCCGCACTGGCGGCGCTAGTCGCCTCGCCGGGCGCGGGCGATCGGCGCGATCTCGACGAGGCCAATCCGCCATTGCATTTCGTCTTCCCCGACGTCGCATGCGCGATGGCTGCGAGGCACTTCGCGGCGCAATGGGGCGTCGAGCAGCCGGTGCATGCGCTCAAACTCGTTGCGCCCGATGAGCCGCTGGACCCCTCGCAGGAAATCCAGCGGCTGGCAGCCGAAGTCCGCGAGGCGATCCGCGAGCGTCAGCCGTCCGGGCCGTACGCGCTGGCGGGTTTCTCGTTGGGGGCCATCGTTGCCTACGAGCTCGCGCGGCAATTGGTCGACGCCGGCGAGGAGGTGGGCTGGCTCGGCATCTTCGACACGCCGGCGCCACCGCTGATGCAGCTGATGCGAACGACCTGGGGACGACTGCGCCGGATGCTGCGGCGGCCTCCGCGCGAACAGTGGGTCAAGTACCGGGTGGTCGGCAAGCGGATACTTCGGGAAGGCGTCGCCACTTTGTCTGTGCGCCGGGAGCCCCCCGATGTTGCCCAGTCCGTCGCCAAGCAATACGACATCCAATCGGCCCGCGAAATCATCTGCAGCTACGACAAGCCCGGCCACACCGTGCCACTGCACCTGTTCGTGACTGAGGGCTCCGCATCGCAGTCAGACGCCCATCTTCTGGGCTGGGATGGCTACCACGCGGGTCCGTTGGCTGTTGACCGGTTTCCCGGCGACCACGTCGCGTTCCTCGACCGCCCGCGGGTGGTCGATGTCGCGCAGGCGGTTTTGGAGTCACTTCGCGGGGTGCCGGCGTATCGTCGCAAGGCGTGAGTTCGGGACGCGACGTCAGCGTCGCGATCATCGGTGCCGGGATGTCCGGGCTGTGCATGGCGATCAAGCTGCAACAGGCCGGCATCGAGTCGTACACGATCTTCGAGCAAGCCTCCGACGTCGGCGGAACGTGGCGCGACAACACCTATCCGGGGCTGACGTGTGACATCCCGTCGCGCTATTACAGCTATTCATTCCGGCCCAATCCGGAGTGGTCACGGTTCCTTCCGCCGGGTCCCGAGATCCAGGACTACTTCCGCGCGGTTGCCGACGAGCGAAACATCCGGCCGCACATTAGGTTCGACACCGAGGTGCGTGCGGCGCGCTACCGCGACGGACAGTGGTGGCTGACGACGGAAAGGGGCGACGAGCCGTTCGACGTGCTCGTCACCGCAACCGGATTCCTCCGGGTACCGCGATACCCCGACATCGCAGGCCGCGACACGTTCGCGGGACCGTCGTTTCATTCGTCGCGCTGGGATCACTCGGTATCGTTGCCGGACAAGCGAATCGGCGTGATCGGCACCGGTTCCACCGGTGTGCAGATCACCGCCGAGTTGGGCGGGAATGTCCAGCAGCTCAAGGTATTTCAGCGCACAGCGCAGTGGATTGCACCGTGGCCGAACCGGGAGTACACCCGGGTCACCAAGGCGCTGATGCGCCGCCTGCCGTTGTTGAATGCGGTCGTCTACCGGTTCTGGGCGTGGTTCGTCAGCTCGATATTCGGCCGGGCGCCCGTCGAGCCGGGGTGGCAGCGGTGGCTGTATTCCGTTCAGTGCCGGTGGAATCTGCGACTGTCGGTGCGAGATCCTGTGTTGCGGCGCAAGCTGACTCCGAAGGACCAGCCGATGTGCAAGAGGTTGGTCTTCGCCGGCAACTACTACAAGGCCGTGCAGAAGCCGGACGTTGAGGTGATCACCGAGGGCATCGACCACATCGAGCCGCGCGGCGTCGTGACGGCCGACGGCGTGTTGCACGAATTGGACGTGTTGGTGTTCGCGACGGGCTTCGACGCGCGTGCGTATGTGCGGCCGATGGAGGTCATCGGCGAGAACGGGATCGCGCTCAACGACGTGTGGGCGGATGGGCCGTTCGCGTATCGCTCGATCGCGGTGCCGGGATTTCCGAACCTGTTCATGATGACGGGTCCGCATTCGCCGATCGGCAACCAGTCGCTGGTGCCCGTCGCCGAGGACCAGGCGGACTATGCGATGTGGTGGATCACTCAGATCCGCGACGGCCGGATCATCGCGGCGGCACCAACCGAGGCGGCGACGAAGGAATACAACGACAGCATGAAAGCCGCGATGCCGAACACTGTCTGGCTGACGGGGTGCAGTAGCTGGTACCTCGGCAAGGACGGCCTGCCCGAGCTATTTCCGTGGGTGCCGCGGCGGCATCGCGAGCTGTTGCTGGACCGCGACCTTCGAGATTTCGAGGTGCGGACGGCCTGAGGTAGTAATAACGGGTGTCCGAGCCGACCTTCCTGCTGCTGTCGACCTCCGACACTGACCTGATCACGGCGCGTGCCAGCGGCGCGGCTTACCGGTGGGCGAACCCGTCGCGCATCGACATCGCCGATCTGTCCGACCTGTTGACCGGCGTCGACCTCGCAATCGTCCGCATTCTCGGCGGCTATCGGTCATGGCAGGACGGCATCGACGCGGTGACAGCAAGCGGCGTGCCCACCGTGGTGGTCAGCGGGGAGCAGGCCGCCGACGCCGAGCTGATGAACCGCTCGACGGTGGCCGCCGGCATCGCGGTGCAGACCCATCTGTACCTCGCCCACGGCGGGGTCGAGAATCTGCGCCAACTGCACGCGTTCCTGTCCGACACCGTGCTCATGACCGGTTACGGGTTCGCCCCGCCCACGCCGTCCCCGACATGGGGTCTGCTCGACCGGGCGTCAACAAATGACGACGGCCCTACGATCGCGGTCCTTTACTACCGCGCGCAGCACCTGGCCGGCAACACCGACTACGTCGATGCGCTCTGCTCCGCGATCGAAAACGCCGGTGGCCGAGCACTTCCCGTGTATTGCGCATCGCTGCGCGCCGCTGAACCCCCGCTCATCGAACTGCTCAAGACTGCCGACGCGATGGTCGTCACCGTCCTGGCCGCCGGGGGAGCGACCCCCGCCCTGTCGGCGGCCGGCGGGGACGACGAGAGCTGGAGCGTCGCACACCTTGCCGCCCTCGACATTCCGATTCTGCAGGGACTCTGCCTCACCAGCCCGCGCGCCGCCTGGGCGGCCAACGATGACGGGCTCAGCCCACTCGACGTCGCCAGCCAAGTCGCCGTCCCGGAGTTCGACGGGCGCATCATCACAGTTCCGTTCTCGTTCAAGGAGATTGACGACGAGGGGCTCATTGCGTATGTGCCCGACCCGGAACGGTGTGCGCGCGTCGCCGGTATTGCCTTGCGGCAGGCCCGATTGCGCCGCATCGCGCCCGCCGACAAGCGCGTCGCCGTGGTGTTCTCCGCCTATCCCACCAAACATGCGAGGATCGGCAACGCCGTCGGCCTGGACACTCCCGCCAGTGCCATCGCGCTCCTAGAAGCCATGCGCGAGAACGGTTATCGCGTCGGCAACGTTCCCGGTCTCGACGCCCGCGATGGTGACGCCCTGGTCCACGCCCTGATCGAACGCGGGGGACAGGACCCCGACTGGCTCACGTCAGCGCAGTTCACCGGTAACCCTATCCGCGTCCCGGCCCATGAATACCGAACCTGGTTCGCGACGCTGCCGGACGAATTCCGCACTCGCGTCGAGAAACACTGGGGAGCCGCCCCGGGCAATCTGTTCGTCGATCACGCACGAGATCCCGACGGCGAAATCGTCATTGCCGCAATGCAATTCGACCACCTCGTTCTCATCGTGCAGCCCCCCAGGGGATTCGGCGACAACCCGGTCGCGATCTACCACGATCCCGACCTGCCGCCCAGCCACCACTATCTGGCGGCGTACTACTGGTTGCGCGATGCGTTCAAGGCCGACGCGATCGTGCACCTCGGCAAGCACGGCAACCTGGAATGGCTGCCCGGCAAGACGCTTGGCATGTCCGCCGCCTGTGGGCCCGACGCCGCCCTTGGCGATCTGCCGCTGATCTACCCGTTCCTCGTCAACGACCCCGGTGAGGGCACCCAGGCCAAGCGACGCGCCCACGCCGTGCTGGTCGACCACCTCATCCCGCCGATGGCGCGGGCCGAAACCTACGGTGACATCGCGAAACTCGAGCAGCTGCTCGACGAGCACGCCTCGATTGCCGCCCTCGACCCCGCCAAGTTGCCCGCGATCCGCCAGCAGATCTGGACGCTGATCCAGGCCGCCAAACTTGACCACGACCTCGGCTTGGCCGAGCGGCCGAAAGACGAGCAGTTCGACGACATCCTGCTGCACGTCGATGGCTGGCTCTGCGAAATCAAGGACGCGCAGATCCGCGACGGCCTGCACATTCTCGGCCAGGCACCGGAAGCCGAGCACCAACTCGACCTGGTGCTGGCGATCCTGCGCGCACGGCAACTGTGGGCCGGCGGCCAGACGCTGCCCGGTCTGCGCGAGGCGCTCGGTCTGGCCGAGGACGCAGCCGATCGCGGGGCGGTCGACGCCGCCGAAGCACAGGCCCGGGCGCTGGTGGCGGCGTTGCAGGTACACGGGTGGTCGCCCGACGCCGTCGAGCGTCTCACCGACGATCCGCAGATCGCCGCCATCCTGCGGTTCGCCGCCACCGAGGTTGTGCCGCGCCTCGCTGGGACGAAAGCCGAAATCGACCAGGTGCTGCGCGCACTCGACGGCCGGTTCATTCCCGCCGGGCCGTCCGGTTCGCCGCTGCGGGGACTGGTCAACGTGCTGCCGACCGGCCGCAACTTCTATTCCGTCGACCCGAAGGCGGTACCGTCACGGCTTGCCTGGGAAACCGGTGTGGCGCTGGCGGATTCGCTGCTCACGCGCTACCGCGAAGACTTCGGTCAGTGGCCGCAATCCGTAGGGCTGTCGGTATGGGGCACCTCGGCAATGCGGACCGCAGGAGATGACATCGCGGAAGTCCTTGCACTGCTTGGTGTTCGACCGCAATGGGACGACGCGTCGCGGCGCGTGACCGGACTGGAGCCGATCCCGCTTGCCGAGCTGCAAAGGCCGAGGATTGACGTCACGGTGCGGATCTCCGGGTTCTTCCGCGACGCTTTCCCGCATGTCGTCACGATGCTCGACGACGCAGTGCGGCTGGCCGCCGGCCTCGACGAACCACCTGAGCAGAACTTCGTCCGCGCTCACACCCAGGCCGACCTTGCCGAGCACAACGACGAACGACGAGCTACCACAAGGGTTTTCGGCTCGAAGCCGGGCACATACGGCGCCGGCCTCTTGCAGCTGATCGACAGCCGCGCGTGGCGCAGCGACGCAGACCTCGCCGAGGTCTACACCGCATGGGGCGGATTCGCATACGGCCGCGATCTGGATGGTGCCCCGGCGTCCGAGGACATGCAGCGTCAGTACGGCCGAATTGCCGTCGCCGCCAAGAACACTGACACCCGAGAACACGACATTGCCGACTCCGACGACTACTTCCAATACCACGGCGGCATGGTCGCCACTGTCCGCGCGCTGACAGGAAAAGACCCGGCCGCCTACATCGGCGACAACACCCGGCCGGACGCGGTGCGCACCCGCAGCCTCAGCGAGGAGACGGCACGCGTCTTCCGCGCCCGCGTCACGAACCCGCGGTGGATGGCCGCAATGCGACGGCACGGCTACAAGGGTGCCTTCGAGATGGCAGCCACCGTCGACTACCTCTTCGGGTACGACGCCACCGCGGGCGTGATCGCCGACTGGATGTACGAGCGGCTGACCGAGCAGTACGTCTTCGACGACGTGAACCGAAAATTCATGGCCGAGTCCAACCCGTGGGCGCTGCACGGAATGGCCGAGCGCCTGCTCGAAGCCGTCAGCCGCGGGATGTGGGAGAAGCCGGACGCCGAGACGGTCGACGGGCTCAGGCGGGCGCTGCTCGAAGCCGAGGGCCAGCTCGAGGCATAGGTTGTAGACGTGGCCGACACGTTCGCGGACATCGCGAAGTCTCAATACATTCTGCTGACGACGTTCACCAAAGACGGTCGGCCCAAGCCGACACCCATCTGGGCGGCGCCCGACGGCGATCGCCTGCTCGTCATCACCGAAGAAGACTCGTGGAAGGTCAAGCGAATCCGTAACACGTCTCGCGTGACGCTCGCCGCGTGCGACCTGAGGGGCAATCCCAAAAGCGACGCCGTCGAAGCCACCGCGACGATCCTCGACAAGTCCCACAACGACGCCGTCTACAGCGCGATCGGGAAGCGCTACGGACTCATCGGCAAGGTGTTCAACCTTTTCAGCAAGTACATCCGCAACGGGATGCAGAAGAACGTCGGCCTCGAACTCAAGCCCACCAGTCAGGAACCCTGACCGGTGATGGTGCGTTTCCCAAGTATGCGGTGGTTCCTCGTGTATGTCGTCGTCGAACTGGCGGCCGTCGTTGCGCTCACATGGGCGGTCGGCCTGGGCTGGACGCTGTTGCTTCTGCTGGCCGCGTTCCTCGCCGGAATCACCCTGGCCGGCTCGCAGGCGAAACGTCAGCTGATCAGGCTTCGTGCCGGCGTCGGCACACCGCACGGTGTCCTCACTGACAGTGCGCTGATCGCACTCGGCACCGTGTTGGTCGTGGTCCCTGG
>DASRFZ010000066.1:0-15462 GCA_035651275.1 Mycobacterium sp. | reverse complement strand
CACTGGCAGGTCGACTACCGCGGTCACCGCCCCGCCACGACATCGACCGCTTGATCGGGCCGGCAGTGGCTGTATCCCGTATCGCGGGCGAATCCTGGGCCCTGGCGCAGGTGGCTCGCGCCGGAGGGCTCAGCCCCATGCCGATACGCCGGCTCGGTGCCATCACACGGGCAATGCGCCGCTACGGTTCGGTGGGCGCGGCGGTCACCATCGCTGCCGCGCGCCACGGTGACCGCATCGCACTGATCGATGAGCGTGGCCCGGTGAGCTTCGCCGAATTGGAGGCACGCTCCAACGCGGTGGCCAACGACTGGCGGCGTCGAGGGCTGCGCGCTGGTGACGGCGTGGGCATCCTGGCGCGCAACCATCGGGGTTTCCTTGACGCATTGTTCGCCGCCGCCAAGAGCGGCGCACGAATTATCCTGCTCAACACCGACTTTGGCTCAGCCCAGCTTCAGGAAGTGGCGCGCCGCGAGGGCGCCGATCTTCTCGTCCACGACGCCGAGTACGCCGACGCAGTCGCCGGCGTGGACGTGCGGCTAGGGTGCATGCTGGCGTGGAGCGAAGATCCCGCACACAACAGCCTCGAGGCGCTGATCGGCGACGGCGATCCGTGGCCCCCGCCCAAACCCGCTGCGCCGGCTCAGGTGGTCATTCTGACCAGCGGCACCACCGGAACACCGAAGGGCGCGCCACGCTCCGAGCCGCGTTCGCTGATGCCGGCCGGCGGCTTGCTTTCCAAGGCGCCGTTTCGTGCACGCGAGATCACAGAATGCGCCGTTCCGCTGTTTCATGCACTCGGCTTCGGCCAGGCGATGCTCGGGTTGCTGCTCGGTTCAACCTTGGTGGTACGAAGACGGTTCGATCCCCGCCAAACTCTTGAAAGTCTTTCCAAGCACCATGCCACTGCACTGATTGCGGTGCCGATCATGCTGCGCCGCATGATCGATCTCGGTTCTGAAGCATGGACCGGGAACCCTCGTGAGTCGCTGCGCATAGTCTTCGTCGCGGGATCACAACTCGGGTCGAAGCTATGCCGCGAAGCCATGGGCGCTTTCGGCCCGGTCATCTACAACATGTATGGCTCCACCGAGGTTGCATATGCCACCGTGGCAACACCGAGGGATCTGACGGTCGAGCCCGGATGCGTCGGGCGCGTGGTGCCGGGGGCCGTGGTGAAGCTGTTCGACGACGCGGGATATCCCCTGCCGCGTGGCCATCAGGGCCGAATTTTCGTTGCCAACCGCATTCAGTTCAACGGTTACACCGGCGGTGGCACAAAGGAATTGATCGACGGGCTGATGGCCACCGGCGATGTCGGCCACTTCGACGACGCGGGCAGGCTGTTCGTCGACGGCCGAGCCGACGACATGATCGTCTCGGGCGGCGAAAACGTCTTTCCCGCCGAGGTGGAAGAAGCGCTCGCCGCTCACCCCGGCATCCTCGAGGCCGCCGTCATCGGCGTTCCGGACGACGAGTATGGCCAGCGTGTGCGCAGCTTCGTCGTCGCGCGCCGCGACGTCGGCCTGACCGAACAGGACGTCAAAGACTATGTGCGCCAACAGCTCGCCCGATTCAAGGTTCCCCGCGACGTCGTTTTCGTTGATGCGCTGCCCCGCAACGCGACGGGAAAGGTCGTCAAGCGGCTACTCGATGCCGACACCCAAGGAGGTCGACGCGACAACGGCTTATAGATCTGCCTCGAAGTCGGCGACGAGAGAATCGATCGTGATTTCGGCGACCATATTCATGTCGGCGTCGTAGATCTCGTAGAGCAGATCACTGGGCGAATCCGGGCGGGCGCCGAAATAAACGACGCCACCGTCGGGCCCGCCGCGCTCCAGGTGGGGCTTTTGGTCATTTCCGGTCAGCGCGTAGTCGCCTGCGCGGCGAAAGCGGTGATTGCTGATCGACCCGTCCTCGTCGACGTCCCACAGGTGTTGCTCACCTTCGAGGACGATGACGCTCGTGACTGCGGCGTGCCGGTGGATCGGGCAGTGCCCGCCGTCGCCTTGCCAGCGCACGATCATGTCCAGCGTCCCGGCGTCGCGGTCGTAACCCAGGATCGTGTAGTCGTGGTGAATCTTGTGTCTTGCTCCCGACACACCGGTGACCTCCTTCCACCGGTACCGCGACGCGTCGAACGTGCCGTTGATCATCGTGGGCCTCCTTACTGTCAGCGGCTGATGCCCTGGTGGCTGCAGGCTCCGCGGTACGCCTCGACGATCGGGGCCAGCTCGTCGGGCGTGGCGCCGTGCATGATCACGCAGTCGGCACCGTAGTCGAACTCTTTGCGAATCCGGTCCACACACTGCTGCGCCGACCCGGTGGCCGACGGCTCCAGCCACTCGTCGGGGATCAGGGTCGCGATGTGCTCGATCTGCTCAGGCGTGGCCTTGTGGTCGATTCCGCCGGCGATCGACGTCACCACCGAATCCTCCCGAAAGCGTTGCAGCACAGCGGGGTCCCAGCCATTCGTCGTCACCATGAGATCGCCGTAGCCCTGCAGGTAGGTGGCCAGCCGCGCGACCGTCTTCTTCAGCCGTAACTCCTCGGGGAGGTGGTCGCCGACGGTGGCGAAACACGACCACACTTTTACGGTGGCGGGATCGCGGCCAGCCCGCTCGGCGGCATCCTTCACGGTCTTCACGCACCGCTGCAGCGTTTCGGGGGTGAAGTACGTGTGCAGGATGACGTCGTCGAATGCCCTGCCGCCCAACGCAAGTGTCTGTGGTCCGAACGCGACGATCGCCAGCCGGATGTCCTCGTCGAAGTCGGGATCGAGGAACAACACCGGGTACTTGCCCAGTGGTCCGTCGTGGTTGAAGATCAGCTCGCCGTGCCAGAGGCGGCGCATCACGCTGGCGAAGTCCTCCATCTGCGCGGTGGTCACCGCGGGCACGCCGAACGCCGAGTACACGGCGGCGATCCCCCGACCGATGCCAAGGGTGAACCTGCCTCCCGACAGCCGGTGCATCGTCGTCGCCCACGATGCGGTGATCAGCGGATGGCGAGTGTTGTGATTCGTTGCCGCCGTGGCGATTTGCATCCTGTTCGTGACAGCGCACGCCGCGCCGACGAGAGACGACGCCTCCTTGACGTTCCAGCGCTCCGAGATGAACGCCGTGCCGAAGCCCATCTGCTCGCCACGACGCGCGTCGTCCATCAACGTCGCGGGGCCCTCGCCGCCCGCGCCGGCCAGCAGGTAGTAGCCGAGTTCGTCGAGAGTGCGGTCAGTCATCGTCACAGGCACATTCGTAACATGGATCGGGTGCCACGAAAGGAAGGGCCCGATGCCGCGAGACATTCGTGAACTCACCAACCAACCCGAAGCCTATGCAGCCGAGCTGCGGCGTCGCTGGGGCGGACTGCTGAGCTACCGCTACATCGGCCGCACTTACTCTTCGATGGATCTCGGCCCGATCGACAACACCGTCACGCTGCGCCGCGACATGCGCAATGCCGCCGGCGGGGTGTTGCTCGCCGTGCTTGGAATCGCCTCGCCGGAGAGCGGCCACATGACCGACCTCGAGGCTGTACCCAACCCGGTCATCCACTCCTGCCAGGTGATCGACCCGGGCCGCGACGTCCGCCGCCTGGAAATCATCTCCGAGCCGCTGAAGCGTGGCCGCCAAATGGGTTACAGCCGTGCGAAGATCGTCGACGCGGACCAGCCAGCGCGGGTGCTCGCGCTGATCGAGGGCCAGGGCATCAGCATCGGCACGCCTCCCGAGGGCCTGCAGAAGATGCCGGTCGACCCAATCGAGGTCGTCGACTCTCCCGACCTGCCGCCGCTGTGGCAGGTGTTCGGCGGACACCGCCGCGACGATGGTCATTGGGCCCTGCCGGAATTGGAGGATCGGGTCGCTTCCCCCGACGCCGCACTGCACATCGGCCCGCAGTTCGTCATGCTGGAGACCGCCGCGCTCGATGCCGCGGCTAGTGTCGCGGGCACCGAACTGCTGCAAGGTGTTTCGTGTCACGTGATGTTCATCGCGCGCGGAAAAGCCGGCCCGTTCCGGGTGGACACTGAGCCGATCGCGGGCGCCGACGACACGGTCGCGGTCCGCGTCTTGATGCACGACGAAGGCGTCGACGACCGTGTGACCACTGCGGGCGCGTACGTGTTCCGGTCGGTGGCATAGCGGTGGAGTTGTGGGAAGTCGTTGCGCGCGAACGCATCCGGGACACTCTTGCACGCTACAACTGGTCAGGTGATGCGATGCGGCTCGACGAGTTCGCCGGAAGTTTCTGCGAGGACGGCGAATTGCAGCTTCGCGGCTCGGACCCGGTGCGAGGTCGCGCCGCGATCGCCGAGTTCATCGGTGGCGTCGGCACTCCCGCAGCCGTCGGCGGCCCGGTTCGCATCGTGCGGCACAACCTGACCAACATCCGCTTTCTCGAGCTGACGCGCCAACAAGCACGGGTCGCGTCGTACTTCACCGTCCTCACAGAGATCGGGCTCGACCACTACGGCCGGTACCGGGACACGTTCGTACCGGTCGGCGACGACTGGCTGATCCGGCACCGCTTCATCTCGACCGACTGGGCCGCGCCGAGTTCGACGATGGCTCGCCCGTCATAACCCGTGCGAAACCGCCGTTTCGCATATTGCTACTCGCGGTTTGTGTGCGAAACGCCGGTTTCGCGCGCAGTGGCTCGCTGGCGGCGCTGCTCTTCGTAGAACTGCGCGGCCTTGCGGATCGCGTCCGGAGTCGGGCTTGGCCGCCAACCCAATTCGCGCACGGCCTTGCTGTGATCCATCGGCGACATGATGTGTGCCAGCCGGGCGCTGACTTTGTTGACCGGCATGTCGCGGCGCAGGACATGCGACGCAACCTCCCCGAGGACACCCGAGACCTGCCACGCCCGGAACGGAATCCCGAGCCGCGGCGGCCGCGTCCCGACTGCGTCGGCGGCGGTTTCGAAGATCTCCTGCCACGTCATGAGCCGCTCGGAAATGATGTACCGCTCGCCGACGCGGCCATTGTCAGCGGCGAGCAGAAGCGCGGTGGCCGCGTCCTCGATACCGACCACTTTGTAGGCCAGACCCTTGATGTAGAACGGCACCTTCCCGGCGGCAACCGCCGCGACAAGGCTGCCGTGAGGAGTGGGCCCCCAGTCGAGCGGCCCATAGGTGTTGGAGATGCAGAGCGCGACGGCGGGCAGGCCGCGCTCCCGGGCGCACTGCAGCACGAGATTCTCTGCCTGAACTCGGGATTCGATGTAGGCGCCGCCCTTGTCGTACCAGTTAAACGGGTCGTCTTCGGTGGCCGGCCGATCGCCCGTAAGCGCGATGGTGCCGATCGTGCTGGTGAAGACGAACTTGCGCAGCGACGCCTCGACGGCGGCGTCCAGCACGCGGCGAAGGCCCTCGACGTTTGCCTTGAACAGCGGGGCGGGATCACGCAGCCATGCTCGGGTGTCGACCACGCAGTAGAACACAACGTCGCAGCCGTCCATCGCGTCGCGCAGCGCGTCGTCGTCGAAGATGTCGCCGTACCGGTACTCGACGTCAAGGTCCGAGATGCCTTTGGTCGAGCTGGTTTTGCGGATCATCACCCGCACGTCGTCGCCGCGTTCGACAAGCTGTCGGGTGACGTGTGACCCGACGAAGCCGCTCGCACCGATCACGAGCTTCTTTGGTCCCGCCATACGCCGCCTTCCTCCGGTATACCGCAGAAATCTATACTGTAATGTATTCAGTAACGAAGAGCGCAGTGGGAGGGTCGCGGCGTGAAAGTCCCGTTCACCTGGAAAGTCACCGGCTGGTTCATGATCGGCTGGTCCGCCGAATTCCCCGCAGGTGAGGTGCGTCCACTGCACTACTTCGGCGACGACCTGGTCGCCTACCGCGACGACTCCGGCGAACTGCATTTGCTGCAGGCGCACTGCCGGCATCTCGGCGCGCACATCGGCCACGGCGGCAAGGTCGTCGGCGACTGCGTCGAGTGCCCGTTCCACGGATGGCGCTGGGGTCCCGACGGCTCCAACCACTACATCCCGTACCAGCCGGACCGGCCCAACCGCGCGCTGAAACTGCGGGTGTACCCGGTCGTCGAGCAGTACGGCTGCGTGTTCGCATGGCATCAACCGCAGGGCAAAGAACCGCAATGGGAGATGCCCGACATCTTCACGTCGTTCCCGCAATTCGCCACCGACCCGTCGGCGTACTACCGGCCGTATCCGGAGTTCTCCCGGCGCACCGAGAACGAACCCGTACATCCACAGATCGTGGCCGAAAATGGCCCGGACAGTTCGCATTTCAAATACGTGCATAAAGCGAGCGTCACACCCGTCTGCCTGGACTGGCGAATCGTCGAGCAGCAGTGGCAGTTCCTCACCGGCTGGCCGGACGCCAGCAGCGACGATCCCGACAAGATGGCGCTGCGGATTCACAGCCACATGTTCGGCCTCGGCGGAGCGATCAGCGTGTTCGAGGGTTCGTCGAACCATCGCCTGATTTTCGCGGTCACGCCCGTCGACGACGGCGTGTCGACGATGTTCTATTCGATCTGGTGGCCGAAGGTCGACGGCGAGACGTCCGATATCCCGCCCGACAAGGTGCGCGCGCAGGTGGAAAAGCAGTTCCTTGGCACCGTCTGGGAAGATCTCGACATCTGGCGCTACCAGGAGTACATCGAGAAGCCGCCGCTGTCCAAGGTCGACGCGAAACCCTATATGGCGCTGCGGAAATGGGCCACCCAGTTCTATGAGGTGGCGCCCGGCGATATCGTCTCTGCATGAACCCGATTCCTCAGTTCACGGTTCCCGAAGTCGCCGACGCTGTTACGGCCGTGTTGGCCGACCGTGAACTGATCATTCAGGGCGACAAGCGGTACACGTATGCCGAGATCGTCGACCGGTCGACCCGGCTGGCGTCGTATCTTCATTCCCGCGGGCTCGGCTGCCGCACGGAACGGTCGGGACTCGCGGGCCACGAGGTCGGCCAGGACCTCGTCGGGATTTACGCCTACAACGGCAACGAATACGTCGAGTCAATGCTCGCCGCTTGGCGAGCGCGCGTGGCACCGTTCAACGTCAACTACCGCTACGTGAAGGCCGAACTGCAATACCTGCTCGCTGATGCCGGCGCGACCGCACTCATCTATCACGCCGCGTTCGCGCCGCGGGTCGCCGAGGTGCTGCCCGACCTGCCTGAGCTCAAGGTGCTCATCCAGATCGCCGACGGCTCGGGAAACGAATTGCTCGACGGCGCAGTCGATTACGAGACCGTCATCGCGTCGACGCCGCCGGAACCTCCTCCCGTGCGGCCATCCCCTGACGACCTTTACGTGCTGTACACCGGCGGCACCACCGGAATGCCGAAGGGCGTGCTGTGGCGCCAGCACGACATCTTCGTGACGTCGTTCGGCGGGCGCAATTTGATGACACGTGAGGTGATGGGCTCCTACGACGAAATCGCGGCCCGCGCCGCCGAGAACCCGGGCACGAAGATCATGGTCCTGCCGCCGCTGATGCACGGCGCCGCGCAGTGGGGCGTCATGACCGCGATCACCACAGGGCAGTCACTGGTGTTCGCGTCGACCGTCGACCACTTCGACGCCAACGAGGTCATCCGCACGATCGAACGGGAGCGGGTGGCTGTGGTGACCGTCGTCGGCGACGCGATCTCGCGGCCGCTTCTCACCGCGATCGAAAACAGCACCGCCGACCTCTCCTCGCTGGGCGTAATCGCCAACGGCGGCGCGCTGTTGACCCCGTCGATCAAAGAGCGGTTGATCAAGGCATTGCCCAACGCGGTCGTCGTCGACGGGGTCGGTTCCTCGGAGACCGGCGCGCAGATGCACCACATGTCGCTGCCGGGCGCGGTGTCGACGGGCACATTCAATGCCGGCCCGGATACCTCCGTCGCGGCCGAAGACCTGAGCAGCATCCTGGCGCCCGGCCACGACGGTATGGGCTGGTTGGCGCAGAAAGGCTATGTGCCGCTTGGGTATAAGGGTGATGCAGCAAAAACAGCGGCAACGTTCCCGGTGATCGACGGGGTGCGCTACGCGGTGCCCGGCGACCGCGCGCGTCACCTCGCAGACGGCTCGATCGAGTTGCTCGGCCGCGACTCGGTGACCATCAACTCGGGTGGCGAGAAGATCTTCGCCGAAGAAGTCGAGATGGCGATCGCGTCCCATCCCGCGGTCGCCGACGTCGTCGTGGCCGGCCGGCCCAGTGAACGCTGGGGCAACGAAGTCGTCGCCGTCGTCGCGCTCGCGGACGGCGCCACGGCCGATGCCGACGATTTGATCGCGCATGCGGCGAAGACCATCGCCCGCTACAAGCTGCCGAAGGACGTGGTGTTCCGCGAGGTGATCCAGCGCAGCCCCGCGGGCAAAGCCGACTACCGCTGGGCGCGCGAACAAGCGATTTCGGTGCGCTAACCGGCGCTCAGCGCATGAAAACGCACCGAAATCACAGCGAGACGACGGTGGCCGCCGCCGTACCGGGCGCGCCGTACAGCTGAGCGAACCCGACCCGCGGCTCGCCGGGCACCTGACGCTCGCCCGCCTCCCCGCGCAACTGCCGCACCAGCTCGTGAATCTGCCGCAGCCCGGATGCGCCGATCGGCTCGCCGTTGGCGATCAGCCCGCCGTCGGTGTTGACCGGCATCGCGCCGCCGATTTCCGTTGCGCCGTCGTCCAATAGCTTCTCCTGGTCACCGTCTGCGCAGAATCCGCACTCAGCCATGTGGATCACTTCGGCGCCGGCGTCGGTGTCCTGAAGCTGGATGACGTCGACGTCTTTCGGTGCCACGCCTGCCTTTTCGAAGGCAGCCCGGGCTGCATACACCGTCGGCGCCACGTCCTCCTCGACGGGCGCGAATGTCGTGTTCACCTCGTATGCGCCATAACGCCGCGTCCGGACTTCGACGGCTCGCAGGTACACCGGCTTCGACGTGTACCGGTGGGCGATGTCTGCGCGGCACATCACGACGGCAGCGGCGCCCTCGTCCGGCGCGCAGAACATGTACTGGGTCAGCGGGTAGTTCAGCATCGCCGAATTGAGGATGTCCTCCTCTGGTATCGGCTTGCGCCGGAACGCATTCGGGTTCAACGCTCCGTTGCGGAAGTTCTTCGCCGCCACCCTCGCGAGCGTGTTCTGGGAGATGCCGTGCTGATGCAGGTAGCGGTTGGCCTTCATTCCAAAGAATTTGGTCGTGAGGTATTGCCCGTTCTGCGCGTACCAGCTGGGCATGCCGACCAGCGCAGGGTCTTCAGTGAACGCACCGCGCGGGTGCTTGTCCATCCCGACGGCGATGCCGATGTCGTAGTCGCCCAACCGAATACCGTCGGCGCAGGCTTTGGCGGCGCTCGCCGCCGTGGCGCACGCATTGAACACGTCGGTGAACGGAATTCCCGTGAGCCCGACCAGGCTCACGATCGCGTCGGGGTTGGCGACGGTCCAGCTGCCGCCGACGCCGAACTGGATGTCGCGCCACTGCACACCCGCATCGGCAACCGCGGCGAAGATCGCGTCGGCGCCCATCTGCATCGCGGACTTGCCCTCGAACCGGCCGAACGGGTGCAGGCCCACGCCGATGATCGCGACGTCATTCATCTGGGCGTTTCCCCTCTCCGCCAGGCGCTGGTATCAATACTGTAATCTTTACAGTAGGATCATACCGCCTGCACCCCGACACTCGGAGACCAGCCGTGGAGACGCAAGCTCAGGACATTCTGTCAGCCGATCGTGCCGCGGAATGGAAGCGCGACCCCTACCCGTTCTTCGCCGAGAAGCGCCACCAGGGCGGCGTCTTCCGCGGACCGCTGATCGATTACTCGTTGCTGCCCGAGTCGATGAGACCGAAGCAGGTGTTCTCCGCGCTGTCGTTCGATGCCGTCAACACCGTGCTGCGTGACGCACGGCTGTTCAATTCGCGCGGCTACGACACGTCCATCGGATTGTTCACCGGCCGGACCATTCTCGCGATGGAGGGCAAGGAGCACCGCGAGCACCGCAACCTGGTATCGGCGGCGTTCAAGATGAAGTCGTTGGCACGGTGGGAGCCCGAAATCGTGCGGCCCGTCTGCACCGCGCTGATCGACGAGTTTGCCGACGCCGGGGAAGCGGATCTGGTGCGCAAGTTCACATTCGAATTTCCGACGCGGGTGATCTCGCAGTTGCTCGGCTTGCCCGAGGAAGACCTACCGATGTTCCGGCGCCGCGCGGTCCAACTCATCAGCTACAACTTCGATTACAAGACCGCCTTCGAAGCGGCCGCTGAGTTGCAGGAGTACTTCCTCATGCAAATCGAGAAACGCAAGAGCACGCCAACCGACGACATCATCGGCGATCTGGTGAGCGCTGAGATCGACGGCGAGAAGCTGTCCGACGAAGCGATCTATTCGTTCCTGCGGCTGCTGTTGCCGGCCGGGCTCGAAACCACCTACCGCTCGTCGGGAAACCTGCTCTACAACCTGCTGTCGCGGCCGGACCAGTTCGCGGCGGTGGTAGCCGATCGCGATCTGATCGGTCCGGCGATCGAGGAAAACCTCCGGTACGAAACGCCTTTGACGTCGGTGCAGCGGTTTGCCACGGAGGACACGGAGCTGCTCGGCGTCGAGATACCGGCGGAATCGATGATCGACGTCTGCATCGGCTCGGCGAACCGCGACGAACACCGGTGGGAGCGGTCCGAGGAATTCGACATCTTCCGCAAGCCGGTGCCGCACATTTCGTTTGCGGCGGGGGAACATACCTGTCTCGGACTGCATTTGGCCCGGCTGGAGACCCGAGTCGCGCTCGAGAGCCTGCTGGACCGGCTGACCAACATCACGTTGCGGACCGACGACGATCCGCACATCCGGGGAAATCCGTTCCGCTCCCCTACGGCGCTGCCGGTGACGTTCGACGTGGTTTGATTCTTGGCGTGGTCAAGGTGATGCAGGGCGTTCGCGTCCTGGAAGTAGCGCAGTTCACGTTCGTCCCCGCGGCCGGCGCGATCCTCGCCGACTGGGGTGCCGACGTCATCAAGGTCGAGCATCCCGTCCGCGGCGACACGCAACGAGGGTTCATCAACATGGGTGGCTTTCAACTCAATCCGGACCGCCATCCGTTGATCGAGCACCCGAACCGGGGCAAGCGCAGTGTCGGAATCGACATCTCCACGCCCGGCGGCCAGGAGGTGCTGTACGAGATCGCCAAAACGTCAGACGTCTTCCTGACCAACTACATGCCCGCGGTGCGGCAGAAGAACAAGTTCGACGTCGAGGACATCCGCAAAGTGAACCCGGACATCATCTACGCCCGCGGAAGTGCTTACGGCGACAAGGGACCCGAGCGCGACGTCGGCGGTTTCGACGGAACCGCGTTCTGGACGCGCAGCGGAGTGGGTCACGCATTGACGCCCGAGGAGCTGGGCGGCGCGCTGTCGCAAGGTATTCCGGCGTTCGGCGACTCGATCGGTGGAATGTTCATCGCCGGCGGGATCTCTGCGGCACTGTTCCACCGCGACCGCACCGGCGAGGCGACCGAACTCGACGTATCGCTGCTCAGCACGGCATGGTGGGCAGGTGGTGCGAGCATGACGCAAGGCATGGAGACCGGCGAGATCATGCGGTCGGTCATGCCCGGCTCCGTCGGCCCGACGGTCAACCCGTTCATGGGTAACTACCAGACCTCGGACGGCGGCACGATCAACCTGTGCATCGTCAGCCCCACGGGTTACATCCGCGACGCGTTCGAGCATCTAGGTTTGCCTGAGCTGGCCGACGACCCGCGGTTCAGCGACGTCCTTCCGCTGATCGAAAACGCCGAGGCTGCAGTCGAACTCATCACGGAAGCGATTCGCAGCAAGCCGTTCGAGTACTGGCGTCAGCATCTGAAGACGATGAAGGGTCAGTGGGCGCCGTTCCAGAGCTTCCTCGATCTCGCGACAGACGAGCAGGCGATCGCAAACGACATGATCGTCGAAGTCGAGGCCGCCGACGGCGGGGCACCGTTCAAAGTCGTTCGCGGCCCGGTGCAGTTCAACCACGAGCCGTTGACGACGACGCGCGCGCCGCAGGCGTCGGAGCACACCGAGCTGGTGCTGCTCGAGATCGGGATGGACTGGGACCGCATCGCAGAACTCAAAAACCAAGGCGCCATCGCGTAGGTCGTTGCGTCGTTTGCGCGAGCGTGCGTGTCTGTACACGACACGCCGAGGAAATGTGTGCAATCGCGCACGCTCGTCGGGTCGCGAATGCGCGAAAATGCGCGCCGTCGACAGCGTGTCGGCGTGCAGACACGCACGCTCGCGGTACTAGGCCGGCGGCGCGTACGCCGGTTTCCCGAGTCCCAACACGTGCTGCGCGATCATGTTGCGAAACACCTCGAGCGTGCCGCCGTAGATGCCGACCAGCGGCGCGAAGCGGTACACATATTCCGATGCGCCGTCGTCGGCGGCCCCATCGGTGCCGACGGGCAGACACGACGCGGTGCCGAGGATGTCCATCAGGTCCGGCGAGATGTCACGCATCGTCTGCGCGATCGCCACACGACCGAAGATGCTCGGCGCCGACAGTGCCGCTTCCATCCGAGCGACGCTGCGGCCCAACCGATATGCCACCGAGCCATCGCTGATGTTGGCTTTCGCCGCGACCGTGTCCACAGCGTCGGCCATGAAGCCGGCCTGGTGCATCATGATCGACACGTCTTGCAGGCCATCGGGAGCGGCCTCCACCGCTCCGTGCTCGACGTTGAGCGGTTCGCGCACCACCGTCCAGCCGCCATTGACCTCACCGAGCCGATACTTGTCGGGGACGCGGACGTCGGTGTAGTAGACGATGTTGGTGCGGTCGCCATCGACGGTGCGGATGCCCTGGATCTCGATGCCTTCAGTCGTCAGCGGAACCAGAAACATGGTCAGGCTCTTGTGTTTCGGCGCGTCGGGATCGGTGTTGGTGATGAGGAAGACGTACTGACAGTTGTGTGCGCCGGTGGTGAACATCTTCGACCCGTTGATCACCCATTCGTCACCGTCGCGGACCGCTCTGGTCTTGCAGGTGGCGACGTCGGATCCACCTTCAGGCTCGGTGTAGCCGAGGCACATCCGGACGTGTCCGCTGAAGAACCCGGGCATGACCTCCTGCTGCAACTCGGGCGACCCGAACTTCTGCACCGACCGCGCGATCATCGCGCTGGTCCCCCAGGTCACCCAGGGCACATGAGCACGCCGCTTCTCCAGTTCCCAGATGCGTCGGCGCACGCGGCTGAAGCCGCCGTCTGACGCCGGCTTCCATTCCCCCGCAAGGTATCCCGCCTCACCCAGGGCAAGGTGCACACCCTCGTCGAAGTTGTCACCCGTCTCGCGGTCCCGCCGAATGACCTCCTCAGTCACATGAGTGCGCAGGAAATTGCGAGCCTCTTCGAGGAACTTTTCGTCGTCGTCCGACAGCTCGACTCGTGAGAAATCCATCGGCTAGACCTTCGCTTCCCGGGCGGCGACGAGCTCGGCGACATACCGTGCGCTGGAACCCGGATCACCCGCCGCCAACGGCCACCCGCGGGCGCGCACCAGGTACGCAGTGGCGGCTGCTTCGGACGAAACGCCAAGTCCGCCTTGGATATGCACTGCCATTGTGGCGGCCTTCGACGCCTCCTCGGCCATGAACACGAACGCCGACGGTGCCAGCTCCGGGCGCTCGTCGGGCTCGTTGTCCAGGAACCACGCGGCGCGGCGCGCGAGGTTGCGCCCGCCCTGCACCGTGATCGCGATGTTGGCCAGCGGATGCGAGATCGCCTGCAGGGTCGAGATCGGCACACCGAGCGTGTACCGCGTCTTGGAGAATTCCGCCGCGATCTGCATTGTCTCCTCGACAAGACCCACCAGCGCGGCTGCCATCAGCACACGCCACTCATCAAGCGCGCGTTGGTATTCGGCAACCGCATCGGCACCGCCGATGACGGTTCGACTGTCGGTCGCGGCGGGATCGACCCACGCCATCGGCAGCAGGCCGATGTTGTCGACGCGCGAGGGCCGGGTGTCGAACGTCAGGCGCACCACGTCGTCGCCGTCACGCACGACGATGTGGTCGGCGATCGATCCTGATGCGATCAGCCGCTTACCGTCGACGACGCCGAGCCGCGGATCAAGCGTCGCGATCTCGAAGCCGTTGACGACGTTGTCCGGCAACGCCGCTAGCCGCGCGAGCAGCCGCGCCGCGCAGACGTGGTCGATCCAGGGCACCGGTGCGAGCGAGCGCCCCACCTCTTCGGCCACCAGGGTAAGGTCGACCAGCGTCGCTCCGTCCCCACCCGACGACTCAGGCAGCGCCATCGTTGTCGCACCCATCGCGCAGAGCCTCTCCCACAAGTTCTTATCGAACCCGGATTCCTCTGCGGCGCGGACAGTTTCGATCGGGCAATGTGTCTTGAAGAACTGACGGTACGCTTGCTGCAGCGCTTTATGATCCTCAGACAGGCTGTAGTCGATCCTGCGCAATTCGTAACGGTCCATCGTCAGTCCTTTCGACCGGTGAAGAAAAACTCTTGTGCGTTGTTGTGGAGGTAGTTCTCCCGGACGTCGTCCGAGAGGTCGAGCGCCAGCGCTTCGGGCACGAGGCGACGCATTCGCAACACCGGCCAGTCCGACGCGTAGATCACCTTGTTGGTCCCGCGAGTGCGCATGTAGTGCAGCAGGCTCTCGGGAAGTCGCTTCGGTGACCACGCCGACGTCATCAAGCGCAAGTTCTCATACTTGATCAGCAGCCGAATCGCGATGTCCCACCACGGATCAGCGCCGTGAATCATGCACAGCTTCAGCTCGGGAAACCGCACGCACACTCGGTCGAGGTAGATGGGGTTCTGCACCTCACCCGGGATCGGCGGCCCCGGAATGCCAGTGTTCATGCACAGCGGCAATTCCAGCTCGGCGCACTTCGCGTACAGCGGGTAGTAGACGGCATCGGTTGGCGGGTATTGTCCGTCGCCCCAAAAGCTGGGGCCGACGACGGCGTAGGCGACGGGAAGATCGTTGACGACGGCGGTCAACTCGCGGAGTGACTGCACCGGCTTGAGCAGGTTGACGCCGCCCATCGCCAACACGAACCGATCCGGTTTGGCCTCAACGAATTTGCGCGCCGTCACGGACGGCTTGGCGACGTTGTCCATCAGAATCGCATTGCGTACGCCCTGCTCGTCCATCTCGTCGAGGAGTTCGGACAACTCCACCGGGGCGAACATCGACGCCGGACCCTTGAAGTAATCGTCGCGCACCTTGAGCATCCAGCTGGGCTGCACCTCGGTCTCGCCGAAGTGGACGTTGACCAGACAGTCGATGACGCCAGTCATGCAAGAGTCTCCTGCCGTGTCGCAACGGTTTTCGCCCAGCGATAGTCGGCCTTGCCGTTGCCGAGCCGGCGTATCTGCTCGACGAAGATGAATTCTTTGGGTGCCTTGAAGCGGGCCAGCTGCGCAATGCACCGGTCGGAGAGCGCCTGGACGCTAATGTCTTCGCCAGCCACC
>DASRFZ010000065.1:0-13493 GCA_035651275.1 Mycobacterium sp. | reverse complement strand
GTGCTGGCGACCGTGCGGTCCGAAGCGCTCGAAGCGGCGGGCACGCCCTGGTCTGACGAAGACCAAGAGGCGTTCAAAGCGCCGATCCGCGCCCAGTACGAGGACCAGGGCAATCCGTACTATTCGACGGCCCGGCTGTGGGATGACGGCGTCATCGATCCGGCTGACACCAGAATTGTTCTGGGCCTTGCGCTTTCGATTGTCGGTCAGGCGCCCGTCGAGTCGGTCTCCTACGGCGTGTTCCGGATGTGACGGCATGACATTCGACACTGTGCTGGTGGCCAACCGCGGCGAGATCGCGGTCCGCGTCGTCCGGACGCTACGTAGACTCGGCATCCGTTCGGTCGCCGTCTACAGCGACGCCGACGCCCGCGCACGGCACGTCGCCGACGCCGACGTTGCGGTGCGCATCGGGCCCCCACCCGCCCGTGACAGCTACTTGAACATCGAGGCCGTCGTCGACGCCGCACGCCGCACCGGCGCGCAGGCCGTGCATCCCGGATACGGATTCCTCTCGGAGAACGCCGAATTCGCGGCCGCACTGGACGCCGCCGGCATCGTGTTCATCGGGCCGCCCGCCGCCGCGATCAAGACGATGGGCGACAAGATTGCGGCGAAGGCGGCGGTCGCCGAATTCGGCGTACCGGTAGTGCCCGGCATCGCGCGGCCCGGTCTCACCGACGACGAGCTGATCGCCGCAGCACCCGAGATTGGGTTTCCGGTGCTCGTGAAACCGTCCGCGGGCGGCGGCGGCAAGGGCATGCGCGTGGTGTCGGAACCGTCGGAGCTCGCCAACGCATTGGTGTCTGCGCGCCGGGAGTCGGCGGCGGCGTTCGGTGACGACACGCTGTTTCTCGAGCGATATGTGTTGCACCCCAGGCACATCGAGGTGCAGGTGCTAGCCGATCGCTACGGCAACGTCGTCCATTTCGGCGAGCGTGAGTGCAGCCTGCAGCGGCGCCACCAGAAGGTTATCGAGGAGGCGCCCTCGCCGCTGCTCGACGACGCGACTCGGGCCAGGATCGGCGCGGCGGCTTGCGATACCGCCCGCAGCGTCGACTACACCGGGGCGGGCACAGTCGAATTCATCGTCTCCGCGGCCCGTCCCGACGAGTTCTTTTTTCTAGAGATGAACACGCGGCTTCAGGTCGAGCATCCCGTGACGGAGATGGTCACCGGCTGGGATCTGGTCGAGTGCCAGGTTCGCGTGGCGGCAGGGGAGAAGCTTCCGGTTGCGCAGGAGGACATTTCTCTGCACGGCCATGCGATCGAGGCGCGTGTGTATGCCGAAGACCCGGCGCGCGGATTCCTGCCGACAGGTGGGGCTGTGCTGGATGTGGTCGAACCTGACGAAAGCCGCGGTATTCGAATCGATTCCGGCCTGGCCGCCGGAATGACGATCGGCAGCGAATACGATCCGATGCTGGCGAAGGTCATCGCCCATGGCAGCGACCGTGCGTCGGCGCTGCGGCTGCTCGATCGCGCGCTGGCCCGCACAGCCGTTCTGGGTGTGCCTACCAACGTGGAGTTCCTGCGTTTCTTGCTCGCGGACCCCGACGTCGTTGCGGGCCAGCTGGATACCGGCCTGATCGACAGGCGCATCGGGGATTTCGTCGCTGCGTCCCCGGGCGACGAGCATCTGATCGCGGCGGCTGCGTACCGGTGGCTGCGGGCGTGGGGTGGCTCAACTGGCGACCTGTGGAGTCAGCCCTCCGGGTGGCGGATCGGGGAGGCCGCGCCCACGACGACCCGACTGCACGCCGCAGAACGCACCGACCACGTCCACATCACAGGCCGTCCGGAATGCGCGCTCGCATACATCGAGGACGGTGAAACGCGGTCACTCACAGCATCTCTGGCTGGCCCTCTCCTGTCGATCACACTTGACGGCCTGCGCAGCGAATACCGAGTCGCGAGCCAGGATGGGCAGATCTGGCTGGCTGATACCGCCGGGTCCGCAGGCACCGTGGTGTTATCCGAAGTACAGGAGGCCGCGGTCCGTCCCGACGACGAACACAGCGGCGACGCGGAACTGACCAGTCCGATGCCTGGCACCGTCGTCGCCGTCGGCGTCGACTCGGGTGCACCCGTCAGTGCCGGCGCCGCCGTCGTCACCGTCGAGGCAATGAAGATGGAGCACGCATTGACCGCGCCGATCGACGGAGTGGCCGAACTGCTCGTGCATGTCGGCGACCAAGTCAAGGTGGGCCAGCCGCTGGCCCGGATTACCGCACACCCGAAAGAAGAGCACTCATGAGCGATTTGATGGCCACCGGCATGCTGCCGGACCACTACGAACAGCTTGTCAAGACCGTACGCGACTTCGCGAACAGTGTTGTCGCGCCGGTTGCTGCCCGCCATGACGCGGAGCATTCGTTTCCATACGAAGTGGTGTCCGGCATGGCGGACATGGGTTTGTTCGGGTTGCCGTTCCCTGAGGAGTACGGCGGGATGGGCGGCGACTACTTCGCCCTGTGTCTCGCGCTGGAAGAGCTGGGCAAGGTCGACCAGAGCGTCGCGGTCACGCTCGAGGCCGGCGTGTCACTGGGCGCGATGCCGGTGTACCGCTTCGGAAATGACCAACAGAAGCAGGAGTGGCTGCCGCAGTTGACCAGTGGCCGCGCGTTGGCTGCGTTCGGCTTGACGGAGCCCGGCGGCGGAACGGACGCGGGCGCGACGAAGACCACAGCGCGGCTCGACGACGGTCACTGGGTGATTAACGGCAGCAAGCAGTTCATCACGAATTCCGGCACCGACATCACCAAGCTGGTCACGGTGACGGCGGTTACCGGCAAAAACGCTGAGCACAAAGAGATCTCGTCGATTCTCGTGCCCGTACCGATCGACGGATTTACCGCCGAGCCCGCGTATGACAAGGTGGGTTGGAACGCGTCGGACACGCATCCGCTCAGCTTCGACGACGTGCGCGTTCCGCGGGAGAACCTGCTGGGCGAGCGTGGTCGCGGCTACGCGAACTTCTTGCGCATCCTCGACGAGGGACGAATTGCCATTGCCGCGTTGGCCGTTGGCGCGGCGCAGGGTTGCGTCGACGAAAGCGTGAAGTACGCGAAGGAGCGCGAGGCGTTTGGCCAACCGATCGGCCGCCACCAAGCGATCGCGTTCAAGATTGCCAGGATGGAAGCACGGGCACACACTGCGCGAACCGCGTACTACGACGCGGCGGCACTGATGTTGTCGGGCAAGCCATTCAAGAAGGAAGCTGCGATTGCGAAGATGGTGGCCAGCGAAGCGGCGATGGACAACGCCCGCGACGCCACCCAGATCTTCGGGGGGTACGGCTTCATGAACGAGTTCGCTGTAGCGCGCCACTACCGCGACAGCAAGATTTTGGAGATCGGCGAGGGCACCACCGAGGTGCAGTTGATGCTGATCGCCCGCGAGGCCGGCCTGTAACGAAAGGGTTGCTGCCCGGTAACTCCGCAGGCTGCGGCCGTGGTCGTCGCGACACGTGTTTCGTTGCACGACTGATACGGCGAAGCACCCCATTTCGAGCGCATAATGGCGGCAGCGCCAGTGCTACGGCGGGCGCCGGCTGATCCGCCGCCGGTACCCCACGTGGGCGCGTGTGCGGGTTTGCTGAAACCCGCCGGGCAGTGACGCCGACTTGAGGTCAAGGGGCCAAGGAGGCGGCGTGCCCACGAATGGGATGAGACCGAATGTCGCCGGCCAGGCGGCTCCGGCAGTCGATCTGGAGCCGATCACGCTGATCGGTCCGGACGGGCTGCCGACCGCCGAGGACAGGTACCGCCGCGCGCTGCCCGAGGAAACGCTGACTTGGCTATACGAAATGATGGTCGTCACGCGTGAACTCGACACCGAGTTCATCAATCTGCAGCGGCAGGGCGAGATGGCGCTCGTCGCGTCGTGCCGCGGGCAAGAAGCCGCGCAAATCGGGTCCGCGGCCTGTCTTCGCAAGTCCGACTGGCTGTTTCCGCAATATCGCGAACTCGGCGTGTTCCTGGTACGCGGTATTCCTCCTGCCAGGATCGGCGCGGTCTGGCGCGGAACATGGCACGGCGGCATCGATTTCACACGGAAGCACGTTGCACCGATCGCGATCCCGATCGGCACTCACGGGCTGCATGCCGTCGGCGCAGCGATGGCGGCACAACGGCTGGGTGAGGATTCGGTGACGGTCGCGTATCTCGGTGACGGCGCCACCAGCGAAGGCGACGCACACGAGGCGATGAACGTCGCGTCGGTGTTCAAGGCACCGTGCATTTTCTTCGTGCAGAACAACCACTGGGCGATCTCGGTGCCGGTGACCCGTCAGCTGGCCGGCCCGTCGATCGCTCATCGTGCGGTCGGCTACGGAATGCCCGGTATTCGCGTCGACGGCAATGATCCGCTGGCGTGCTATGCCGTGATGGCCGAAGCGGCCGAAAGGGCGCGCGGCGGCGACGGTCCCACTCTGATCGAGGGGGTCACCTACCGGATGGGCGCGCACACGACGTCAGACGATCCGACCCGCTACCGCTCGCAGGATGAGGTCGACCATTGGGCCGCGCTTGACCCGATTCCGCGGTACCGCAAGTACCTTCGGCACGTCGGCGTGTTCAGCGAGCGGCTCGACGAACGCGTGCAGGCAAAGTCGACCCGCATGCGGGCCGAGCTGCGTCAGGCCGTCGTGAACGCGCCGGACATGGACGTAACGGAGATGTTCGACACGACGTACGCCGACATCACACCGGAGCTCGCACAGCAGCGGCAGCAACTCCTGAGCGAGTTGGCGAAGGAGGCGTGAGATGACGCAGATGATCGATCGCCCCACGGCCACACCGGAACCGCGCGGCCCGATGCTCACCGAGGTGGCGGCCGCAACGAACGTGACGATGGTGCATGCGATCAACCGGGCGCTGCACGACGCGATGGCCGCCGACGAGCGGGTGCTGGTGTTCGGCGAGGACGTGGCCAAATTGGGCGGTGTGTTCCGGGTGACCGAGGGCCTCGCCGAAACCTTCGGAGATCAGCGATGTTTCGACACACCGCTGGCCGAATCGGCGTTGATCGGCATCGCCGTCGGGCTTGCACTGCGCGGCTTCGTCCCCGTCCCGGAGATTCAGTTCGACGGATTCAGCTATCCCGCGTTCGACCAGATCGTCAGCCACTTGGCGAAATACCGGATGCGCACCCATGGTGATGTCGATATGCCTGTCACTGTACGGGTGCCGTCATTCGGCGGAATCGGTGCCGTGGAACACCATTCGGAATCCACCGAGACCTATTGGGTGCACACCGCGGGGCTGAAGGTCGTGGTGCCGTCGACGCCGTCCGACGCGTATTGGTTACTGCGGCACGCGATCTCGAGTCGTGATCCTGTGGTCTACCTCGAGCCTAAGCGCCGGTACTGGTCGCGGGGAGACATCGACACCAGCACGCCCGGACCGCCCATCGGGCGCGCGACCGTCCGTCGTCGCGGTGACCATGTCACCGTCCTCACGTACGGCGGTCTGGTGCAGACAGCGCTGCGCACAGCCGATATGGCTGCCGCCGACCATGATTGGCAACTCGAGGTCGTCGATCTGCGGTCGCTCAAGCCACTCGATTTCGACACCGTCGCCGAATCCGTGCGCAAGACAGGTCGCGTGGTGGTGATGCACGAGGGGCCGCGCACATTGGGCTTCGGCGCCGAACTCGCGGCTCGCATCCAGGAGGAGCTGTTCTACGACCTGGAGGCACCGGTGTTGCGGGCCACCGGCTTTGACACCCCGTATCCGCCGGCGCAGTTGGAAAAGCTGTGGCTGCCGGGCCCGGATCGGCTGCTGGATTGCGTGGAGAAGGTCCTGGAGGCGTCATGAGTACCCAGTCCTTTCGGGTCCCCGACCTCGGCGAGGGCTTGGAGGATGTGACGCTGACGGGCTGGGCCGTCGACGTGGGTGACGAAGTCGAGCTCAACCAGACCCTGTGCTCGGTCGAGACGGCGAAGGCCGAAGTCGAGATCCCCAGCCCGTACGCGGGCCGCGTCGTCGAGCGCTGCGGCGACGCCGGCGACGTGATTCCGGTGGGCGCGGTGCTGATCCGCATCGACACCGAAAGCGCGCCGCCCCAAGGGCGTAACCCGGTGTTGGTCGGCTACGGGACCGACGACGCGATGGACGCCAGCAGGCGCACGAGTAGTCCGCGTCCGCGCGCCGCGCCGGCAGTTCGTAAGCTGGCCAAGGATCTTCACGTCGACCTCGCGGGATTGCAGCCGAGCACTCGTCCCAACGGCGTGATTTCACGCGACGACGTGCTGGCCTCTGCGGGTGGATCATCCGGCGAGGTGACGCGCGTGACAGGCGTTCGCGCCCGCATGGCCGAACGAATGACACTGTCGCGCAGTCGGATCCCGGATGCCCATGCGAGCGTCGAGGTCGACGGTTCGCGGCTGACGGCATTGTCTGGCGTTCCGCCGTTCGTGATGATTTTGCGCATGCTCACGCTGGCGCTGACCCGTCATCTGGTCCTCAACTCGACGTGGGTCGAGGACGACAGCGGCCCGCAAGTGCATGTGCACCCGACGGTCAATCTCGGTGTTGCAGTGGCGACCACGCGTGGTCTGCTGGTGCCGGTGGTCAAGGACGCGCAGAGCAAGACCACCCGTGAATTGGCATCGTCCGTCGCAGCCTTGATCGACAGTGCGCGCGATGGCAGCATCGCCCCGGCCGACTTGCAAGGGTCGACGTTCACGGTGTCGAACTTCGGCGCGCTGGGGCTCGATGACGGTGTGCCCGTCATCAACTATCCCGAAGCCGCAATTCTGGGCGTCGGGTCGTTGAAGCCGAGGCCGGTCGCGGTGGACGGTGCCGTGGTGGTCCGCCCGACGGTGAGGCTGACGTGTGCGTTCGACCATCGCATCGCGGACGGCGCGCAGGTAGCCGAATTCCTCTGTGAGTTAAGGCAACTCATCGAATCACCGGAAACCGCACTGCTCGACCTGTAAGCGCGAGCGTGCGTGTCTGTGCACAACACGCCGGGTGATTCCGTATCAACGTGCACGCTCGCTGGCGACGAACGTGCGTCGAGTGCTCACCTCTCGCGGCGTGTCGACGTGCAGACACGCACGCTCGCGCAAAACGGGCGTTAGCGGCGGCGGGCGGCGGCCAGGCGCTCGGCGAACTCCGGCGACGCCAACGACTCCGCCTGCGGGCCGACCTCGGCCTCCACCGCGAACGCGTGCTGCTCGGTGTCGACGGACCCGGGACTGATGGTGGAGCGCATTGTCGCCTTGGTCGCGAGCACGATGTCGCGCGGCGCCGACGCGGGGCCCGCTGCCAATTCGAGGGCCGCCGCGACGGGATCGTCGGCGACACGCAGCGCAATGCGGTGGCGCACAGCGGCTTCCGCGTCGAACCGCATCCCGAACAGCAGCGCAGCCCGAGCGACTTCGGGGCCAGCCGCGCGCTGCAGCATCCACGTCGCGCCCCCGCCGGGGTGGATGCCGAGCTTCTGAAACCTGGGGTCGAACACCGCCTTTGGGCCGGCGATACGGACATCGCAGGCCAGGGCGAGGTTCAGCCCAGCCCCAACCGCAGGCCCGTTCACGGCCGCGACCGTCGGAAGCGTGCAGTCGGCGACTGCCAGGAAGCCGTCATAGATCTGGTGCAGACTCTCCCGAGCGGGGCGACTGCCCAAGTTGGACAAGTCCGCGCCCGCGCAGAACGCGCTCCCCGCGCCGGTGACGATCACGGCGTGGACGCCAGAGTCGTCTTCCGCGCGAGAGATGGCCGCCCGCAGCCCGGCCGAAATGTCGAGGGTGACCGCGTTGCGGCGTTCGGGATCGTTGACGGTGATCAGCGCGACCCGGTCGCGCACGTCGAACAAGACCGAATCTGGCATCCGTCAACAGTAACGATCAGGCTCAATCGTCGGTTTACAGGGTGTTAGCGTGCGACCCCGGGGGCCAGGGCTAGATTCGTCGGCATGGCATGGCGAGTGATCCAGTGGGCAACCGGCTCGGTCGGCAAGGCCGCGATCGAATGCATACTCAACCATCCCGAGCTCGAGTTGACGGGATGTTGGGTCCACTCAAAAGACAAGCACGGCAAGGATGTTGGTGAGATCATCGGCGCATCGCCTCTTGGGGTGACCGCGACGTCGAATATCGACGAGCTCCTGGCCGCAGAGGCCGACGCGGTCGTATACGCACCCCTGATGCCGAACCCCGACGAGGTGGCGGCGCTGCTGCGATCGGGAAAGAACGTCGTGACCCCGGTGGGGTGGTTCTACCCCTCAGAGCGCGAGGCCGCACCGTTGGCCGCCGCCTGCGCCGAGGGCAACGTGAGCCTGCATGGCACGGGGATCAACCCCGGAGGCGTCACCGAGGTGTTCCCGCTGATGTTCTCGGCGATGTCGTCGGCCGTCACGTTCGTGCGTGCCGAGGAGTTCTCCGACATCCGTACCTACGGCGCGGCCGACGTGGTCCGGCACATCATGTGTTTCGGCGGCACGCGGGAAGAGGCTCAGCAGGGGCCGATGCTCAAATTGCTCACCGGCGGCTTCGTGCAGTCCACGAACATGGTGCTGCAGGAGCTCGGGCTGGCCGGGAAGGCCGAAATTCGCACGGTGCACGGCATCGCGGTGGCGACTGCGCCGATCGACTCGCCGATCGGGCCCATCGAGCCGGGCAAGGTGGCGGGGCAGCGGTTCCACTGGGAAGCCGTCGTCGACGGCGAGGTGGTGGTGCGCATCGGCGTGCACTGGCTGATGGGTGAGGAAAACCTCGACCCGCCATGGACATTCGGTCCCGTCGGCGAGCGGTTCGAGGTGGAGGTGAAGGGCAATCCCGACACGTTCGTAACGATCAAGGGTTGGCAACCCGAGACAGTCGAGGCCGGCTTGGTGAGCAACCCGGGAATCGTTGCGACAGCGGCCCATTGCGTGAACTCGGTGCCGTATGTGTGCGCTGCGCCGGCGGGTATCGTCACGGCGCTTGAGCTACCGCTGGTGTCCGGGCGCGCCGCCCCCACGTTCCTCTAAGGCCGAAGTCCGTTGAGCAGAGCGCGAATTGACCGCGACACGGAATCGCGCGCACCGACTGGATCAGGTGACGACGCGATCAGCATCGCCCCGCGAGTCAGGGCGCCAAGCAGCAGACGCGTGACGGTCTCCGGGTCGTCGACACGCAACGCACCAGCCTCAACGGCCTGTTCGAGCGCGGCGACGATCGTGGTGAAGGCGTAGCGCTCGTCGAGTTCGGTGAAGCGCTCTGGTCCTAGTACCGCGGGCGCGTCGAGCACCAAAATTCGTTGGATGTCGGGGCGTAGAGATGCGTCGAGGAACGCGTCGAATCCGCGCGCCAGCATGTCGACGGCGTCGTGCGCGTCCTGGGCCGCGTTGGTCGAGGCGGCCATCAGATCGGTGTGCGTGGCCTCGAAGACGGCCTCGAACAGCGCCGTCTTGGTAGGGAAGTGGTGGTACAGCGCGCCGGTGGTCACGCGGGCTTGGCGGGCGACGTCGTCGACCGAGGTGTCTCGAAAACCCTTGTCGCCGAACAGTTGCCGGCCCGCGCGGATCAGCGCGTCGCGCGTTTGAGCCACCTGCTCTGCGCGCAGCGACGGCCGTTGCGGGTCGGGCATGTCTCCACTTTTCTGACGATCAACAGGAAGAAGCCTATTGACATAGGATCATTATGTGAAATAGTCAGCCTATGACAACCACAGACTTGCGTCACACCGCCCCTGCTGATGACACTCGCCGCGCCCACGCCGACGCGCTGGTCGCATTCCGCGCGGCCGTCGAGCGCAGCGCCGAGCTCTGGCGCCGGACACCCGCCCCGAATGCCCCGGTACCGGGCCTGACCTGGAGTGCGGCCCAGACCGCCGCGCATATGGTCGGCGACCTGACCGAGTACACCGAGGGGTTGGAGGGCCACAGCGTCGCTGCCGTGGGGTCGGGATCGCCGTCGAAGCGCAGCGCGGCCGCCAATGCACGGCACCTGGAGATGGTCGGCGAGCGCGACATGCGGCGGCTGGCGGACACGCTCGAAGAGCAAGCCGTGCGCTACATCGACGCGGCGTCCAACGTGGACGAGGGCACCTCGATTCACACCGCCAACGGTCTCGTCCTGACGCCTCCGATCATGACCTGCCTGCTGCTGGGCGAGCAGTTGGTGCATGGACTCGATATCGCCCGCGCGGGCCGCGCACGGTGGTGCATCAGTCGCGCCGACGCGCTGCTGGTGATCCCCGGGGTGCTGACCGTCGCGCCGCAATACGTCCATCCGACTCGCAGCGCCAATGAGTCGGTCAGTTTCGAACTGCGGATCCGCGGCGGCGGTCGCTACCGGCTCGCGGTCCATCACGGTACTGCCGAGATCACGGCGGCCGGCGAGAAGGCAGACTGCGTGATCTCCGCCGACCCGGTGGCGTTCCTGCTTGTCGGGTACGGCCGAATTGCGCAGTGGCGTCCGATCATTGGTCTGAACATGATGGCGTTCGGTCGCAAGCCGTGGCTGGCGACGAAGTTCGGCTCGCTGATAAGCAGCCCGTAGTCGGCTCGCTGCCCGTCACAGCGGGCGACACCGACACCTTGGTGGCGACACGCCGACAGTGACCGCCAACGTTTGAGTTTCGGCGCACGTCAGCGCCTTGGGTAGGTTCAGCATCGTGCCCGGCTTGATGAATCGCCAGATCCTGCTGCGACGACGCCCGACCGGACTCGTGCAGCCCGGCGACACCGAGCTCGTCACCGTGTCCGCGCCGGAGCCAGCCGACGGCGAGGCGCTCGTCCGCACGACGTACGTCGGGATCGACGCTGCCGTCCGCACCTGGCTGAACGACCAGCCCGGCTACCTGCCGCCGGTGCAGTTGGGCGAGGTCATCCGGGCGGCGGGGATCGGCGTCGTCGTTGAATCGCGCTGCGACGCTTACTCTCTCGGCGACGTGGTGACTACGCTGACGGGCTTTCAGGAGTACGTGATCGTCCGCGACGACGTGTTCACGACGCCCGTGCCCGGTCCGAACGTCGACCAGCTCGCGGTGATGTCGGTGTACGGGCCGACGGGCGCCACCGCGTACTTCGGGATGACCGGCATCGGACGGCCGCAGCCCGGGGAGACGGTGGTGGTGTCGGCCGCGGCGGGCGCGACCGGATCGGTGGCCGGGCAGATCGCCAAGATCGCGGGCGCGCGAGTAGTGGGCATTGCCGGCGGGCCGACGAAGTGCCGCGCGGTCGTCGAGGACTTCGGCTTCGACGCGTGCATCGACTACAAGACCGACGACGTGCCAACGGCGCTCAAGCAGCATTGCCCGCGTGGGGTCAACGTGTACTTCGACAACGTCGGTGGCCCGATCCTCGACGCCGTGCTGGGTCGGCTGGCGCCGAAGGCGCGGGTCGTGCTCTGTGGCGTGATCTCCAGCTACCTGACCGGGGACCATCCGGGGCCGGCCAACTACGTCAACCTGCTCGCCAAAACCGCACTGATGCAAGGATTCAATGCGCTCGACGAGTGGGGCCGATTCGACGAGGCGTTCACTGCGCTGCGCCAATGGGAAGAGGAAGGCCGACTGGTGCACCGCCAGCACATCTTCGACGGCATCGAGTCCTGCGTCGACGCCCTCAATGGGCTGTTCACCGGAGTCAACATCGGCAAGATGCTGGTCAAGGTCAGCGACGCGTAAGACCGACGCCACGCCTTGCCCAGGACGGTCCCGTACCGTACTGTTTTCGCAGTCGAGCCGCCTGGGGGCAGGAGGTTTGTTGTCGCCCGGGCGATCGCGTCACCATTTATCGAAAAGGCTACGGGTGGAACGAATTTCGGTTGGCCGCGTTGGTAGCCGAGGGCTGCTCGCCGGTGTGGCGATGGTCGCGGCCGGATGAGCAACCTTCACCGCCCGCGGGCTTCATTTCCGAAGATGATCCGGCGCTTTTCGGTGCTGATCATATTTTTCTGGCTGGCCTTGGCCGCGACCACGAACGTTTTCGTGCCGCAGTTGGAGAGGGTTGCCCAAGCGCACAATGTGTCGCTGAGTTCCCATGACGCGCCGTCGCAGCAGGCCAGTAAGCGCATCGGAAAGGTTTTCCACGAGTTCGATTCCGACAGCGCCGCCATGATCGTGCTCGAGGGCGACAAGCCCCTCGGCGCCGACGCGCACCACTACTACGACGGCCTGATTAAAAAGCTCTCCCAAGACACCAAGCATGTAGAGCACATTCAGGATTTCTGGGGGGATCCGCTGACGGCGGCGGGCTCGCAGAGCACCGACGGCAAGGCCGCGTTGGTGCAGGTGTATCTCGCAGGCAATCAGGGCGAGACGATCGCCAATCAGTCCGTCGATTCTGTGCGCGACATCGTGGACCAATCGCGGCCGCCGCCCGGGGTCAAGGCGTATGTGACGGGCCCCGCGCCTTTGATCACCGATCAGTTCGAGGTGGGCAGTAAAGGTACGTGGAAGGTCACGCTGATCACTATCGGGGTGATCGCGCTGATGCTGTTTTTCGTCTACCGCTCAGTCACCGTGATTCTCGTGCTCTTCACCGTGATGATCGAGTTGACCGCGTCCCGCGGTGTCGTGGCTGTCTTGGGGCACTACGGAATCATCGGGCTGTCAACGTATTCGACGAATCTGCTCACCCTGCTGGTCATCGCCGCAGGGACCGACTATGCAATCTTCATCCTCGGCCGATATCACGAAGCACGCTTGACGGGGGAGGATCGGCGATCCGCCTTTTACACGATGTACAAAGGCACCGCGCACATCATCTTGGGTTCGGGTCTGACGGTTGCCGGTGCGGTGTTCTGTTTGACCTTCACCCGGCTGCCTTATTTCCAGACGCTGGGGGTCCCTGCCGCGATCGGCGTGCTCGTTGCGCTGGTGGCCGCGCTCACCCTGGCGCCGGCGGTGCTGACCGTCGGACCCCACTTCGGTCTGTTTGATCCCAAGCGCGCGATGCGCACGCGCGGGTGGCGGCGGATCGGGACGGCGATCGTGCGTTGGCCGGGGCCGATTTTGGTGGTGACGATCGGGGTGGCGTTGGTGGGTCTGCTGGCCCTGCCGGGTTACAAGACCAGCTACGACGCCCGCCACTACATGCCGGCCACAGCGCCGGCGAATGTTGGGTATGCGGCCGCTGAACGCCACTTCTCTCAAGCCCGGCTCAATCCGGAGTTGTTGATGATTGAGGCCGATCATGATTTGCGGAATCCGGCGGACATGATTTTGTTGGAGCGGGTGGCCAAGGCGATCTTTCACACCCCGGGTATTGCGATGGTGCAGTCGATGACCCGGCCGTTGGGTACCCCGTTGGATCACAGCTCGATTCCGTTTCAGATCAGCGCGGGCAATACCGGGCAGATCGAAAACCTGCCCTATCAACAAGAGCGGGCCAACGATCTGTTGAAGCAGGCCGGCGAGATTGACAAGTCGATCGACATTTTGAAGCAGCAGTATGCGCTGCAGCAGCAGTCCGCGGCGGCCACCCAGGAGCAGACCGAGGCGTTTCACGCCACCGTCGACACGGTCAACGATCTGCGGGACAAGATCGCCAACTTC
>DASRFZ010000064.1:0-3430 GCA_035651275.1 Mycobacterium sp. | reverse complement strand
GTCGACGGCCTCGACGAGGCGATCGTCGGCTTGTCGGCCGGCGAATCGGGGGTGTTCACCACCACGTTGGCACATGGACCGCACGCGGGGCAGGAGGCTCAGGTCACTGTCACCGTTGGCTCGGTCAAGGAACGCGAGCTGCCCGAACTCGATGACGAATTCGCGCAACTGGCAAGCGAATTCGACACCATAGACGAGTTGCGCGCGAATCTGGTCGAGCAAGTCCGCCGGGCCAAGCAGATCCAGCAGGCCGAGAAGATCCGCAATGCCACGCTGGATAGCCTGCTGGAGCAGGTGGACATCCCGCTGCCGGAGGCGATTGTGCAGGCCCACGTCGACGAAACGATGCACAACGCACTGCACGGCCTCGACCACGACGAAGCCAGATTCGCCGAGGCGTTGGCCAAGCAGGGATCGTCGCGCGAGCAGTTCGACGCAAATGTCCGCGCCGCCGCCGAGAAGACGGTCAAGACGCAGCTGGTGCTGGACGCCCTGGCCGATGAGCTGGGCATCCAGGTCAGTCAGGACGACCTCACCGAACGGCTGGTGTCGATGTCCCGGCAATACGGTGTCGAGCCTGCGCAGCTGCTGTCGTTTTTGCAGCAGAACAACCAGTTGCCGGCCATGTTTGCCGACGTGCGGCGGGGGTTGACGGTGGCCGCCGTGGTGCAGGCGGCAACGGTTAAAGACACGGACGGACACGTCATCGACACTGGTGAGTTGTTCGGTAAACGCAGGGCTGACGAGGCCGATGAGGCTGAGGGGGTCGATGAGGTTGAAACCACTGCGGCCGATGAGGCCGCCGGCGAGGCCTAGCACGGTGTCCCGGCCGGTCAGCGTGACCGACGTGGCGACATGACGCCACGCTGTGAGCGAACGCGGGCACTTCGGGGAGTGCATGACGTCGCCGGTTGGTTAATGTCGGTGCAGACGCAACTCGAGAAAGCAGGTATCCCGTCGTGACAGGCATGCGTACGAACACGCAGGGTCTCAACCTCACCGACTCGGTCTACGAGCGTTTGCTCGCCGAGCGCATCATTTTCCTGGGCTCCGAGGTCAACGACGACATCGCCAACCGGCTCTGCGCGCAGATTCTGCTGCTGGCCGCGGAAGATCCCGCCAAAGACATCTCGCTGTACATCAACTCGCCGGGCGGGTCGATCAGCGCCGGCATGGCGATCTACGACACCATGGTGCTGGCACCCTGCGATATCGCGACCTACGCGATGGGTCTGGCCGCCTCGATGGGTCAGTTCCTGCTCGCCGCGGGCACCAAGGGCAAGCGCTACGCGTTGCCGCATGCGCGGATTCTGATGCATCAGCCGATGGGCGGCGTGACCGGGAGCGCCGCCGACATCGCCATTCAGGCCGAGCAATTCGCGTTGATCAAGAAAGAGATGTTCCGGCTCAACGCCGAGTTCACCGGCCAGCCCGTTGAACGGATCATGGCAGACTCGGACCGCGACCGCTGGTTCACCGCGCAGGAAGCCTTGGAGTACGGCTTTGTCGACCACATCATCACCAACGCCCCAGTCAACGGAGCACCATCATGAATCCCGATATCCAGCCGCAGGCCCGCTACATCCTGCCGTCCTTCATTGAGCATTCGAGTTGGGGCGTCAAAGAATCCAATCCGTACAACAAGCTGTTCGAGGAGCGCATCATCTTCCTCGGCGTCCAAGTCGACGACGCGTCGGCCAACGACATCATGGCGCAGCTGTTGGTGCTGGAGTCGCTGGATCCTGACCGCGACATCACCATGTACATCAATTCGCCCGGCGGCGGGTTCACGTCGCTGATGGCGATCTACGACACGATGCAGTATGTGCGCGCCGACATCCAGACTGTCTGCCTGGGGCAGGCCGCCTCGGCCGCGGCGGTGCTACTGGCCGCCGGAACACCGGGCAAGCGAATGGCGTTGCCCAACGCGCGGGTATTGATCCACCAGCCTTCGCTGTCGGGCGTGATCCAAGGCCAGTTTTCCGACCTGGAAATCCAGGCCGCCGAGATCGAGCGGATGCGCACGCTGATGGAAACCACCCTGGCCCGGCATACCGGCAAAGACGCCGCGCAGATCCGCAAAGACACCGACCGCGACAAGATCCTGACCGCCGAAGAGGCCAAGGATTACGGGATCATCGACACCGTGCTGGAGTACCGGAAGCTTTCTGCCACCACGGCTTAGGGTCCCTGGCCCCTCTGCGGCCAGACGCAAACGCCCCCAACAACGCGGCGTTCAGGGTGCTTTTGCGACCGCTCGGGCCACGGCAGCGATGTCGGCCGGACGCACCCGGCAGCAGCCGCCGACGATGCGTGCTCCCGCCGACACCCACTCCGGCGCCAGCTCAGCCGAGAACCGCGACTGGCCGACCCAGGCTCGCCGTGCGCTGTCCCAGCGCTCTCCGCTGTTGGGGTAGACAATCACGGGTTTGCCGGTCTGCCGCGCCACCGCGACCGCGGGCAGCACATCGTCCGGCGCGCAGCAGTTGACGCCGACCGCGACGATCTCCGGTACCCCGGCGGCCACCGCGAACGCCTCGGCGAGTGGTTGCCCTGCCCTGGTACGGGTTCCGTCGATGGTGTAGCTGAGCCAGGCGGGCACTGCGAGCCGCCGCACCACGTTCACCAGCGCCTCGGCCTCGTCGACGTCGGGCACGGTCTCCAACGCGAGCACGTCCGCGCCGGCTTCAGCCAGCACCTCCAGCCGAGGCCGGTGCCAGGCCGCCAGCGCGGCGACAGTAAGGCCGTAGCGTCCGCGGTACTCCGACCCGTCGGCGAGCGCGGCGCCGTACGGGCCGACCGAGGCGGCGACCCAGCGGCCGTTGGCGCCCATGCGATCGCGCGCGATAGCTGCGAGTTCGACGCTGCGCCGCAGCAGCCGGACCGCGTCGTCGCGTCCGATGCCGCGGGCGGCGAAGCCGTCGAACGATGCCTGGTAGCTCGCCGTGGTCGCGATCATGGCGCCGGCACGAAAGTAGGCGGCATGCACCGTCGTGATTTCTTCGGGAGCGTCGATCAGCAGCCTGGCCGACCACAACGGGTCCGATAGGTCATGGCCGCGCTCCTCGAGTTCGGTGGCCAGCCCGCCATCACCGATCAAGACGGTATCGTCGGCCACGGCGAATCCCACGGGCTTAACTGTAGGATCGGCAAGCTCACCCGGCTCTCGGTCGAGTAACAGCCGCGACACGCCAGGGACACGGCGGCGCGTTCCGGGCTGCTACTGGGCCGCCAAAGGGCTATGTTCGCAGCAGACAGGCACGAATACCACCGACGCTATTCGCCGCTATCGGTCGCGTCCGGCCCACGCAAGCGGGTAGCGTCGTGATACACGCGGCACACTGCGATGGACGGCGAAAAGGAAGTAGGCCCTCAGCACCATGGCGCGCATCGGAGACGGCGGTGACCTGCTGAAGTGCTCGTTCTGCGG
>DASRFZ010000063.1:0-5123 GCA_035651275.1 Mycobacterium sp. | reverse complement strand
GCTCGGTCTCGCCGACGAACTTGTTGAGCAGCTCGGGGCCTTTGATGTTGAGGAAGTAGCTCTTGGCTTCGCGGGAGTCGTCGCCGCGCACCTCGGCCATCTTCTTCGCCAGCGAGTTGGCCACCGCCTTGGCGATGAGCGTCTTGCCGCAACCGGGTGGGCCGTACAGCAGCACACCCTTCGGTGGGCGCAGCATGTACTCGCGGTAGAGCTCCTTGTGCAGGAACGGCAATTCGACCGCATCCCGGATCTGCTCGATCTGGCGGGTGAGGCCGCCGATGTCGCTGTAGCTGACGTCCGGCACCTCTTCGAGCACCAGATCCTCGACCTCGGCCTTTGGAATCCGCTCGAACGCGTAGCCGGCTTTGGTGTCCACCAGCAGCGAGTCACCGGGCCGAAGCTTGCGCGGCCGGTCCAGGTCGTCGAGCGCCTCGGCGACCTCGGGCGCCATGTCCTCGGTGGCCAGCAGCGGCTCGGCCAGCCACACGATCCGCTCTTCGTCGGCGTGCCCGACCACCAAGGCGCGGTGTCCGTCGGACAAGACCTCGCGCAGCGTGCTGATCTCGCCGACGGCTTCGAAGTGGCCCGCCTCGACGACGGTCAGCGCCTCGTTCAGCCGAACGGTCTGGCCCTTCTTGAGCGATTGCACGTCGATGTTGGGCGAGCACGTCAACCGCATCTTGCGCCCGGACGTGAAAACGTCGACCGTGTCGTCCTCCTGCACCGACAGCAGGACCCCGTAACCGCTGGGCGGCTGGCCCAGCCGGTCGACCTCTTCGCGCAGCGCCAGCAGTTGCTGACGGGCTTCCTTGAGGGTCTCCATCAGCTTCGAATTCCGCGCGGCGAGAGAGTCGATGCGGGCCTCTAGTTGGTGGACATCGCGGGCGCTACGCAGGCCACCCTGGGAGCTCATCGCAGAGTCGAGTTGGTCCCGAAGGGCCGCGGCCTCACGGCGCAGCTCCTCGAGTTCGGCTGCCTCATCGCTGGACGGTGTTCCGAATGCCTCTGACTCACTCATGTTGCGCTCCTCTCCCGCACCGGTAATTGGCGCGGTGGATACCTCAACGCTACCGGTGGATTCCCGTTCGTGTGCGGTCTAAAAGTCGGCGCGCCCCCTTCGACTGCTAGCGTTACGTTTCAGTCGGGCGCAACGAAAGGACATTTGTGAGCCTGAAACCACTAATCACTGGTGTCGCAGCGGCCACTTTGGTCGGGGCCACGGCCGGTGTCATTTCCATCGCATCTGCACCCTCCGGCACTACAACGGCCGTCACGCCTGTTGTGTTCAGCACCCCGCTGCCGCAGCAGGTCGACCCGTCGCTGACCGCTGAGTTCACCGGCATCCTCAACCAGCTCGCCAACTCGGGAAAGATCAGCGACAAGGGGTATCTGATCGAAGGCGGCCTCGGATTCATCGAAGGCAAGACCGCGGACCGGCTGCTGAAGAACGCCGCCCAAAAGGGTGAACTTCCCTTGTCGTTCAGCCTGACTCCTCCCGACGTGAACGGGGACACGGCGACGACAACGGTCACCGCTCAGGGACCCAACACTGCGCCGGTAACGCAGCCGATGACGTTCGTCAACAACAACGGCTGGAAGGTGTCAAAGGCGTCGGCGGAAGCAATCATGCAGGCCGCCATGGCTTCCGGTTGACCCGTTTCACCGTGCGGCCGCGTCCGGCAGTGATGGCCGTTGTCGCAACCGCGCTACTGTGCGGGGCTGCCTGCGGTGAGCATGCCCATCCGGCGTTGTCCGAGTCCTCGTCGACGACGACAACGTCGTTGGCGCCGCAGGCCGCGCCGCCGAATACCCCGCTTCCGAGTCCCGATGCGCTCACCGACGTGTTGACCAAACTCGCCGACCCGGCGGTGCCGGCCGACCAGAAGGTGGGGCTCGTCGAAGGCGCGACGCCCGACGACGCCGACAAGTTCAACAAGTTCGTAAAAGCGTTGCAGGACAACGGTTATCTGCCGATCGGTGTCACCGCGGAGAACGTCGCATGGTCCAACTATCAGCCGGGGAACGTGACGGCGGACGTGACGATCCACAGTCAGGCCATGACGACCGGGTTCACCTACCCGATGGAGTTCAAGCCGACGCCCGACGGCGGATGGCAGCTGTCCCGAACGACGGCGGGCACTCTGCTGACCTTCGGCCAGAACTCAACCAGGTCGACATCGCCGCCGCCCGCCTCTCCCGCGCCGTCGCCGACCGGTTGAGCATGTGGATCGGGTGGCTGGAACTCGATCTGCTGCTCGGCGACGTGCATTCGCTCAAAGCGAAACGTTCTGTCGTACGCCCGATCGTCGCCGAACTGCGACGTCGGTTCAGCGTGTCTGCAGCCGAGACGGGGTCACTCGACCTGCATCGCCGGGCCGGCCTCGGAGTGGCGGTGACGGCGGCCGACCGCGCGCACGTCGTCGAGGTGCTCGACGCGGCCGAGCGGTTAGTTGCCGCGCGCCCTGAAGTCGAGTTGCTGTCGGCTCGCCGGGGCGTACACCGCAGCGACGATTTCTAACGCCTACAGGCGGCGCTTGCGTCGCGCCGGCGTCGGCGCCACAACGTCGGGAGCGAGCCGGCGCGCGCTGATCAGAAACGCGGTGTGGCCGCGCATCCTGTGCTCGGGCCGCACCGCCAAACCCACCGCGTCCCAGTAACGCTGAAGCGTCTCCCATGCTCGCGGCTCGGTCCAGCACTGCTGCTCGCGCAGCGCCTCGACCGTGCGCGACAACTGCGTGACCGTGGCGACGTAAACGATCAGCACGCCGCCCGCCACGAGCGCCGCCGCCACCGCGTCGAGCACGTCCCAGGGCGCCAACATGTCGAGCACCGCTCGGTCCACCTGCTCACCGACGTATGCGGTGACGTCAGCCACCACGAGATCCCAGTTGTCCGGTCGCTCGCCGAAGAACGTCACGACGTTGCGCTCGGCGTGCTCGGCGTGGTCGTCGCGCAGTTCGTAGGAGATCACCCGGCCACCCGGCCCGACAGCGCGCAACAGCGAGCACGTCATCGCGCCCGACCCCGCACCGGCTTCGAGCACGCGCGCACCCGGGAAGATGTCGCCCTCGTGGACGATCTGCGCGGCGTCCTTCGGGTAGATCACCTGTGCGCCCCGCGGCATCGACATCACATAGTCGACGAGAAGCGGGCGCAGCACCAGAAACTGGTCGCCGCCGGTGCCTTTGACGACGCTGCCTTCCGGCCGGCCGATCACTGCGTCGTGGGCCACATAGCCGCGGTGTGTGTGAAACTCGGCGCCGGGCGTGAGCACCATCGTGTAGTGGCGGCCCTTGACATCGGTCAGCTGAACCCGATCACCGACGGCAAACGGCCCGCTGCGACGCACCCGTCAACCCTGCCAGCCGACGCGCCGCGGCGGGTGCCCGGGGTTGTCGGCGGGCGACCCTACGCTGCCCCTATGGGCGAGCAGAGTCCGCGGCCCGCGTTGTCGCCGTCGCGGGCGAGTGATTTCAAGCAGTGCCCGCTGCTGTACCGCTTCCGCGCCATCGACCGGCTTCCCGAGCCCACGTCCGCCGCGCAGTTGCGCGGGTCCGTCGTCCACGCCGCGCTCGAGCAGCTGTATGCGTTGCCCGCAGCCGAACGCGTGCCCGAGACTGCGCTGGCGCTTCTCGCGCCCGCGTGGGACCGCGTCGTCGCCGCCGACCCCGAACTTGCGCCCAGCGTCGCGCCCGAACAGCGGGCGGTCCTGCTCGAGGAGGCACGCGCGCTGCTGTCGGGCTACTACCGCCTGGAAGACCCCACGCGGTTCGACCCGCAAAGTTGCGAACAGCGCGTCGAAGTCGAATTGGCCGACGGCACCTTGCTGCGCGGTTTCATCGACCGCATCGACGTCGCCCCCACCGGCGAGCTGCGGGTCGTTGACTACAAAACCGGAAAGGCCCCACCGGAGGCGCGCGCACTCGCCGAGTTCAAAGCGATGTTCCAGATGAAGTTCTACGCGGTCGCATTGTTGCGTTCGCGCGGCGTGCTAGCCACCCGGCTGCGGCTGATCTACCTCGCCGACGGCCAGATCCTCGACTACTCCCCCGATCTCGACGAGCTTCTGCGGTTCGAGAAGACATTGACGGCCATCTGGCGGGCGATCCAATCTGCCGGGGCCACAGGCGATTTCCGGCCCAGCCCGTCGCGGCTGTGCGATTGGTGCGCACATCAGAAGCACTGCCCCGAGTTCGGCGGCACACCCCCGCCGTACCCCGGCTGGCCCGATCGCCTTCAGGAGGGCGGCGAGGACGCGGTTTTGAGTACTGGGTCAGAATCGGCGGCGATGAGCGGCTCGCGCGAAGAGAAAACGGCGGCGTGACCGACTGTTACTACCGGCGGCTCGGCCCCGACACGTTCGAATCCACCGACATCACCTGTAGCAACTGGGATCCGGCGATTCAGCACGGGTCGCCGCCGCTGGCGCTGCTCACGAAGGCGATCGAGGCGCAGCTCGTGGATTCCGGGTTGCGGATTGGCCGGCTGACTCTCGACATCCTCGGTGCGATTCCTGTTGCGCCGGTGCGGGTGCGCGCGTGGGTCGAGCGCCCGGGACGGCGAATCTCCTTGCGGGCCGCGGAGATGACGCCCGCGGATGACGATCGGCCGGTGGCTCGTGTCACCGCATGGGCGTTGGCCACTGATGACACCAGCGACGTCGCGTCCGATCGGTTTCCGCCGCTCGTGGAGGGTGCGGCCCGGCCGTTGCCGGCCCACTGGTGGGGACTCTCCGGATACCTCGGCAGTGTGGATTTCCGGCCCAGCCCGTCGCGGCTGTGCGATTGGTGCGCACATCAGAAGCACTGCCCCGAGTTCGGCGGCACACCCCCGCCGTACCCGGGCTGGCCCGAGCGGCTTCAGGAGGGCGGCGAGGATGCGGTGCTGCGCAGTGGGTCAGAATCGGCGGCGTGACGAAGTGTTACTACCGGCGGCTCGGCCCCGACACGTTCGAATCCACCGACATCACCTGTAGCAACTGGGATCCGGCGATTCAGCACGGGTCGCCGCCGCTGGCGCTGCTCACGAAGGCGATCGAGGCGCCGCTCGTGGATTCCGGCTTGCGGATAGGCCGGCTGACTCTCGACATCCTCGGTGCGATTCCTGTTGCGCCGGTGCGGGTG
>DASRFZ010000062.1:0-24380 GCA_035651275.1 Mycobacterium sp. | reverse complement strand
CGCGCGCGCCGGCCTCGACGCCGAGCGCGTCGAGCAACCGCGCCGCCGACGCCGGAATCACGGGACTGATCGCGATCGTCAAATCGCGGAGGCACGCGAACAATGTTCCCAGCACCGCCTTCATCCGCTCGAAATTGGTTTTGCGCAGCGTCCAGGGCGCTTGCGCATCGACATATTGGTTGCAGGCGAAAACCCCTTGCAGCCAGCTTTCGATCCCTTGCGAAAAGGCAAGATCGGCGAAGGCCCGCGGCACCTCGCTCGCGCAAGCCTCGGTAACTTTTGCGAGCAGCGCACGATCCTCCTCGGCCTCGCCGATCGCAGGCAATGCGCCATCCAGATTCTTAGCGATCATCGACAACACGCGCTGGGCGAGATTGCCGAAGCTGTTTGCCAGCTCGGCATTGGTGCGCGTGACGATTGCCTCGGCGCTGTAGCTGCCGTCCTGGCCGAACGGCACCTCGCGCAGCATGAAGTAGCGCACCTGGTCGACGCCGAACTCGTCGACGAGCACGACTGGGTCGATCACGTTGCCAACGGACTTGCTCATCTTCTCGCCTCGGTTGTAGACGAAGCCGTGAGCGAAAACCCTTCGCGGAAGCTCGATTCCGGCCGACATCAGAAAAGCCGGCCAATAGACGGCGTGGAATCGGATGATGTCCTTGCCGATCATGTGCAGATCGGCGGGCCAGAACGTGCGGAAGAGGTCCGAGGACGTGTCGGGGTAGCCGACGCCGGTGAGGTAATTGGTCAGCGCGTCGACCCACACGTACATCACGTGGTCGGGATGCTCGGGCACGGGCACGCCCCAGTCGAACGACGTGCGCGAGATCGAGAAGTCGCGCAGGCCGCCTGACACGAAGCTGACGACCTCGTTGCGCCGGACGTCGGGTCCGATGAACTCCGGATGCGCCTCGTAGTGGGCCAGCAGCTTGTCGGTGTAGGCCGACAGCCGGAAGAAGTACGTCTGCTCCTCGGTCCACGTGACGGGAGCGCCGGTCTCGACGGCAACGCGGGTGTCTTGCCCATTTTGGCGGGGCTCGAGCACCGTCTCGTCTTCGGTGAAGTACCGCTCGTCGCGCACCGAGTACCAGCCCGAGTACGTGTCGAGGTAAATGTCGCCGTTGTCGTTCATCCGCTTCCAGATGGCCTTCGACGCCTCGAGGTGATCGGTGTCGGTGGTACGGATGAAGCGGTTGAACGAGATGTTGAGCTTCTCCTGCAGGCGCTGGAACACGTCGGAGTTGCGCCGCGCCAGCTGTGCCGTCGGAATACCTTCGGCCGCAGCGGTTTCCGCCATCTTCAGGCCGTGCTCATCGGTGCCCGTCAGGAAACGCACATCGAACCCGTCGAGGCGTTTGAACCGGGCGATGGCGTCCGTCGCGATGTATTCGTAGGCGTGGCCGACGTGCGGCGCGCCGTTGGGGTACGCGATCGCCGTCGTCACGTAGTAGGGCCTCATCTCGACGACAACCTTATGGTGTGGCTGTGAGCCGAGACCGTCCACCGGCACCAGCGCCGCTGAGCCCGCTCGTCGACGCGCACACGCACCTCGACGCGTGCGGGGCGCGGGACGCGCAGGACGTGCGCGCGATCGTCGACCGCGCCGCCGCCGTCGGTGTCGAGGCCGTTGTGACGATCGCCGACGACATGGCGTCGGCGCGCTGGGTGGTCGACGCCGCCGACGCCGACCCCCGGGTATACGCGGGCGTCGCGCTTCACCCCACCCGCGCCGGCGCGCTGACGGACGACGCGCGGGCCGAGATCGAACGGCTGGCCCAGCACCCGCGCGTCGTGGCGGTCGGCGAAACCGGACTCGACCTGTACTGGCCGGGCCGGCTCGACGGCTGCGCCGACCTGCCGACCCAGAAGGCCGCGTTCGCCTGGCACATCGACCTGGCAAAACGCACGGGCAAGCCGCTGATGATCCACAACCGCGACGCCGACCGCGAGGTGCTCGACGTGCTGCGTGCGGAGGGTGCGCCGGACATCGTCATCTTTCACTGCTTCTCGTCGGACGCCGAGATGGCCCGCGCCTGCGTGGACGCCGGGTGGATGCTCAGCCTGTCGGGCACCGTCAGCTTCCGCAACGCCACCGCGCTGCACGACGCCGTACGCCTGATTCCGCCCGCGCAGTTGCTGGTGGAGACCGACGCGCCGTTCCTGACGCCGCACCCGTACCGCGGAGCGCCCAACGAGCCGTATTGCCTGCCCTACACCGTGCGCGCACTCGCGGAGCTGACCGGCCGGGCCGCCGAGGACCTCGCTGCGGAAACCACAGCAAACTCGGCCCGGGTCTACCGGATCGCAGTGTGATACACGCCTCAAGTGGCGCTTGAGATTTGCCTCGGGTAGGGGTGTTCGTTACCGTCTTGTGATCAGTCACGGGCCGAGCGGCCACAGCAAATGACGTCGACAGTCGGGATAGACGCCACTTGAATGCTCTGACGAAGCTCCACCAAAACGAATCACCGATCTTGCGTGCCCTTGTGGGCGCGCTGCTCCTCGCCCTCGTATTCGCCGGGAGCGTCGCGGTGGCCATGCACAAGACCGTCACCCTGGACGTCGACGGATCGCCGATGAAGGTGTCGACGATGAAGTCGCGGGTGATCGACGTCGTGCAGGAGAACGGGTTCACCGTCGGCGACCGCGACGATCTCTACCCTGCGGGCGGCCAGTCCGTGCATGACGCCGAGACCATCGTGCTGCGCCGCAGCCGCCCGCTGGAGGTGTCGATGGACGGCCACGAGAGCCACCAGGTCTGGACGACCGCGTCGACGGTCGACGAGGCCCTGCAGCAGCTGTCGATGGCAGACACCGCGCCCGCGGCGGCGTCACGGTCGAGCCGACTGCCGCTGAACGGCATGGCCCTGCCCGTTGTCAGCCCCAAGAACGTGCACATCGACGACGGCGGCATGATGACCGACCGCCGGCTCGCCGCACCCACCGTCGGAGCGTTGCTCGCCGCGGCCGGCACGCCGCTGCAGCAGGCGGACACCGTCGTGCCTGCGGCGTCGACCCCGGTCACCGAGGGGATGACCGTGGTCGTGACGCGCACGCGGATCGAGAAGGTGACGCAGCAGATCCCGCTGCCGCCGCCCGCGCAGAAGATCCCCGACCCGACGATGAACATGAGCCGCCAGGTCGTCGAGGATCCGGGCGCCCCGGGTGAGCAGAACGTGACGTTCGACGTGGCCGTCGTCAACGGCGCCGAAACCGGTCGCCTGCCCGTCGCCAACGAGGTGCTCACGCCCGCCCGCCCGTCGGTCGTCCGCGTCGGCGCCAAGCCCGGCACCGAGGTGCCGCCGGTGTCCAACGGCACCACCTGGGACGCGATCGCCAGCTGTGAGGCCGGCGGCAACTGGGCCATCAACACCGGCAACGGCTTCTACGGCGGCGTGCAGTTCGACCAGAACACCTGGGAACGCAACGGCGGCCTGCGCTACGCGCCGCGTGCCGACCTGGCCACCCGAGAAGAGCAGATCGCGATCGCTTCGGTGACCCAACAGCGCCAAGGCTGGGGAGCCTGGCCGGTGTGCAGCGGACGCGTGGGGGCGCACTGACGATCCGGCTGCTCGGTCGGACCGAGATTCGGCGGCTGGCGAAGGAACTTGACTTCCGCCCGCGAAAATCCTTGGGCCAGAACTTTGTTCACGACGGCAACACCGTGCGCCGGGTCGTGTCCGCGTCAGGGGTGACGCGCAGCGACCAGGTGCTGGAGGTCGGGCCGGGTCTCGGCTCGCTGACGCTGGGGCTGCTGGACCGAGGCGCGGCGGTGACGGCCGTGGAGATCGACCCGGCGCTCGCCGAGCGGCTGCCGCAGACAGTCGCCGAGCATTCCAACCGGGAAGGCCAGCGTCTGACGGTCCTGCGCCGCGACATCCTGACGCTGCGCCGCGAAGATCTGGCTGTGGAACCGACGGCGATCGTCGCCAACCTGCCCTACAACATCGCTGTGCCCGCCCTGCTGCATCTCCTGGCCGAGTTCCCGTCGATCCGGGTGGTCATGGTGATGGTTCAGGCCGAGGTGGCCGAGCGGCTGGCGGCCGAGCCGGGCGGCAAGGAGTACGGGATCCCGAGCGTCAAGATCCGGTTTTTCGGGCAGGTGCGCCGATTCGGGCTTGTGTCGCCGACGGTGTTCTGGCCGATTCCGCGGGTGTACTCCGGGCTGATCCGCGTCGACGTGCACAAGGCGCCGCCGTGGCCCACCGAGGACGCGTTTCGCCGGCGGGTGTTCGAGCTGATCGACATCGCCTTCGGGCAGCGGCGCAAGACCGCACGCAACGCGTTCGCGGAGTGGGCGGGTTCCGGCAACGAGTCGGCGCGGCGGCTGCTGGCCGCCAGCATCGACCCCGCCCGTCGCGGCGAGACGCTGGGCATCGCCGACTTCGTACGGTTGTTGCAGCGGTCGGGGGAGTGGGAAGCCCAGCCCGCGGGTTAGTGGCGGAACACTCTCTTGACCGCGGCGACGAACTCCGCGCACGTCGGGTAGCGCAGTTCCGGATCCTTGGCGATCGCCTTGCCGATCACCCCGTCGAAACCCCGCGGCAGCCACCCGAACCTGCGGGAGAAGTACGGGGGCGGCTCGTAGAGTTGGGCGTCCGCGACATCGTCGGGCGTGGCGCACGCGAAAGGCGGTGCGCCCGTGACCAATTCGACAGCGGTGCAGGCCAGAGCGTATTCGTCGGTGGCCGCCGACGGAGCGTGGCCACGTAGCATCTCGGGGGCGAGATAGGGCAGCGACGCGACGAGCGGCTGCGGGCTTCGGCCGATGTCCTCCGAGACCGCGTAAGCGACGCCGAAGTCGATGAGCACCGCGCCAGCATTCGAAAAAGCTTGGTGCACAAGCACATTGGTCGGCTTGACGTCGCAGTGCACGACACCGCGCCAGTGCGCGTAGTCGAGCGCGGCGGCGATCTGTTCAAGGGCGGTGAGCCGATCGTCGAGCTCGTCGAGCCCTGCTGCAGTGCCACCGTCGATGAACTGCATCGACAGCCACGTGTCACCCCTGCGGTATACGCACACGATGTGCGGATGGCTGAGCCGCTGCGCGAAATCGAACTCCCGGTGCAGCCGCGTCATTTGGTCTGGGCCCGCTCGGTCGTCGGCAAGGACCTTCAGCGCGACGGGCTGTTGGGTGTCCGCCGCGCGCGCTCGGTACACCGTGGCCGAGCCGCCCTGCCCGAGGACACTGTCGACGACGTAACCCTCGAACGTCTCGTCGGGCCGCAGCACCTCTTCAGCGTAGGAGTGTTTGCGCCCCCGCAAGAATGGGTATTAACTTCGTTAGAAGTGGTGCGGACAGCCGAGGGGTATGGCCGGCGCCACTTCTCTTTTGCCCGGTCCGGCCTGCGTCGGGAGTTACTCTCGTTGCCGTGTCCGACGGCAGCACCGCACCGGAATGGGTGGCCACCGGTTCTGTCACCGTTCGCGTGCCCGGCAAGGTCAACCTCTACCTCTCGGTCGGCGATCGCCGCGACGACGGCTACCACGAGTTGACCACCGTCTTCCACGCCGTGTCGCTGCTCGACGAGGTGACGGTCCGTACGGCGGACACGCTGTCGGTGGAAGTGACCGGCGAGGGCGCTGACACGCTGCCCGCCGACGAACGCAACCTGGCCTGGCAGGCCGCCGAGCTGATGGCCCAGCACGTCGGGCGCTCGCCGGACGTGGAGATCGCGATCGAGAAGTCGATCCCCGTCGCAGGTGGCATGGCCGGTGGCAGCGCCGACGCGGCGGCTGTGCTGGTCGCGATGAACAGCCTCTGGGAGACCGGCGTGCCGCGTCGCGACTTGCACGCGCTGGCCGCCCGTCTCGGCAGCGACGTGCCGTTCGCTTTGCACGGCGGCACCGCGCTGGGCACCGGCCGCGGCGAAGACCTGGCAACGGTGTTGGCGCGCACCACCTTTCACTGGGTTCTGGCATTTGCACCCGACGGTCTGTCGACGGCGGCGGTCTTCGCGGAGATCGACCGCCTGCGTGACGGCGGGGATCCGCCGCGGCTGGAGGACCCCGAGCCACTGCTGGCGGCGCTGGGCTCCGACGATCCGCACGAGCTGGCCCCGCTGCTGGGCAACGACCTCCAGGCAGCGGCGATCAGCCTCAACCCCGCGCTGCGTCGCACCCTGCGGGCCGGCACCGAGGCGGGAGCGCTGGCCGGCATCGTCTCCGGGTCCGGCCCGACATGCGCGTTTCTCTGCGCGACGGCAGCCTCAGCGGTCGACGTCGGCACGCAGTTGGCCGGCGCCGGCGTCTGCCGGACCGTTCGGGTGGCAAGCGGTCCGGTGCAGGGCGCCCGGGTCGTTCCCGCTCCGAGCGCGCCGGCGTCGTAGCCAGTCGCGGGTGTGACCCAGGCCTCAAAACTCCGCAGAGTTTGGCGTCGACTCTAAGAGGAGTTTAAGATCGTCGACGGTGTACTTCAGCGACCAGGTGCTCTCGTCGCCCACCCACATTCGGGGTGGGCGACAGTCATACCACCGGTCAGCAACACCGATTCGCAATCGAACCGGTGCCCAATCGTGTGCACCCGCTGTCTGGAAAGTGCCTTCTAGCTGGCGCAGCATTAATGCCCGGAGGTTGTCGTGAGCAGATTCACCGAGAAGATGTATCGCAGCGCCATGACCACCACGACGGGCATGGTGACCGGCGAGCCGCACGAGCCTGTCCGCCACACATGGCGCGAGGTGCATGAGAAGGCCCGGCGGATCGCCGGCGGTCTGGCCGCGGCCGGCATCGGACACGGCGAAGCCGTCGGCGTGCTGGCCGGTGCGCCCGTCGAGATTGCGCCGACCGCGCAAGGCCTATGGATGCGCGGCGCCAGCCTGACGATGCTGCACCAGCCCACCCCGCGAACCGACCTGGCGATCTGGGCGCAGGACACCGTCACCGTCATCGACATGATCGAGGCGCGGGCCGTCATCATCTCCGACCCGTTCATGCCCGCCGCGCCGGTACTCGAAGAGCGTGGCGTGAAGGTGCTGACTGTCGCGGACCTGCTGGCCGCCGAGCCGATCGACCCGGTCGAGACGGGTGAGGACGACGTCGCGCTGATGCAGTTGACGTCGGGATCGACGGGATCGCCGAAAGCCGTCGTCATCACTCACCGCAACGTGTACTCCAACGCCGAGGCGATGTTCATCGGCGCCGAGTACGACGTCGACCGCGACGTGATGGTCAGCTGGCTGCCCTGCTTCCACGACATGGGCATGATCGGCTTCCTGACCGTGCCGATGTACTTCGGCGCGGAGCTGGTGAAGGTCACGCCGATGGACTTCCTGCGCGACACGCTGCTATGGGCCAAGCTGATCGACAAGTACAAGGGCACGATGACGGCCGCGCCGAACTTCGCCTACGCGCTGTTCGCCAAACGGCTGCGCAATCAGGCCAAGCCCGGGCAGTTCGACCTGTCGACGCTGCGGTTCGCGCTGTCGGGGTCCGAGCCTGTCGAACCAGCTGACGTCGAGGATCTGCTCGACGCGGGCAAGCCGTTCGGGCTGCGGCCGGACGCGATCCTGCCGGCATACGGCATGGCGGAGACGACGCTCGCGGTGGCGTTCTCCGAGTGCGGTGCTGGGCTGGTGGTCGACGAGGTCGACGCGGACCTGCTGGCCGCGCTGCGCCGAGCGGTGCCCGCAACGAAGGGCAATACCCGCCGGCTGGCGTCGCTGGGGCCGCTGCTGAAGGACCTCGAGGCGCGGATCGTCGACGAGGACGGCAATGTGCTGCCGACCCGCGGCGTGGGCATCATCGAGCTGCGCGGCGAGGCGCTGACACCCGGCTACATCACGATGGGCGGCTTCCTCCCGGCGCAGGACGAGCACGGCTGGTACGACACCGGCGACCTCGGCTACCTGATGGAGAACGGACACATCGTTGTCTGCGGCCGGGTGAAGGACGTCATCATCATGGCCGGCCGCAACATCTACCCGACCGACATCGAGCGTGCGGCCTGCCGCGTCGACGGTGTGCGGCCCGGGTGCGCGGTCGCGGTGCGGTTGGACGCCGGGCACTCGCGTGAGTCGTTCGCGGTGGCCGTCGAAAGCAATGCATGGGAGGACCCGGCCGAGGTGCGGCGCATCGAGCATCAGGTCGCCCACGAGGTGGTTCGCGAGGTCGACATGCGTCCGCGCAACGTCGTGGTACTGGGTCCCGGCACGATCCCGAAGACGCCGTCGGGCAAGCTGCGCCGCGCGAACTCCGTGTCCCTGGTCTCGTAACCCTCCGTCACAACTTTTCGCCGGGCAGGTTGCTCGCCTGCTCGATCCATGAGCGGAGTTGGTTCTCGTCCAGCTCGTCGTCCTCGTGGATGTCGAAGTAACGCACGTCGCCCTGCCTGGACGCCTTCGGTGGCATCGGATCGAGCGATATCCCTTTGAAGAACTGCACCTGAACGTAGTTCGTGTAACAACGGAATGCCACGAACCAACCCTCACCCTTGTGGCCGTAGAACGGTTGGTTCCATTTGACGGCCTTGTGGACATCGGGGATGGTGCGCCCAATGAGGTCATCTAGGCGTGCGCCGACGTCTCGTTTCCAGTCGGGCATCGCAGCGATGTAGTCCTGCACCGGGCCGTTCCCCTCGCCCTTGGGGATCTGCGGATTGCCGCCCGAGAGCAGCTTCGGCTTCGCCTTCTTGCTATCGGTCATTGCGTCCTGCCTGCATAGGTTGTCAATGCTCCGCCGAAAGGTACCCGCTCGCGGTTGCGACGAGCGGGCATATTCGTTGGCGGTCTGTCGGTGTGGGTCGATACCGTCGTCGGCATGTCCCTGCCCGATTCCGGTGCGGCCATCGAAGCGATCGACCTCATCAAGAAGTTCGGCGGGTCGCCAGCTGTCGACGGCGTGAGTTTCGGTGTACCGCACGGCACGGTGCTGGGGCTGCTCGGACCCAACGGCGCGGGCAAGACCACCACTGTGCGGATGATGACCACGCTGACCAAACCCACCAGCGGCACCGCCCGCGTCGCCGGGTACGACGTACTCGAGCAGCCCGAGATGGTCCGGCGCAGCATGGGATTGACGGGCCAGGTCGCGACGGTCGACGAGCTGCTGACCGGGCGGGAGAACATCCGGATGATCGGCTCACTGTACGGTATTCGCCGCCGCGAGCTCATGCGACTGAGTGACCAGCTGCTGCAACAGTTTTCGATTGCCGACGCGGCCGACCGTCCCGTCAAGTCGTACTCCGGCGGGATGCGTCGCCGCCTCGACCTTGCGGTCAGCCTGCTCGCCGGCCCGCCCGTGCTGTTTCTCGACGAGCCGACGACCGGGCTGGACCCCCGCAGCCGCAACGACCTGTGGGATGTGCTGCGGGACTTGGTGCGCGCAGGAACCACGCTGTTGCTCACCACGCAATACCTCGAAGAGGCAGACCAACTGGCCGACAACATCGTCGTGATGGACAAGGGCCGCATCATCGCGGAGGGCACACCCCTGCAACTCAAACAACAAGCGGGAAACGCCAGCCTCGTGGTCACGGTGTCGCATGCCGACGACCTCGGGGCGGCCGAGGCGCTGCTGCGTAAAACGGGCGGGGACGTGTTCGTCGACACCGGCGCGCGGCAGCTGACCGCGGCCGCCGACGGTCTCGCCGACATGACCCGAGTGGCAGGGTGGTTGCGCGACAGCAACATCGACGTCGACGACATCGGGTTGTCGCGACCCAGCCTCGACGACGTTTTCCTGTCGCTCACCGGCCATCGCACTGACAACGAAGAGGAGTCGGCATGACCACCGTTGCCCGCCGGCGGGCCATCCAGTCGGACCGGCCGGCGTTCCGTCAGACCAACCTCGCGCAGCAGTCGTGGATCATGGTGAAGCGCAACATGATCCACACCAAGCGGATGCCCGAGATGCTGAGCGACGTGACCGCGCAGCCGATCATGTTCGTGCTGCTGTTCGCGTTCGTGTTCGGCGCGTCGATCACCAACACCGGCGGACCGTCGTACAGGGAGTTCCTGCTGCCCGGAATCCAGGCGCAGACAATCGTCTTCTCCGCCTTCGTCGTCGCGTCGGGTATCACCAACGACATCGAGAAGGGCATCATCGACCGGTTCCGCTCGCTGCCGATCGCACGCTCGTCGGTGCTGATCGGCCGCAGCGTAGCGAGCTTGATCCACTCGTCGATCGGCATCGTGGTGATGGCGTTGACCGGGTTGGCGATCGGCTGGCGTATTCGCGGCAGCATCGCCGAAGCGGTGCTGGCGTTCGCGCTGGTGCTGGTGTTCGGCTTCGGAATCATTTGGTTTGGCATCCTGGTCGGCTCGCTGATGCGATCCGTCGAGGCCGTCAACGGCGTGATGTTCACCGTGTTGTTCCCAATCACATTCTTGGCCAACACCTTTGCACCGACGGAGCCGATGTCGCACTGGCTGCGGGTGATCGCCGAGTGGAATCCGGTGTCGTCGTTGGCGCAGGCGATGCGCGAGCTGTGGGGCAACGGCCCCGCGGCACCGCCGAGTGCCCAGTTGCCGCTGCACCATCCGGTGCTGTCGACGATCATCTGGTCGCTGGTGCTGACGGCCGTGTTCGCGCCGGTCGCGTTGCGCGCGTACGCCCGTCGTACCGCAGACTAGGAGTGGTCCCAGACGACGAGCCCGTCGTCGCGCAGCCGGGCGCCCTCTGCAGGCTCGTGGGCGACCAGCCGACCGTCGTGCATCAAATGGCTGACCGGCACCCCAAAGCGCAATACTGCGACGTCGGCGACGATGCGTCGATGACAGCGCCACCAAACGCTTTCGCTGCACATCACAACCGTTGTGCGGCTTGCGGATTCGTCGAGCACCGGCGTCAGGGCCGTGCTGAACGGTTCGATCCGAGTGTAGGCGGCGTAGGCCGCAAACTGCTCGACGCGCCACCATGGATCCTCTCGCGGCGCGTCGGCGGCAAGTCGGCGGCGGCCGCCCAGCCGCTCTTCCCATCGGTATGCGATCCCCCCGTCCGGTAGCCACGTCGACATCGCCTCGCGCGACACGTCGGGATTCGAGCGGCTGCCGGGGTATCGCCGGATGTCGACGACGGACTCGACGCCGGCTGTCTGTAACAGTTCGGCGAGGGCGTCGCGGCCGAGTTGGCCGTGGCCGACCGTCAGGAGCATCTACGCACGCTCACCATGCCACGAGCGTGCGCAGATGCGCATCGAGACTCGGCGTGTCGCCGTACAGACACGCACGCTCGCGCAAAATGCAAACGAGTTACCAAGAGTGGACTTGGTTTTGCGCCGGCTCGAGGCCCAGCTGCAGAAGCAGTTCGGTGGCATCGGCGGCCTGCTCGCAGATCACCGGAACCTCCGGTCGCTCGGCAGCAGTGAAGTTCTCGAGCACGAACGCGGCCGGCTCCTTGCGGCCCGGCGGCCGGCCGATGCCGATGCGCACGCGGTGAAAGTCGTTGGTGCCCAATGCTGATGCCACCGATCGCAATCCATTGTGGCCGGCCACGCCGCCGCCGAACTTCAACCGGATCCGGCCGAAGTCGATGTCGAGTTCGTCGTGAATCACGACCACATCGGCCGGGACCGCCGAGTAGAACTTCGCCAACGCCGCGACCTGTCGGCCGGACTCGTTCATATAGCTGCGCGGCTTGCCGATGATCACCGGCCGCCCCGCCAACCGGCCCGTCGCCACGTCGGCACCAGATTTCTTGTGCCCCTTGAACGCAACGCCGGCCCGGGCGGCCAGGATGTCGGCCACCATGAACCCGAGATTGTGTCGCGTCTTGGCATACACCGGACCCGGATTGCCCAGGCCGACGATCAGAAGCGCTTCGGCCACTACTCGTCTGAGGATTCCTCGGCGGACGTTTCCTCCGCCGCCTCGCCCTCGGCACCTTCCTCGCCCTCGGCTGCCTCGCCTTCGGCGGCTTCCGCCTCGGGCTCCTCGATCGTCGGCGCCGTCACGATGTTGACGACCAGCGTGTCCGGGTCGGAGATCAGCGTGACGCCGCTGGGCAGCTCGACCTGACCCGCCAAGATCTGCGTGCCCTCCTCGGCGCCTTCGATCGACACCGTCAGCTGCTCGGGAATCGACAGCGCCTCGGCCTCGATCTGGATCGTGCTCGTGTCCTGCGTCACCAGCGCACCCGGGACGGCATCGCCTTCGATGACGACGTTCACGTCGACGGTGACCTTCTCGCCACGCCGGACGACGAGGAGGTCGGCGTGCTGGATGTTGTGCCGGATCGGGTGAACGTCCAGCGCCTTGGTCAGAGCCAGGTGTTCCTTGCCGTCGATGTCGAGTGTCAGCACCGCGTTGGTGCCCGCGCTGCGCAGCACCGCCGCGAAGTCATGCGCCGAGAGCAGTAGATGCTGCGGGTCGGCGCCGTGCCCATACAGCACCGCGGGCACCTTGCCGTCGCGGCGTGCGCGGCGCGACGCGCCCTTGCCGGTCTGCGCGCGCACTTCAGCGGTCAGGTTGTTGGTCGAGGACTTGGCCATCGGATGCTCCTATCGAAGTCACGCACGACGCGGGGAGCAACTGGACCAGACGAAAGGTCTCGTCGATAACGGTGGTCGGTTCCACCCTCGCCGTGACGGGCCCACCCTAGCCGACGCGCGGCTCAGAGCGGAAATTTGGTGCCTGTGAACTGCTCGGACAGCTCCCACAGCGCCTTGGCGGTCTGCGGATCCCGTGCGCGTGCGCTGCGGCCGGTCGGCCCGGTGGGGCCGCGGAATTCGAACTTCGGGCCGATGAACGTGTCGCCGGGCAGGTCCTGCGCCACCGCGTACAACGTCTGGCGCGCGCCGTAGTCGGCATCGGTGGCGAAGAATCGCTCGCCGATGCCCGTCAACGCGTCGCTGAGTCGGTTGCCGGAGTGACCCTGCAGGTTCGTCGCCGAGTAGCCGGGATGAGCAGCGAGTGAGCGTACCGACGAACCCGCCTGATCCAGGCGACGCTGCAGCTCACTGGTGAACAATAAGTTGGCCAACTTCGACTGGGCGTACGCCCGCCAAGCGCCGTAGCGGCGGTGCTCCCAGTTCAAGTCGGCAAGGTCGATCTTGCCCATGCGGTGGAAGCCTGACGACACCGTGACGACCCGGTCGGTGATTTTCGGCAGCAGCAGGTTCGTCAATGCGAAGTGGCCGAGATGGTTTGTGCCGATTTGGCTTTCGAAGCCATCCTTGGTTTTCGCATACGGCACGGCCATGATGCCGGCGTTGTTGACGAGGATGTCGACACCCTGGATGCCGTCGGCGAACTCGCGGACCGAGGCCAGGTCCTGCAGGTCGAGCTTGCGGACTTCGACGTTGCCTGACATATCCGCTGCCGCGTCGTCTCCCTTGTCCGTGTTTCGCACCGCGAGCACGACATGCGCTCCGACACGCGCCAATTCGCGCGCCGTGATCAGCCCGAGCCCGCTGTTCGCACCCGTGACGATCACCGTGCGTCCGACGAAGGCGGGTAGATCGGCGGCAGTCCAGTCAGTCATGGCGCTACCCTAACCGCACTCAACGGACGGTGACCGTGAAGCCCTTGATGATCGTCACCACCGACGGATCTTGTTCCGCCTGGTCGGCCGACGTGGTCATCGAGAATTGAATCAGGTAGCGCTGATTGGTCGGCGGCTTCGCGGTGGCGAAGATGATCTGGTTGTAGCGATGGACCTGCTGCCCGTTGGCCTCGCCGTAGGTGGCTTCGATCACCGACGACGGCATGCCGTGGAACGTCTCGACCTTCGCTCCCGGCATTCCGTACCCCTGCTTGATTGCCTCGTTGACGTCGAAGTCGCCGGTCAACTTGAACACGTACAGCATCGCGGTCGGTTGAAACGGCCCTACCGCCGTCTTGCGCAGGATCTCGAACGCGTCCGGTTGAGACTTGTCGGTCACGACTGTCCAGCCGGCAGGCTGTGGCAGCGACACGGTGAGGTCGGTCAAGTTCTGCGGCGTCATCGCAGTGCCCTGGACGTTCTTGTCCTTGAGGTACTGCAGATACGGGAATGTCGTCTTGTCTGGTGCAGTTGACGTGGGCGGGGATGCCGATTTCGTCCAGACTGCCCGGTAGTCAACGGGTTTCGTCGAGCAGCCGCCGACCAGTGCCAGCAGCGACAACCCGACGCCGAGCCTGCGCAGCACCGTCACAGGATCTCGTGCAACACGTCGACCGGCCTCGCCAGCCGGGTGCCCTTCGGGGTGACGACGAACGGGCGCTGGATCAGAATCGGATGCTCCGCCATCGCGTCGAACAGTTCGTCGTCGCTGGCGCCGTCGAGACCCAGTTCGGCATAGGGTGTTTCGCGCTTCCGCACCGCCCCCCGCACTGGGATGCCTGCGTCGCGAATCATGTCGGCCAGTTGACCGCGTGTCGGCGGCGTCTTCAAGTACTCGACGATGCGCGGCTCAACGCCCTTGTCCCGCAACAACTGCAGAGCGTTGCGGGAGGTCGAACACCGTGGATTGTGGTAAATAACGCTCTCAGAACTTTCGGCCATCTACGCGTCACCGTCGAAAAGCCCTGTCACGGAACCGTTTTCGAACACTGCCCGGATGGTGCTAGCAAGCAACGGCGCGATCGACAACACGGTCAACTGCGCGAACTGCTTGTCCTCACCGATCGGCAGCGTGTTGGTGACGATCACTTCTTTCGCGCCGCTGGCCGCGAGCCGTTCGGCGGCAGGATCCGAAAGCACCCCGTGCGTGGCCGCGATGATCACGTCGCGCGCGCCGTCGTCGTGCAATAGCTTCACTGCGCCGGCGATGGTGCCGCCGGTGTCGATCATGTCGTCGATCAGAACACACGTCCGCTCTGCGACGTCGCCGACGACTCGGTTCGACACCACCTGGTTCGGAATGCGCGGATCGCGGGTCTTGTGGATGAACGCCAGCGGAACGCCGCCCAGCGCGTCGGCCCACTTCTCGGCGATGCGCACGCGGCCCGAGTCGGGGGAGACGACGACGATGTCGTCGGTCGCGTAGTTGTCCTTGATGTAACCGGTGAGCAGGCTCTGCGCCCGCATGTGGTCGACCGGCCCGTCGAAGAAGCCCTGAATCTGGTCGGTGTGCAGGTCGACGGTGACGATCCGGTCCGCGCCGGCCGTCTTGAGCAGGTCGGCGACCAGCCGCGCCGAGATCGGCTCGCGGCCGCGGTGCTTCTTGTCCTGGCGGGCGTACGGGTAGAACGGCAGGATCGCGGTGATCCGCTTGGCACTGCCGCGCTTCAGAGCGTCGATCATCAGCAGCTGTTCCATCAGCCACTTGTTCAGCGGCTCGGGATGGGACTGCAGCACGAAGGCGTCGCAGCCGCGGACCGACTCCTCGAAGCGGACGAAGATCTCGCCGTTGGCAAAGTCGCGCGCGGTCTGCGCGGTGACTTGCACGTCGAGTTCCTTGGCCACCTGTTCGGCGAGTTCGGGGTGCGCGCGACCCGCGAAGAGCATCAGGTTCTTGCGGTTGTCGGTCCAGTCGGTGCCCACGGTGCCTCGCCGTCTTGAGAATTTCGGCCCTATCGTACGTTCACTTTTGCTCGTCGTCCTCGGTGGCCTTGCGGGCGGCCTCGGCTGCGGCGGTGCCCGGCCGTTTGCGCTCCACCCAACCTTCGATGTTGCGTTGCGGGCCGGCGGACACCGCCAGCGCGCCGGGCGGGACGTCGTCGCGAATCACCGTGCCGGCACCGGTGTACGCGCCGTCGCCGACCGTCACGGGTGCGACGAACATCGTGTCGGAGCCGGTGCGCACGTGCGACCCGATCTTGGTCCGTTGCTTGGTCTGGCCGTCGTAGTTGACGAACACGCTGGACGCCCCGATGTTGCTGTACTCGCCGATGTCGGCGTCGCCGACGTAGGTCAGGTGCGGCACCTTCGTGCCGGTGCCAATCGTCGCGTTCTTGGTTTCGACGAACGCTCCGAGCTTGCCGTCCGCGCCGAGGACGGTGCCGGGCCGCAGATAGGCGAACGGGCCGACGACGGCGCCGTCGCCGACCTCCGCTTGGGTGGCGTGCGTGCGTACGACGGACACGCCGTCGCCGACGATGACGTCGGCCAGTGTGGTGTCGGGCCCGATCGCGCAGCCGCTGCCGACGCGGGTGCGGCCGAGTAGTTGGGTCCCGGGCTGCACGACGGTGTCACGCCCGATCGTCACGTCAACGTCGATCCACGTCGTCGCCGGGTCGACGACCGTCACGCCCGCGCGTTGATGCGCCGCGACGATGCGGCGGTTGAGATCGGCTGCGAGCGTTGACAATTGGACGCGGTCGTTGACTCCGGCGACGGCCATCGTGTCGTCGACGTGCTTGGCGTGCACGGTCAGCCCGTCCCCCCGGACGATCGCGACCACGTCGGTGAGGTAGCGCTCGTGCTGGGCGTTGTCCTCGCTCAGCCTGCCCAGCGCCGAGCGCAGCGGGGCAAGGTCGAACGCGTAGACGCCGGCGTTGACCTCGCGGATCTGCCGCTGCGACGCGCTCGCGTCGGCCTGCTCGACGATCGCGATCACCTCGCGGTCTTGCGTGCGCAGAATGCGGCCGTACCCGGTCGGGTCGGGCAGCGTCGTCGTGAGGACGGTGACGGCGGCGGGGTCGGCGCGGTGGCCGTCGACGAGCGCGGCAAGCGTGTCGGCGTCGAGCAGCGGGATGTCGGCCGACGTGACGACGACGATGCCGTCGAAGTCGTGGGGGAGCGCGTCGAGGCCGCAGGCGGTCGCGTGCCCGGTGCCCAGCTGCTCCTGCTGCACCGCGACCTCGATCGGCCGGCCCAGCTCGTCGGACAGCGCGGCGACGGCGGGCGCGATCTTGTCGCGGTCGTGGCCGACGACGACGACGAGATGTTGCGGCGCGACCTTGGCCACCGAGTGCAAGGCGTGGGCGAGCATGCTGCGGCCGGCCAGCGTGTGCAGCACCTTCGGGGTATCCGACCGCATGCGGGTCCCCGCCCCGGCCGCCAGCACGATCACGGCCGTATCGGAATGTTCAGTCATCAGCGTTCCTTATGCGCGAGCGTGCGTGTCTGCTCCGCGACACGCCGCTCAAGCGTGTCATTCCGTGCACGTTCGCGGCAAAAAACGGGCAAGCCTCGCTCGGGGCTCGATGGTCGCTCGGGCAAGCCTCGCTCCGTCGCCAGGACTCGAACCTGAACTCTCAGAACCAAAATCTGATGTGCTGCCGATTACACCACGACGGAAGAAGTCAACGGTCAACAGCGTAACCTGAGGCCGTGGCGGCACCCGACAAAGAGGCGCGCACCCCCCGCGCCCGCATGACCGGCGCCGAACGCCGTCACCAACTCATCGACGTCGCCCGCTCGCTGTTCGCCGAACGCGGGTACGAAGGCACGTCGATCGAGGAGATCGCCCAGCGCGCCAACGTCTCCAAGCCCGTCGTCTACGAGCACTTCGGCGGCAAGGAGGGCCTCTACGCCGTCGTCGTCGACCGCGAGATGTCCGCGCTGCTCGACGGCATCACGTCGTCGCTGACCCGGACCACCAACAACCGGTCCCGGCTGCGCATCGAGCGGGTGGCGCTGGCGCTGCTCGCCTACGTCGACGAACGCACCGACGGCTTCCGCATCCTGACCCGCGACTCCCCGGTCGGCATCACGGCGGGCACCTACTCGACGCTGCTGAACGAGGCCGTCAACCAGGTGTCATCGATCCTGGCCGGCGACTTCTCCCGCCGCGGCCTCGACCCCGAGATGGCGCCCTTGTACGCGCAGGCACTCGTCGGCTCGGTGTCGATGACCGCGCAGTGGTGGCTCGACGTGCGCGAGCCCAAGAAGGAAGTGGTGGCCGCACACCTGGTCAACCTCTGCTGGAACGGGCTGATGCACCTCGAAGACGACCCGGTGCTGCACGACGAGTGATTAGCGGGGCACGGATTCGGCGATCCCTCGCGAGTGTGAATCCTGCGCTGCGACACGCCGAGAGCCGTCGCAGATACTTCACATTCGTGGAAGGACCATCATGAGCGACACCCCGATCGCGGGGCTCGTCAATTTGGCGTTGCGCGACCCGACATTGCAAGACGTCGCCCAACGCGCCGCGGCGAAACCTCCCGAGCTCAAACTTGTCGGTCCGGCCGGCGCGCGGCCATTCGTCGCAGCCGCCCTCGCGCAAAAGGGCCCGCTGCTGGTCGTTACCGCCACGAGCCGCGAGGCCGACGACCTGACCGCCGAACTGCAAGGCGTATTCGGCCCCGCCGCCGCGCTGTTCCCGTCCTGGGAGACGCTGCCCCACGAGCGGCTCTCGCCGGGCGTCGACACCGTCGGCGCCCGGCTGACCGTGCTGCGGCGGCTCGCCTTACCCGACGACGACCCGTTGCGCGTGGTGGTCACGAGCGTGCGTTCGCTGCTGCAGCCGATGGCGCCCGGGCTGGCTCAGCTCGAACCCGTCACCCTGGCCGTCGGGAGGGAGATCGGCTTCGAAGACGTCATCGCCAGGCTCGTCGATCTCGCGTACACCCGCGTCGACATGGTCGGCAAGCGCGGCGAGTTCGCCGTCCGCGGCGGCATCCTCGACCTCTTCCCACCGACGGCCGAGCATCCCGTCCGCGTCGAGTTCTGGGGTGACGAGGTCAGCGAGATGCGGATGTTCTCGGTCGCCGACCAGCGCTCGATCCCCGAGCTCGACGTCGACACCGTCGTCGCGGTGGCGTGCCGCGAATTCCTGCTGACCGACGACGTCCGTAAACGCGCCGCCGCACTCGCCGAACATGCGCCGGCGCGGGGCGGACCGATCGGCAGCGTCGGCGACATGCTGGCCAAGCTCGCCGAAGGCATCCCGGTCGACGGCATGGAGGCGCTGATGCCGGTGCTCGGGGGCGGCGAGCTGATCCGTCTGACCGACCAATTGCCAAGCGGCACACCACTTTTGGTGTGCGACCCGGAGAAGGTCCGCACCCGTGCGGCCGACCTGATCAAGACCGGGCAGGAGTTTCTGGAGGCGTCGTGGTCGGCGGCCGCGATCGGCGGCGATGCTCCGATCGATCTCGAACAGCTCGGCGCGTCCGGCTTCCTCGATCTCGACGACGTGCACGACGCATCCGTCGAGGCCGGGCACCCGTGGTGGACGCTCAGCCAGCTGTCCAACCCCGACGCCGACCAGCTGGACATTCGCGCGTCGCCGTCGGCACGCGGCCATCAGCACAGCGTCGACGAGATCTTCGCGATGCTGCGCGCCCACGTCAGCACCGGAGGTACGGCGGCAGTGGTCGCGCCCGGGACCGGAACTGCGCATCGGCTCGTCGAGCAACTCAAGGACGCCGACGTCGCCGCGGTCTGCCTGGACAGTGGCGACCCTCCGAGCCCGGGTGTCGTCGGCGTGCTGAAGGGACCGCTGCATGACGGGATCGTCCTGTCCGGCTCGAACCTCGTCGTCATCACCGAAGCCGACCTCACCGGCAGTCGGGTCGCGGTCACCGAGGGCAAGCGGCTGGCGGCCAAGCGCCGCAACGTCGTCGACCCGCTGGCACTCACCAAAGGCGACCTCGTCGTGCACGACCAACACGGCATCGGCCGCTTCGTCGAGATGGTCGAGCGCACTGTGGGCGGCGCCCGCCGCGAATATCTGGTGTTGGAGTACGCGTCGAGCCGGCGAGGCGGGCAGGACCGCCTTTATGTCCCGATGGATTCCCTCGACCAGCTGTCCCGCTATGTCGGCGGCGAGTCGCCGGCCCTGTCAAGGCTCGGCGGCAGTGATTGGGCCAACACCAAGACGCGCGCACGTCGGGCCGTCGCGGAGATCGCGCAGGAGCTGGTCAGCCTGTACGCCAAGCGGCAGGCGTCGCCCGGGTTCGCGTTCAGTCCGGACACTCCGTGGCAGGACGAAATGGAGGACGCGTTCGGGTACACCGAGACCGTCGACCAGTTGACCGCAATCGAAGAGGTCAAGTCCGACATGGAGAAGCCGATCCCGATGGACCGGGTGATCTGCGGCGACGTCGGCTACGGCAAGACCGAGATCGCGGTGCGGGCGGCGTTCAAAGCGGTGCAGGACGGCAAGCAGGTGGCGGTGTTGGTGCCGACGACGCTGCTGGCCGACCAGCATCTGCAGACGTTCAGCGAGCGGATGGCCGGCTTCCCGGTACGCGTCAAGGCTTTGTCGCGGTTCACCAGCCCGTCGGAATCCCGCGAGGTGCTGACGGGCATGGCCGAGGGCACCGTCGACATCGTGATCGGCACCCACCGGCTGCTGCAGACGGGCGTGCGGTGGAAGGACCTCGGGCTCGTGGTCGTCGACGAGGAGCAGCGGTTCGGCGTCGAGCACAAGGAGCACATCAAGTCGCTGCGTACGCATGTCGACGTGCTGACGATGAGTGCGACGCCGATCCCGCGCACGCTGGAGATGAGCCTGGCCGGCATCCGCGAGATGTCGACGATCCTGACGCCGCCGGAGGAGCGCTACCCGGTGCTGACGTACGTCGGCCCGCACGACGAGAAGCAGATCGCCGCTGCATTGAGGCGCGAGTTGCTGCGCGACGGGCAGGCGTTCTACATCCACAACCGGGTCATCTCGATCGACGCAGCCGCGGCCCGCGTCGCCGCCCTTGTGCCGGAGGCGCGCGTCGTGGTCGCGCACGGGCAGATGCCCGAGGACGTTCTGGAGCGCACGGTGGAGGGGTTTTGGAACCGCGAGTACGACGTCCTGGTCTGCACAACGATCGTCGAGACCGGTCTGGACATCTCCAACGCGAACACGCTGATCGTCGAGCGCTCCGACACGTTCGGGCTGTCGCAGCTGCATCAGCTGCGCGGCCGCGTGGGGCGGTCACGGGAGCGTGGATACGCCTATTTCCTCTATCCGCCGCAGGCGCCGCTGACGGAGACGGCGTACGACCGGCTCGCGACCATCGCGCAGAACAACGAACTCGGTGCGGGCATGGCCGTCGCGATGAAGGACCTGGAGATCCGCGGGGCCGGCAACGTGCTGGGCGTCGAGCAGTCCGGGCACGTCGCGGGAGTCGGCTTCGACTTGTATGTGCGGCTGGTCGGCGAGGCCGTAGAAGCATATCGAGCGGCGTACTCCGCAGGTCTCCACGGGCGTGTCGTGGCTGCATCCGAGGAGGCCAAGGAGGTGCGGATCGATCTGCCAGTCGACGCGCACCTGCCGCCGGACTACATCGCGAGCGACCGGCTGCGGCTGGAGGCGTATCGGCGACTCGCGTCGGCGCCCGACGAGGCGGGGGTGCGCGCGGTCGTCGAAGAGCTGTGCGACCGCTATGGTCCGCTGCCGGAAGCCGCTCTGCGTCTGGTTGCGGTGGCCCGGTTGCGTTTGCTGTGCCGTGAATACGGAGTCACCGAGGTAACGACGACGGGCACTGAGCTTCGGCTGGCGCCACTCGTGTTGCTCGACTCTCAGCAACTCCGGTTGAAGCGGCTGTATCCGTCGGCCCGCTATCGCGCCACTGCGTCCGCGGTGCAGGTGCCTCTCCCGCGGTCGGGGTCTGGGGTGGCCGCCGAGCGAATTCGTGATCTTGAATTGGTGCACATGGTCGCCGACCTGATCCGGGCACTGAATGGAAAGCCGCAGGGCACGGTTGATATAACCGAGGTCAGCGGTCGCGACGAACAGCGCGAGGGGGTGCAGCGATGACCGTCATTCTGGTCGATCCGCGCCGCCCGTCGCTGATACCCGTCGAGGCAGTCGCGCTGCTCGCCGGTGAGGTTCAGTACACCGAGGAGATCCCGCCGAAAGTGCCATGGTCGCTGCCCGCGGCGCGTCCGGTGTTCGACGGGTCCGATGCCGCGGTGTTGCTGACCTCCGACGCGGAGCATCCGGTTGTGAAGGCCCGCCTGGAGGCGGGCGAGGACGTAATCGCGGTGCCGCCCGCGCAGCCGGGGGAGCGGTTGATCGACGCGGTCGCGCTGATGGACAAGCTGCGCACCGACGGACCGTGGGAGAGCGAGCAGACCCATGACTCGCTGCGGCGCTATCTGTTGGAAGAGACCTACGAGTTGTTCGACGCGGTGCGGGGCGGCAACGCCGACGAGCTGCGCGAGGAGCTCGGCGACGTGCTGTTGCAGGTGCTGTTCCACGCCCGTATCGCCGAGGACGCGCCGCAACATCCGTTCAGCATCGACGACGTGGCTGATTCTTTGTTGCGCAAGCTTGGCAACCGTGTGCCGGGAGTGCTTGCCGGAGAACCGATTTCGCTTGAGCAGCAGATCGCGGAGTGGGACGAGCGCAAGGCTGCGGAGAAAACCCGCGGGTCATGTCTCGACGGCATTCCGACGGGCCAGCCGGCGCTGGCGCTGACGCAGAAGGTGTTAGGCCGGGTGACTGATGCGGGGCTGCCGTCCGATCTGATCCCCGGCGCGCTGACGACGGTCGTTGTCACGCCGGATGAGGACGTCGAAAACGCTTTGCGCACAGAGGTTTTGGAGTTCATCGACACCGTGCAGGGCGCCGAGCGGGCCATCGCGGCCGCGCGACGTGGCGACGACGTGCCCGAAGAGCTCGACGTCGCGGTGCTGGACTCGATCACTGAGGACGAATGGCGTGCGGCGTGGCCGTCAGGTTCCGACACGCAACCGGCGCCCGAGCCGGCGCCTGACCCGTCGCCTGAGCGCACTCCCGAGCCGTCACCCGCAGAGGTCCCCGAGCCGTCGCCAGTCGAGGTGCCCGAACCTGGACCGGTGGAGGTTCCGGAGCCGTCGCCGGAACAGGTCGCGGAGCGCCCGGCATAGTCCGGTCTGCCCGCCTTCGAGCGACAAGTGTGTTCGCGCAGGTCATGGACCGAAAATCGACGCGCCCCTGAGCGACAATGCGATGACATCCACGCAGGTCAGCAAGTTGTCGCTCGAAGGCGGGAACACGGGTGTCCTGCGGCGGCGCGGCTCAGCCGAACAGCGTCGAGCCCCAGTAACCCGACGAATCGCCCTCCCGCAGGCCTGGTGGGCACGCGAAAACGGCCGTGCCGGTGTGGGTGATGTATTCGTTCATCGCGTCATTGCTGGCGAGCTGCGCCTGCATCGGCACGAAGTGCGTGAGCGGATCGCGCACGAACGCGATGAAGAACAAACCGGCGTCCAGGTGGCCGAAGCCGTCCGACCCGTCGGTGAAGTTGTAACCGCGGCGCAGGATTTCGATGCCGCCCAGCTGTTCGGCCGACGCGAGCCGCACATGTGCTTTGTCGTCGATCAGCGGTTGGCCGACGGGGTCCTTGGCGTCGAGATCGAGGTCGTCGAATTCGGCGCTGCGACCTTTCGGCGCGCCGCTGCCCTTCTGTCTGCCGATCACCCGCTCCTGCTCGGAAAGCGCAGTGCGGTCCCAGTTTTCGATCCGCATGCGAATGCGGCGCGTCACCAGATAAGTTCCGCCGACCAGCCAATCGGGCCCGTCGCTGGCCGGCACCCACACATGCTGGTCCAGCTTGCCGGTGTCCTCTGCTTTGAGGTTGCGCGTTCCGTCCTTGAAGCCGAACAGGTTTCGCGGCGTCGACTGGCCTCGGGTGGTCGACGAGGTTCGGCCGAACCCGAGTTGCGAATAGCGCACCGCGGCCGTGCCGAACGCGACCCGAGCGAGATTGCGGATCGCATGCACCGCCACCTGTGGGTCGTTCGCGCAGGCTTGCACGCAGATGTCGCCCCCGCAGCGCGCGGGATCCATTGTCTCGTTGGGAAACTTGGGCAAATCGACCAGCGCGGCCGGGCGGCGGCGAGCGATGCCGAACCGGTCCTTGCCGTCCTTCTCGAAGAACGACGGCCCGAACCCGATCGTCAGCGTCAGCGCCGACGGGGCAAGACCCAACGCCTCACCGGTGTCCGACGGCGGCGCATGCGGGTTGAGCCCGACCGCACCGTCGGGCACGGTTTCGTCGCCCTGGGTCATTCGTTCCGCCATCCGAGTCCACTGCCGCAGCATGTCCACCACGTCATCGCGAGAGTCGGTGGTGACGTCGAAGACGCAGAAGTGCATCCGGTCCTGTGCCGGAGTGATGATCCCCGCTTGCCGTTCGCCGCGGAACGGCACCGGTCGATGAAAGTCGTTGGAGTCGTTGGCCGCTGCCGACGCATGGCCCGCCCACGCCCCCGCGGCACCGGCGCCCACCACCGCAGCGGTGACGCCCGCCGCACCAAACAGCCGGCGCCGGGAGATGCCGGGGCGCTCAGGGTCGTCCGCAGCCACGGCGTCTGGGCTACTGTGGGGCGACGACACCTTGCACCTGGCTCACTTCTTTGGACAGGGCGTCGATGGCGCGCGAAAGCTCTTGGCGCTGAGGCTCGGTCACGGTGTCGTACGACACGAAGCCGTCGCCGTGACGGTATTTCTCCAGCAGCGCTAGCACGTCGCTGAAGCGTTGGTCGACACGCTTACCGAGATCCGCGTTGCGCTCGTCGAGAATCGGGCGAACCGACGCCACCGCGGCCTGTGACCCGTCGACGTTCGCGCGGAAGTCGTAAAGGTCGGTGTGGCTGAAGAAGTCCTCTTCGCCGGTGATCTTCGTCATCGCGATCTCGTCGAGCAA
>DASRFZ010000061.1:0-9554 GCA_035651275.1 Mycobacterium sp. | reverse complement strand
GACTGGCCAACTCGGAAGCCGCCGCCTTCTGCAGCTGCGGATCATGGGCGGCGGACCGCGCGAGCGCTGTGTATCCGTCGGGGTCAACCAGGTTGCGCTGGGCCCATCCGGCGGGAACGGCGACCGCCAGCGCCACCGTCGCGACGAGCCAGCACAAGACCGTCGCAACCACTCGCACGGAGTCGAGCCTATCTGTCGCGCGCGACCCGCTTCGGCCGGCGCAGCGCCATCCACATCATCTGCTTGGCCATCCGGCTCGCGGCCTTCGGTGACGACGAGTAGTAATTGGCGCCGGAACCGACCTTGATGCGCGGCTCAACAACCGTCTCGATGCGGCAGTACTTACGCATGCTTTCGGCGCCGCCGAAGCGTGCGCCGATGCCGGATTCCTTCCAGCCGCCCATCGGGGCGGTGATGCACATCAGGTTGGCGACGACGTCGTTGATGTTGATTGCCCCGCAATCCAGTTGCAGCGCAACATCTTTAGCCTTCGCGAGATCGCGTGAGAACACCGACGCCGATAGGCCGTAGGGGCTGTCGTTGGCGAGCCGGATCGCTTCGGACAGGCTGGACACCTTCATGATCGGCAGCGTCGGGCCGAACGTCTCGTGCGTCATGCACTCCATCGAGTGGTCCACGTCGACAAGCACTGTCGGTTGGTAAAACGAACCCTGGCCGCCGACGCGGTCACCACCGGTGAGCACCCGCGCACCCTTGTTCTTCGCGTCGGCGACGTGCTTTTCGACGACCGCCATCTGCTGTTCGTCGATCAGCGACCCGAAGTGAGGGCCGTCGCCGGCACCGACCTGAAGCGCTTTCACGTCGCGCACCACCGCGTCGACGAAGTGGTCGTAGACGGAATCCATCACGTAAACCCGCTCGACCGACACGCACATCTGGCCGGCGTTGAACAGGCCGCCCCACACCGCGGCGTGCGCTGCGAGGTCGACGTCGGCGTCGTCGAGCACGATCATCGGGTCCTTGCCACCGAGTTCCAGGCTGACCGGCGTGAGGCGCCGCGCGGCGCGCTCCATCACCTTGCGGCCGGTTGCCGACGAGCCGGTGAAGTGGACGAAATCGGAGACGTCGATGACGGCTTCGGCGACCTCGCGCGCACCCTGTGCCAACGCGAACACGTCGGGCGCGCCAGACTCGCGCCAGCCGCGCACCAGCACCTCGGCGGTCAGCGGCGTGCGTTCGGACGGTTTGAGCAGCACCGCGCAGCCGGCGGCCAGCGCGCCGAGGGCGTCCATGCCGGCGTTCGCGACCGGGAAATTCCACGGCGCGATGATCCCGACGACAGGCCGCGGCCGGTAGTGGACGGAGATCTTCTTGACGGCCAGCGCGACCAGCGGGGCGGGACGGGTCTCGGGCGCGAGCGCCTTTTCCATCGTCTTGACCAAGTAAGAGATGATCATGACGAGCATCGGCACCTCTTGAACCGCGTCGGTGCGCGACTTGCCGGTTTCTTTGATCAGCAGCTCTTCGATTTCGTCTCGGTGATCGCCCAGCCACACCGCGAACCGCGCGAGCACCTTGGCGCGGCCCTTCGCGCCACGCTTCTCCCAATCGGGTTGCGCCTGCGCCAGCCGCGCGGCGATGCGGGGCACATCGGCCGGATCGGTCCAGTGCACCTCACCGGCGACGTCGCCGGTGGCGGGATTGCGAATGGTGCCCGTGGTCGACGGTTGCACGTCAGATGTGGCAGTCATCAGGTCATGCTATGCCGCGCAGGTAGGCGGCTTGGCCGAGGTGCTGCGCGCAGTCGTCGACGATGCTGACCAGTCGTGCGCTGGCGGTGACGGGCGGGTCCCAGCGCCGGTCGACGATGCGGGCGAGATCCGTTGTGCCGAGCGTGGTCACGAACTCCAGCGTCATGTCGTGCACGGCGTGGTAGTAACCCTTCAGCAGTTCGGCGGACGCTCGGACTTTCGCCACGTCGTCGGCGCTGTGACCGTAGCCGGTGTCGTCGCGAGGCAGGTCGAGGCCGAAGCGGTCGACCCAGCCGTCGCGGGTCCAAATGTCTTGCGTTTGCGCGATGTCGCAGATCTGCACGTCTTGCACGCGGGCGCTGTGCCAGATCAGCCACGCGATGGAATTGGCATCCGGAGTCGGACGATAGGTCGCCAGTTCGTCGGTGAGTCCGTCGGTCAACTCGTCGACATGTTCGATCAGGCGGGTGAACGAATCACGAAGTAATTCCTGTGCGGCGGCAGCATCGGTGTCTGGCATACCGCCGAAGCTACCCGCGGAGTTCAGTCGCGCAGAGTGCGTCCCTCGGCGTCGGGGACATTGCCCGCAATAATGATGATCCCGTCGATCAGTCCCCAGAGCCCACCGATCCCGCACGTCAGCAAGCTCACTACGAGCTGCAGCACGCCGAGCGTGGTGTAGCCCAGATAGAAGCGGCCGACGCCGAAGCTGCCGAGGAAGATGCCGAGCAGGCCGGCGACGAGCTTGCTCTTGTCCGACAGCGGACGGCCGTACTGGTCCACTCCGTAGCCGCCGGGGTAACCGGCCGGAGGCTGCGCGTATGGAGCGGGTTGGCCGGGATAGGGGCTGCCGGGAGGCCCGTATTGACCCGGCGGTTGCTCTGGCTGGTTCTCGGAGCCGTAAGGCGGCGGTTGTGCGGTCACGCAGAAGATGATGAACCACGCAGCGACCGGCGTCTGCCGATCCGCAAATTCCGTAGGCTTTTCAGCGTCTATGAGTCAAAGGAGACCACGCTGCGCGCACCGTGACCGGCGGCCATGTTCGCGAAGGCCGACTCGACGTCGTCGATGCCGATGCGTCGACTCACCAGCGCCTCGAGATCGAGCTCCCCTTGCTGCGCCAACTCTGCGAGCGCCGGGATGTCGCGTGCGGGATCGGTCGCGCCGTAGACGCTGCCCTTGATCGTCTTGCCGTCGGCCATCATCGACAGCGCGGGAAAAGTCACCGTCTCCTCGATACCAGCCGCGCCCACGACCGTGACCGCGCCGCCGCGGCGCGCCGCGTCAAACGCTGCTCGCATCGTGGCGGGGTTGCCGACGACCTCGATCGCATGGTCGACGCCCTCGCCGCCGGTGAGATCGCGTACGGCAGTTGCGATGTCGGCCTCGCCTGCGTCCACCGTGTCGGTCGCACCGTTGGCCGTCGCCGCCGGAAGCTGCGCGGCCACCCGGTCGGCAGCAATGATCCGCCCCGCGCCCGCTAACCGTGCACCTTGAATTGCCGCCAAACCGACTCCCCCGCAACCGATTACAATCACACTCTCGCCTGCGCGAACACCCGCGCTCCGGGTCACGGCGCCAACGCCCGTCGTCACTGCACACCCAAGCAGCGCGGCATGGTCGAGCGGCAGTGACGGGTCAATCCGCACCACCGCTGCCGCGGGCACCAACGTCTGTTCGGCCAATGTGCCCGCGCCCATCGCCGGCCACACCGGGCCGACGTCACTTTCCGCGTACGGGGCGCCGAATGCGTGGTCGAGGCCGTGTGCGCACAGGTGCGGGTCGCCGCGCCGACAGTGAGAACATCTGCGGCACGGCACATTCCACGTGAGGACGACGTGATCGCCCGGGCTGACCGTCGTAACATCGGGGCCGACTTCGGTGACGACGCCCGCGCCCTCGTGACCCAGCGTGCACGGCAGCAGCGCCGGCATGGACCCATCGCGCACCGACAGGTCGGTGTGGCACACGCCGCTGGCCGACAGCCGCACGACGACCTCATGCGGCGCGACGCGACGCAGCGCAAGCTCCTCGACCGCGGTGGGTGCCCCGACCTCGCGCAGCACCACGGCCTTCATAGCGACTTACGATGCCATGAGGAGGCGTGTGATGACCGCAGCTCTCACGATCGACGGCGAACCGCAAAACGGTGGCGCGGGGACCTATCCGGTGCACAATCCGGCACGGCCCGCAGAAGTCGTCGGCGAAGCCCCCGCCGCTGACCAACGCCAACTCGACGCTGCGGTACAGGCCGCGCGACGGGCTGTCGACGGGTGGCGCGCGTTGAGCGTCGGGGAGCGGGGCGCAGCGGTGATCGCGGCAGCGACGGCAGCCTCCCAGCAATTCGCCGGCCGCGACGGCGCGCGGCGCTACACCCGCGAGCACGGCAAGGTGCTGTCGGAGGCGACGCTCGAAATCGACATGGCGCCGGCGGTCGCATCGATGCTTGCCGCGATGGCCGAGACAGCGCTCGCGCCCGAGCAGGTCGACCCGCAGTCGCCGTACCCGCAACTGCGTCGGGAGCCGTACGGCGTTGCGGCGCTTGTGCTTCCGTTCAATTGGCCCATCGCCGTGTCGATGACGAAGCTGACGTCGGCGTTGGCCGCGGGCAACACCGCGGTCGTCAAAGTGCCGCCGACGTGCCCGCTCGCCGCCTTGGAATTCGGCGCGGCGTTCGCAGCCCAGCTGCCGCCGGGCGTCGTCAATCTTCTCGCCGGGCCCGGGCACGAGATCGGCCAGGCGCTCGTCTCGCACCCCGGCATCGACGTCGTCTCATTGACCGGCGGAGTCGCGACGGGCCGTGCGGTGATGTCCGCGGCGGCGGCGCGGCTCACGCCGGTGCTGCTCGAGCTCGGCGGCAACGACGCCGCGATCATCGCGCCGGACGTCAACGTCACCGACGCGCTCGTCGAGCAGTTGGTGGCGGCGACCTACACCACAGCCGGCCAGGTGTGCATGGCGATCAAGCGGCTCTACGCGCCCGCCGATCGGGTCGACGAACTCGCCGAGGCACTGCTCGCGCGCTGCGAGCGGGAGGTGGTCGGCGACGGGTTGGCCGAGGAGGTGACGCTGGGTCCGCTGCATACCGCCGCGGGTCGTGACCGGGTGCAGCGACTAGTCGCCGACGCCGAAACGGGTGGCGCGACGGTCAAGACAGCCGGCAGGATTCGCGATGCCGACGCCGAGTCTGGCGGGTACTTCGTGTTGCCAACGGTCGTCATCGGCGCCGACCCCGACTCGGCGCTGGCCACCGAAGAGCAGTTCGGCCCGGTGCTGCCGATCTTCGGCTACCGGTCGATCGACGATGCCGTCGCCGCCGCCAACGCCACCGAGTTCGGGCTCACCGCGTCGGTGTGGACGGGTGACGACGAGCTGGCGGACCGGGTCACAGGGCAGCTCGTCGCCGGCACGGTCAGCGTCAACTGCCACGGCATGGCCGCCCAGGATCCGCGGGTGCCGTTCGGCGGTGTCGGGCAGTCGGGCATCGGCCGCGAACTGGGGGTCGACGGACTCCGGGCGTTCACCCAGCCGCGGGCGTTCGTGCGACAACCGCCGCCGGGATAGCCGATTTACCCACGATTTCTGCATGAGGGCTGTGGATTCGGTCCGCACCACGACCTGGTGCAGAAATCGGCGCATGGGCGCTGAGTAGCGATCTTTACTTTTTTTGCAAAGATAGCGATAGTCGTTTCTATGGCGCTGCTGCCGGACCCCGCTCCCCGGGTTCGAGAGCATGTGCTCATCTCGGTCGACGACCACGTGATCGAGCCGCCGGACATGTTCGACGGCCGCGTCCCCAGCGCGCTGGCCGACCGCGCGCCACGGATTGTCGAGACCGACGACGGGCGCCAAGTGTGGCGCTACGAGGATTGCGAGTACCCCAACATCGGCCTCAACGCGGTGATCGGCCGTCCGCCCGAGGAGTGGAGCATGGAGCCCGCGCGGTTCGACGAAATGCGCCGCGGCTGTTGGGATATCGACGCGCGGATCGCCGACATGGATCTCGCCGGCATCTGGGCATCACTGAATTTTCCGTCACTGATCGCCGGATTCGCGGGCACGGTGTTCTGGAAGAGCAAGGATCCGGACCTGGGCCTCGCGGCGCTGCGGGCGTGGAACAACTGGCATCTCGACGTGTGGGCCGGCAGCTACCCCGAACGCATCATTCCGCTGCAGCTGCCGTGGCTGGCCGATCCGCAACTGGCAACCGAGGAGCTGCGACGCAACGCCGAGCGCGGGTTCAAGGCCGTGAGCTTCCCGGAATTGCCTGCGCAGTGCGGGATCCCGAGCTTGCACACCGGCGCATGGGATCCGTTCTTCGCCGCCTGCGAGGAGACCGGCACCGTCATCTGCCTGCACACCGGGTCGGCACAGTGGGCGCCGATTCCCGCACCCGACACGCCCTTCGAGACAATCACCACGCTGTTTCCCGTGAATGCCCTTGTCGCATGCGCGGATTGGCTGTGGTCCGGCGTGCCCGTGCGCTTCCCGAACCTCAACATCACGCTCGACGAAGGCGGCCTCGGCTGGGTGGCGATGCTCGCCGACCGTGCCGACTTCGTCCTCGCGCACTCCGCATCGGGCCGTGAGGGTGGCTCGTGGACCAGCGACCTGCTGCCCAGCGAGGTGCTCCGACGCAACTTCTGGTTCTGCTCGATCGACGACCCGCACGCGTTCGGTGCACTGGATGCGATTGGCGCGGAACGCATTCTCGTCGAGAGCGACTATCCGCACGCGGATTCGACGTGGCCGGACACCCAAGCAGTGGTGGGACGCAATGTCGCGGGCCTGTCGAAGGAGGACGCGGCGCGGATCACCCACCGCAACGCCGCCAATCTGTTCCGCCACCCGCTGCCAGACGACGAGTGGCTTGGCCATGCTTGACCTACTGATCCGCGACGCCCAGATCGTCGACGGCACGGGCACACCCGCGTTCCGCGGAGACGTCGGCGTCAGCGACGGGCGGATCGTCGCCGTCGGAACGATCGACGAAGCTGCAGCGAAAACCGTTGATGCGGAAGGGCTGACGCTGTCTCCCGGCTTCGTCGACCTGCACACCCACTACGACGCACAGCTGTTCTGGGACCCGACCGCGAGCCCGTCACTGCAGCACGGCGTCACGACGGTGTTCGGCGGCAACTGCGGCTTCACCCTCGCGCCGGCTACGCCTGACCACCACGATTACCTCACCCGGATGCTGGCGCGTGTCGAAGGCATGCCGCTGGACGCGCTGCGCTCCGGATTGGATTGGGAATGGTCGTCTTTCGGCGACTGGCTTGCCCGCCTCGACGGCCGCACCGCCGTCAACGCCGGATTCCTGGTGGGCCACAGCGCTCTTCGGCTAGCCGCGATGGGCGACGACGCTGTCGGCAACGAGGCGGCCGATGAGCAGATCGATCGGATGGGCTCGCTTCTTGAGGATGCGCTTTCGGCAGGGGCGCTTGGTCTTTCGACTTCGCAATCTGCAACCCACAACGACGGCGACGGACAACCGGTGCCGTCGCGCGGCGCCTCCCGCGCCGAACTGCTTGCGCTTGCGGCTCGCCTGCACGGACATCCGGGGACCACGCTCGAAGCGATCATCCCGGGCTGCCTCAACGGATTCACCGACGACGACATCGACCTGCTCACCGGCATGTCCGTGGCCGCCGAACGTCCGTTGAACTGGAATGTGATGGGAGTGTCGGCCGCGAACCCGTCAGGACACGAACGGCAACTGCGAGCATCGGACGTCGCAGCCGAACGCGGCGGGCGGGTGGTTGCGCTGACGCTGCCACACGCGACGAAGATTCGGCTGTCGTTCCTGTCTGGTTTCGTGCTCGACGGGCTGCCGGGCTGGCGCGAAACGATGCACCTGCCAGTGCCCGAGCGATTGGCTGCGCTCGCCGACCCCGAGGTGCGCCGGCGCCTCAATGCCGGCGCCCAGTCGGATGAGGCCGGCATACTGCGCGGGCTCGCGCAATGGGAGCGGCTGAATATCGTCGAAACCTTTGCACCCGAAAATGCCGACGCGGCAGGGCATTCCGTCGGCGAGGTCGCTGCCGCTCGGGGACGTGAGCCGTTCGACACACTGCTCGACATCGTGATCGCCGACGAGCTGCGCACCGGGCTGTCGCCGCGACCATTCGGCGACGACGAGGCCGACTGGCGATTGCGCGCGCAGGTGTGGCGGCATCGGGACGCGGTGATCGGCGGTTCCGACGCCGGCGCGCACCTGGACATGATGTGCGGCGCGATCTACACGACGTCGCTACTCGGCCACGGCGTCCGTGAGCATCAGGTGGTCACGCTCGAGGAGGCAGTACGGCTGATCACCGACGTTCCGGCCCGGCTCTACGGGCTGCGCGAACGCGGGCGCATTACCCCGGGCTGGCATGCCGACCTCGTGTTGTTCGACCCAGAGACCGTCGATCACGGCGCGGAACGCACCCGTTACGACCTGCCGGCGGGCGCGCCGCGACTGGTCGCCGACGCGTACGGCATCCACACGGTGTTCGTCGGCGGCGTCGAAGCCTGCCGCGACGGCGTCGCCACCGGTGCACTGCCGGGCACGGTGCTGCGGTCCGGCCGCGACACCGACACCGTGAGAGCGGCGTCGTGACAAACCTCGAATTCGATCCGGCCGAGTTGCAGGGCGGCCTGCTGATGGCCGTCGAGAACGTGCACGAACGACTGCGCGCGGCCCGCGAGCAAGGCCCGGTGATGGTGGGAAGTCCGTTCGCGGAGACCAGCACTCAGACGCTTGGCGAGATGGGTGTGACCGTGCTCGGGTACGACGAGTGCCACACCGTGCTCACGCAGCCGGACACGTTCTCGTCGTCGATCTACGACAAGGTCATGGGTCCGGTCATGGGTCGCACCCTTCTCGAACTACAGGGCACCGAGCATCGCGCCAGCCGGGCCCTGGTGTCACCGTCGTTTCGGGCGGCGCTGCTGGAGCGGTGGCGCAGCGAGCTTGTCGAAGTCGTCGTCGGCGAGCTCATCGACCGGTTCGCGGGCCGGGGGCGCGCCGAGCTGGCTCGCGAGTTCACCTTCGCGTTCCCGGTCCAGGTCATCGCCCGGCTGATGGGCCTGCCGCGCGCGGATTACGTTCGCTTCCAACGGTTGTCGATCGAACTGCTCAACGTGGTCTACGACTGGGAGTGCGGCCTCGCCGCGTCGGCGGCATTGAAGGAGTACTTCGGTGAAGTGCTGGCGCAGCGGCGGCGTGATCCCCAGGACGATTTGATCAGCACGCTGGCGGAGTCCGAGATCGACGGCGCGCGGTTGACCGACGACGAGATCTTCGCGTTTCTCTTGCTCATCTTGCCGGCGGGCGTGGAGACGACGTACCGCGCGTCGGGCAACCTCTTGGTGGCGCTGCTCACCGTCCCGGGATTGATGGACACCGTGCGGGCGGATCGAAGGCTGGTGCGCGCCGCGATCGAGGAGGCGTTGCGCTGGGAACCGCCGATCACGACGGTCGTGCGACTGGCGACCCGCGACTGTGAGCTCGGCGGTGTGGCGATCCCGTCGGGAACAAGCGTCAGCGTGAGTGTGGCTGCGGCCAACCGCGATCCGAAGCGCTACCCGGACCCCGACCGATTCGACCTGACGCGAACCAACATCGCGCACTTGACGTTCGGCGGTGGCCCGCACGTGTGTCTTGGCATGCACCTCGCGCGCATGGAGGCGGCCGTCGCGATCAACGCGCTGCTCGACCGGCTGCCGGATTTGCGCCTGGACCCGACCGAGCCGACGCCGACGGTGGCAGGAGTGGCATTCCGCTCGCCGCCAGCGATACCAGTCGCATTCGCTGCCCCTGATCAGCCCGCGCCGTGGAACACCGCCTCGACGTTGTTG
>DASRFZ010000060.1:0-27648 GCA_035651275.1 Mycobacterium sp. | reverse complement strand
AGGGGCCTGACCTATCGCGAGGTATCCGAGACGCTCACGGTCAACTTGTCCACCGTCAAGGCGCGAATGCGTGAGGGGCTGCGCCGATTACGTGATTGCCTAGGCATGACATGACCGAACCGAACGACTTCGAACTGCTGGAGCTGGCGACGCCCTATGCGCTGAACGCGGTCTCCGACACCGAGCGCGACGACATCGAACGTCGCCTGGCCGCCGCACCCGCCGCCGTCGCCGACGCATTCCGCGCGGAAGTCCGGTCGATTCGCGAGACGATGGCCGCGGTGTCGGTGACCACCCAAGTAGAACCGCCGGCCGATCTTCGGCAACGGGTCATCGCCGCTGTCGGCGCCCCGACACGCCGGAAGCATTGGCGCACAGCAGCATTGGCCGCCGCCGCGGTGCTCGTGGTCGCGCTCAGCGTGCTCAGCGCCGTGCTAGCGTTGCGCCCGTCGCCGCCGCCCTCGACCGAGCAGCAGGTCATCGCGGCCGCCGACCTGAAAACCGTATCGGAGCCGATCCCCGCCGGCGGCACCGCGACGATCCTTTATTCCCGCGACAAAAACGCCGGGGTGCTCGTCATGACCGACGTCGCCCCGCCCCCGCCGCACAGCGTCTATCAAATGTGGCTGATCGACAATCAGAAACCGAAATCGGCGGGCACCATGAGCGCGCAGGTCGTGCACCCCGCGACCACAGCAGTGCTCAACGACCTCGGCCCGGCCAGTGCTCTGGCGTTCACCGTCGAGCCTGGCACCGGTTCGCCGCAGCCCACCGGCCAGATCTTCCTCAAACTGCCGCTCACCTGAGTGCTCCGGCGCGAGTGGGCGGCGGATCGCAGATCCGCTACGAACGCAGCTTCGAATACCGGATGTCGGCGGATCACGGAGGGCGTCAATGACTTTGCGGTACGACGTGGCGATCGCCGGCGGCGGCCCGGCAGGCTCGGCGGCAGCCTGGCAGGCGGCGCAGACCGGCGCCCGGGTGGTGGTGCTGGACAAGGCCGAGTTCCCCCGTGACAAACCCTGCGGAGACGGGCTGACCCCGCGGGCGGTCAGCTTCATCCAGAAGATGGGCCTGGCCGACGAGATCGCGCAATACCACCGGCTCAACCGGGCAACGATCTTCAGCCCAAGCCGATGGGAGCTGTCATTTCCGCGCCGGCCCGGCATGCCCGATCACGGCCACGGCGTCCCTCGGCGCGAGCTCGACACCATGCTGCTAGGCAACGCCGCGTCGGCGGGCGCGGAGGTCCGTCAGGGCGCGGAAGTCCTCGGCCCGATCGTCGACGATGACGGCAGGGTTGCCGGCGTGACCCTCAAGACCGGCGAGCAGGTGCACGCCGACGCGGTCATCGCGGCCGACGGCGCCTATTCTCCCGTCAAGCGCGCCCTGCACGTCGAATCGCGCTACCGCGGCTACTCGGCGATCGCGATCCGCGCCGAAATGCACGCCAACCGTCTCGACGCCGACTCGCTCGACATCTATCTGAAGGTGACGTTCGACGGCGATCAACTGCCCGGCTACGGCTGGGTGTTCCCGCTCGGCGACGGCCGGGTCAACATCGGCGTCGGCTACGTCAACAGCTACAAGAAATGGCAGCAGATCAACTCCACCCGTCTGCTCGGCGACTTCTTGGCCACCCTGCCGGCCGACTGGGAGCTGCCGTCCATCGGCGAGTTGCAGCAATCCAAGGCGCTGCAAGGCTGGCGGCTGCCGATGGGATTCACTGCGTGGCCGCCCTGGCGGCCGGGCATCCTGTTCGCAGGCGACGCGCTCGGGGCGGCGCGACCGGTGTCGGGTGCGGGCATCTCAAAAGCGTTGCAGTCCGGGCTGGCCGCCGCTGACTGCGCGATCGCAGCGCTGACCAATGGCGGGCCCGACGACTTCACCAACTACGAGCAGCGCATCGCCTCTACCTGGGGTAAGGAGTACCGCCGCGGACGGCTGTTTCACCGGCTAGTGGGTATCCCGGCTCTGGCCCACGCCGGGCTACGCGTCCTGGACCGAGTGAACCACCCCAAATTTCGTGCGTACCTTCTGTTTTGGGAAGACACCCTCTCGGGCAGCTGACGCTACCCGGGTTACCGGCACGGTTGCCGTGCGCAGGTGTACCCGCCGCCGACACCGGTGTTGTGCGTAGTTGGTCGACCCTGCGCGCCATCCGATCCGCGCCGCGCTCCGAATCACCGGGAGACACACCCAACAGGCGGACACCGCCGCCACGAAATCGGAGGAACGACCATGAGCAAACGAGCGTCACGACGGGTGGGGCTGATCGGTGGTGCGGCGGTGGTCGCGGCCGCCGCGCTGCCGCTGGTGGCGGGCAGCGCCGCCGCCGCGCCGATGAGCGGGCTGGTCGGTTCCGGCTGTGCGGCCTACGCGCAGCAGAATCCCACCGGAGCGGGATCGGTGGCGGGCATGGCTGCGGACCCGGTGGCGGTGGGCGCCTCGCACAACCCAATGCTGACCACGCTGACGGCCGCGATCTCGGGGCAGCTGAACCCGAACGTCAACCTCGTCGACACCCTCAACGGCGGCCAATTCACCGTCTTCGCCCCGGTCGACGACGCGTTCGCCAAGCTGCCGCCAGGCACCGTCGACTCGCTCAAAATGGACTCGAACCTGCTCACCAACATCCTCACCTATCACGTGGTGGAGGGTCAGATCGCTCCGGACAAAATCGACGGCACTCACCCCACGGTGCAGGGGGCGCCGCTCACGGTCAGCGGCATGGGCAACAACTTGAAGGTCAACGGCGCGTCGGTAATCTGCGGCGGCGTGCACACCGCCAACGCGACGGTGTACATGATCGACTCGGTCTTGATGCCGCCCGCGCAGTAACGCCATCAGACGGCCGATGCGCGGTCACATACCTACCCGCAAAGACCTGAAATCTGCACGGTGCACCAGATGGGGGCCATGACCGAATCGTCGAACGAAACGCAGCGCTTTAGTCCGCGAGCACAGTCGCAATGGTGGGCCGCGTCGGCGGCCAAAGCCCGCGGCTCCAACGCCGAGGAAGTTCGCTCCCACTACGACCTGTCGAACGAGTTCTTCCGGCTCTGGCAGGACGAAAACCAGGTATACAGCTGCGCCTACTTCGAGCGCGATGACATGACGCTGGAGGAGGCGCAGCGCGCCAAGATCGATCTGGCGCTGAGCAAGCTGGACCTGCAGCCCGGCATGACGCTTCTCGACATCGGCTGCGGCTGGGGCTACTGCATGCGGCGCGCGATCGAGAAATACGACGTCAATGTCCTCGGGCTGACACTGTCGCACAACCAGGTCGAGCACGACCAGAAGATGTTCGACCAGATGGACAGCCCGCGCCGCACGGAGGTGCGGCTGCAGCCGTGGGAGGAGTTCGACGAGCCGGTGGACCGGATCGTATCGATCGGCGCGTTCGAGCACTTCGGCTTCGGCAAATACGATGACTACTTCAACAAAACGTTCAACCTGCTGCCCGATGACGGCAGGATGCTGCTGCACACGATCTGCATCCCCAGCGACGAAGAGGTCAAGCAGCGTCAGCTGCCGTTGACCATGACGAAGGTGCGCTTCGTGAAGTTCATCATCTACTACATCTTCCCCGGCGGCCGGCTGCCACTGGTTGCCCAAGTCCAGGAGCACGCCACCAAGGCCGGGTTCAAGGTGACGCGGGTCCAGTCGTTGCGGCCGCATTACGCGCGCACGCTGGACACCTGGGCCGCCAATCTCGAAGCCCACAAGGACGAAGCCGCCGAGATCACCTCGCCGGAGGTCTACGAACGCTACATGCATTACCTGACGGGATGCGCTGACCTGTTCCGCGAGGGGTACACCGATGTCAACCAATTCACCTGCGAAAAGGGCTGATTCGCCGACGCTCGCCGCCGACTACCTTGTCGTCGGGGCCGGCGCAATGGGCATGGCGTTCGTCGACACGCTGCTCACCGAGACGCAGGCCACCGCGGTGCTTGTCGACCGCGGTCACCAGCCCGGCGGGCACTGGACGTCGGTGTACCCGTTCGTGCGGCTGCACCAGCCGTCCGCTTACTACGGCGTCAACTCCCGCGTGCTGGGAACCGACCGGATCGATGAAAGCGGCTACAACGCAGGGTTTTACGAGCTCGCTACCGGCAGCGAGGTGTGCGCCTACTACGAGCAGGTGATGTGCCAGCAGCTGCTTCCCACTGGTCGGCTGCGCTACTTCCCGATGGCAACATATCTGGGCGACAACAGGTTTCGCACCCTGGACGGAAGTGAACACACGGTAACCGTCACCCAGCGGGTGGTGACCGCGACCTACCTGGAAACGATCGTGCCGGCCATGCGCAGCCGACCCTTCCCGGTCGCGGACGGGATCGCGGCGGTGCCCCCCAACGAGCTGCCCCGGCTCGCGCCGGACCGGCGCCACTTCACCATCGTCGGGGCGGGCAAAACCGGAATGGACGCCTGCCTGTGGCTGATCCGCCACGGTATCGCCCCGGAGAGGCTGCGCTGGATCATGCCGCGCGACTCATGGTTGATGAACCGCGCTACCGTCCAGCCCGGCCCGGTGTTCGCCGAGCAGCTGCAAGCGAGCTTCGCCGACCGCATGGAGGCGGTGTCGAAGGCCACCTCCCTGCATGACTTGTTCGAGCGGCTCGAGCGGACCCACACCCTGCTGCGAATCGACCCCGCAGTGCAACCCACCATGTATCACTGCGCGATCGTGTCACTGGCCGAACTTGAGCAGCTGCGCCGGATCACCAATGTGGTGCGCCTCGGCCATGTGAAATCGATCGAAGCCGACCGGTTGGTGCTCGAAGGCGGAACGGTGAGCGCCGACCCGTCTTCGCTATATGTGGACTGCACCACCGTCGGGCTGCCGCGGCCCCCATCGGTGGCCGTCTTCGACGGCGACCAGATAACCCTGCAGAGCGTGCGCGGCTGCCAGCAGGTGTTCAGCTCGGCGTTGATCGCCCACGTCGAAGCGTCCTATCCAGACGACGACACCCGAAATGCGTTGTGCCAGCCCGTTCCCCACCCCGACGCGCCGATCGACTGGCTTCGGATCGCGATCTCCGACAATCAGGCGCTAGCCCGCTGGCTGCGCGACCCCGAGCTAAGCCAGTGGCTGGAATCGGCCCGGCTCAACATTCTTCGCGGCTTGTTCGCCCAGCTGCCCGACAAGCCACGAGTGCGGGAGAAAGCCGCTGGCGCGATCGCGGCGAAGCTGAACGCAACCAACGACAAACTCACCAAACTGATGCAAACCCCAACCGAATGACCCGCCGTCGCTACGGCTGCGGCCCATCCGGGTGCTGCCGCATCCGGGCTGTTCGGTGCTCGTCGGTAGCCTGAGCCCGATGGGGAGGGAAAGAGTCCACGCGGTCGTGATCGGGGCAAGCATCGCGGGTTTGTGCGCGGCGCGGGTGCTCTCGGACTTCTACGAACGCGTCACGGTGATCGAGCGTGACCCGTTGCCGACCTCCTCCGCCAACCGTTCGGCCGTGCCGCAAGGCAGACATCTGCATCTGCTGGCCGCGCGCGGCGCCGACGAATTCGCCACGCTTTTTCCCGGCCTGCTCGAGGACATGGTCGCCGCTGGCGTGCCGATCCTCGAAGACCAGCCGCGCTCGCTGCACTTCGCCGCTGCCGGTCATGTGCTGGGCATCCCCACCGACCCCGACCTGTGGGGCCAACCGTTCACCACTTACATCCCCAGCCGACCCCATCTGGAGTGGCAGATCCGCCGCCGCACCGCCGGCATCGACAACGTGACGATCACCGCTGGATCAGTGTCGGCTCCGCAATACGACGCGGCGGCCGAACGCGTGAGCGGCGTGCACGTCGACCCCGTCGACCGCGGTGACACCGGCTTTCTCGCCACCGATCTGGTCGTCGACGCGACTGGACGTGGCACCCGGCTGCCAGTGTGGTTGAGCCAGTGGGGATTTCAGCGTCCCCCCGAGGCCACCGTGGATGTCGGCATCACGTACGCCACCCACGACGTCGACATCCCCGAGGGACTCCTCGAGGAGAAGATGGTCATCGCCGGCGCCTCCCGCAACACCTCTCAGGGCCTAGGGATGCTGCAGTACGAGCACGGCGGCTGGGTGGTAACCACGTTCGGGATCGCTAGGGCGCCCGCCCCGCGCAGCTTCGCGGACATGTGCGAGCTCGCCGACGCGATCACTCCGCCCCATGTCGCCGCCGCGCTCCGCAAAGGCCAACCCGTCGGGGAGCTGGCGAACCACAGCTACCCCACCAGCCGGTGGCGCCGCTACGACAAACTCAAGCGCTTCCCGGCAGGCATCGTCCCGCTCGGCGACGCAGTTGCCAGCTTCAATCCCACTTACGGGCAAGGCATGACGATGACCGCGATCCAGGCCGCCAACCTGCGGCGAGTCCTGGAGTCCGGGACCGGCGACCTAGCCGGCGAATTCAATCGAGCCACCGCCAAGACCACGTTTCCGGTGTGGACGATGAACGCGGTCGGCGACCACACCCTGCAGCAGGCCCGCGGCGCCGCACCGCGCTGGTACAAGCCGGTCGGCGAGCTGTTCGACCAGTTCCTCGGCGCCGCCGAAAGCGATCCCGTGCTCGCCGAATGGTTTCTGCGCCGGCTCAGCCTGCTCGACAGCCTCTACATGGTGCCGCCGGCGCGGATCGTTGGTCGCACCGTTCGTCACAACCTGCGCTGCTGGTGGGCCGAAAAACGCGGCAGCACAACACAATTCCCGATCCCGGCGTGACACGCTAGTCTCAGTCCGGCCAGATGCCTTCGCACATGACCACTGGCTCCACGTCGGGTCCGCAGTCGTAGCACCATGTGCGGCCCGTGAGCTTCCAAACCCATCGCCCGTTCGCGGCATGCAGGATCACGCGCGTGCCGTCGAAACTCAATCCGACGTCGGGATCTTTACTGCTTTGCTCGAGAACATGGCGGGCAAACCACATGACGGGCGTCGCGTGCTCGACCCGCAATTGGTCGCCTTGGCGGTGGAACCGAACTTCGCCCGACGGTGCGGGTGGGATCGTCATGATCGTCGCACCATGACCGGTATTCGTTGCGGACTTCACCACGGATCGCCGTTGATACGAATCGGGTCCAGGCCGGGGACAGCTCGTGTTCGCCGGACGAAACGAGTGAGGCCAATACGGCGTCTACCTGCATGAATAGCAGGATTCGCGTGGCGGTGGCGGAGGGATTTGAACCCTCGGACGGGGGTTACCCGTCACACGCTTTCGAGGCGTGCTCCTTAGGCCGCTCGGACACGCCACCGCGGGCAAGCTTACCGGCCGGCCAGCGACCTACTCCAATCGCTGCCGCGCGAAGAATTCCTCCAGCGGCCTCGCGCAGTCGTCGGCCAACACCCCGCCGCGCACCTCCAGCCGATGCGTCAACCGCCGGTCCCGAACTACGTCCCACAGCGATCCGACCGCACCCGTCTTCGGCTCCCACGCCCCAAACACCAGGCGAGTCACCCGCGCCATCACCAACGCGCCCGCACACATCGTGCACGGCTCGACCGTCACCGCCAGCGTCGTGCCGACCAGCCGCCACCCGTCACCAAGCACCTGCGCCGCCGCCCGCAGCGCGAGGATCTCCGCGTGCGCCGTCGGGTCGCCCAGCGCCTCCCGCGCATTGACCGCCCGCGACAATTCGACCCCGTCAGCGCTGAACACCGCCGCCCCGACCGGCACATCCTGAGGCCCCGCAGTCGCCGCCGCTTCCAGTGCCACGCGGATCAGCGCGTCGTCAGCGCGCACACGTCACCGATTGAGGCGTTCGAGCACCGCGGAGAACTCGTCGCCGTAGCCCATCGTGGCCGCGATCTGGCCCAGTTGCTCCTCCGGGTACAGCGCCGGGTCGTCGAGGATCACGCTCAGCACGTCGTCAGGCAGCCCAATGTCCGATAACACCCCGAGATCGCCCTCTTCGAACGGGTCGCAGTCGTCGAGCTCGTCGAAGTCGATGTCTGCGTCGAGCTTTTCCAGCGCTTGCTCGGCGATGTCATAGTCCAGCGCTGCTGTCGCGTCCGAGAGAAACAGCCGCGTGCCCGACGGCGCAGGCCGCACGATGATGAAGAACTCGTCGTCGATGTTGAGCAATCCGAAAACAGCTCCGGCGCTGCGTATTTCGCGCAGTTCGGTTTCCGCGTCGGTCAGGCTGCTCAGTGCTTTGCGGCCCATCGGCGCGCACCGCCATTTGCCGTCCTCCCGGACCACGGCCACGGCGAAACCTTCCGGGATGTCCCGTGCCTGCTCTTTCGCCGGTCCCATGGCCGCTTACGGTAGTCCCCGATCGCGCGCCTTGACCACTATCTGACGAACCGCGCCGAGAGCGAATATGCCAACCTGGAAGCCGTGACCAAGACCCCGGTATGCGTGCTCGGCCTGGGTCTGATCGGCGGTTCGATCCTGCGGGCCGCCGCGAAGGCCGGCCGGGAGACGTTCGGCTACAACCGTTCTGTCGAGTCCGTTCAGGCCGCCCGCTTCGACGGTTTCGACGTCACCTCCCGCCTCGACGAGGCGTTGACCCGCGCTGCGGCCAGCAAAGCGCTGATTGTGTTGGCGGTTCCCGCGCCTGCGGTGTCAATCCTGCTGCCGTACATCCGTGACATGGCACCCGACAATCCGATGACCGATGTCACCAGCGTCAAAGTGGCTGTGCTCCAAGAGATTCAGCAAGCAGGTTTGCAGGAAAAGTTCGTCGGCGGACACCCGATGGCCGGCACCATTCATTCCGGATGGGCCGCTGGCAACGCCCGGTTGTTCGTCGGCGCGCCGTGGGTCGTGTGCGTCGACGACCACGTCGACCCGCATTGCTTCGCGACCGCCGCCGAGCTGGCGCTGGATTGCGGCTCCGTCGTCGTCCCGGCCCGATCCGACGAGCATGACGCAGCCGCCGCGGCAATCTCGCACCTTCCGCACCTCGTCGCCGAGGCGGTCGCCGTCACGGCTGGCGAGGTGCCGCTCGCGTTCGCGCTCGCCGCGGGGTCGTTCCGCGACGCCACCCGCGTCGCCGCGACCACGCCCGAGCTTGTGCGCGCGATGTGCGAATCCAACGCCGAACAGCTACTACCCGTCCTTCATCGCACAATCGAGCTGTTGACCTACGCCTCGCTCGCGCTGGCACAGCTCGGGAATGTGGCCGACCTCGTTGACGACGGCCACGCCGCCCGCGCTCGCTACGACAGCTTCTCTCGGTACGAGATCGCCGGCGTCGTGCTCGGCGACGAGGACTGGCGCCAGCAGCTGGCCGCAGCGGGCCGCGCCGGCGGCGTGATCAGATCCGTTCCGCCAATCCGGGATAGTCCAGGATGAACCCGTCGCCGTCCACGGTGACCGTCGTGTCGGCGACCGGTGAATGCACCTTGATGCCGTCGGAGCCGCTGCTGTAGGTGATCGTCGCGGGATTGACCGAGAACTCCGGCAGCGTCACGTACACGACCGGCACCGTTACCGACTCGGCCGTCTTGTAGACCCCGGTTCGCCGGATCGGCAGCGCATTGAAGAACGGGCTGAACACCATGTCGACGTCGACCGCGCCGCCGAACGCACCCCGCGACTGGCCCTGGTGATCGGTCACGAGCCACATGTGTTCTTCGTCACGCGCGATCGACAGCTGCCGATCGCGTTCGGCCAGCGTGACGGAAAGCGACAACCGCTTCGTCGCGCCGGTCTCGTCGGTCACCAGATCGTAGGATGCGCTGAACGCCGGGTGCGCGTCTGTGGCGCCCGCGACGATCCTCCCGTACGCCTTGATCCTGTTGCCGGACAACTGGACTCGCGTCGACTCCATGCGCGGAACATCGTGGCCACGCCAGGTCAAGATAGCCGGCCACGCGCTCGCTGTCGCTTCAGACGGGCTCGCACTCACCCATCTACGGTAAGCGACGGATCATCGCGCACCGCGTTGGCCCGAGATGCGCGTCGCGTCGACGCCTCGTCGTCGACCAGCGGTACAGGCATGCGGTTGATCCGTCCCGTTCCCGGCACCGACAGCCACACCGCCATCGCCAGCAGCGCGTCGAGAATCAACGCGAGCGCCGTCACCATCAGCGCGCCGACCAATGCGATGTAGAACTGGCGGATCTTGATGCCGTCGATCAGGTAGCGCCCGAGACCGCCGAGGCTTCCGTACGCGGCGACCGTGGCCGTCGCGACCACTTGCAGCGTCGCCGTCCGCAGCCCACCGAGAATCAGCGGCAGCGCGTTGGGCAGTTCGACGCGCAGCAGCACCCGCATCTCCGTCATGCCCATCGCGCGGGCGGCGTCGACGACCGCAGGGTCGACGTTCGCAATCCCGGCGTAGGTGCCGGCCAGCAGCGGCGGGATCCCGAGCAGCATCAACGCGATAGTCGGCGGAAGTAACCCAAGGCCCCACAACAGCACACCCAGCAGCAGCACGCCCAGGGTCGGCAGCGCCCGCAGCGCGTTGACGCCGGTGACGACGACGAACGTGCCCCGGCCGGTGTGCCCGACGGCCATGCCGATGGGGATAGCGATTACCGCCGAGACGGCGACAGCAACGGCCGTGTACTGCAGGTGCTCCCCGATGCGGGCTAGCAGGCCGGCGTTGCCGCCCCAATTCGCCGCCGTGAAGATGTAGGACAGCGCCTGCTGAAGAAAGTTCACCGCGCCGCCTTCGCGCGCACCCACGGTGTGGCGAGCCAGCCGGCCGCCATGATCGCGGTGTCGACGACGATCGCGAGCATGAAGATCGCGATGATGCCGGCGACGATCTGGTTGCTCTTGTCGGCCTGGTACCCCTCGGTGAACCAGGTGCCGAGTCCTCCGATGCCGATCACCGAGCCGACGGACACCATCGAGATGTTTGTGACGGCCACTACCCGCAGACTTGCGACGAGCACCGGAATCGCCAGTGGCAGATCGACTTTCAGCATCCGCACCAGCGGCCGGTAACCGACGGCCGTCGCCGCGTCTTGCACGTGTGCGGGCACTGCATCGAGCGCTTCGGGCACCGCGCGCACCAACAGCGCCGTCGTGTACAGCGTCAGCGCGACGATCACGTTGGCCTCGTCGAGGATGCGCGTCGGGATGATCAGCGGCAGCACGACGAACAACGCCAGCGACGGGATCGTGAAGACGATGCTCGCGGTCACCGTGGTGAGACGCCGCAGAAAGCGGGTCCGCTGCACGAGCACGCCGAGCGGAACCGCGATCAAAAGACCCAGCAGCACCGGGATCAACGACAGCCGCAGATGAATCCGCGTCAGCACCCAGGCGTCGTCGAGGTGAGTGAGCAGGTAGTGCATCAGCCGTTTCGCTGCGCCTCGAGCGCCTCGAGCACGTCGTCGGCGCGCACTCCTCCGATCACCTTGCCGTCCGCGTCGACGGCCACTCCTGTTCCCGACGGCGACGACAGGGCCGCGTCGAGCGCCTGGCGCAGCGTGCCGTCCGGGCGCAGCAGCGAGCCGCCGGCCACGAGCCCGTCGGCGTTGCGCCAGCCGACGGGGGTGCCGTCGGGCCGGGTTTCGAGTTCCCATCCGTCCACATCGCCGATGTCCCGCAACGTGATTCCCGATGCGTGGAAGAACTGCAGCCGCCGATAGCCGCGATCGGCACCGATGAATCCGGAGACGAAATCGTTGGCCGGAGTGGACAGCAGCTGCTCCGGTTCGTCGTACTGCTGCAGCACGCCGCCGGGCCCGAACACGGCCACCTTGTCACCGAGCTTCACCGCCTCGTCGATGTCGTGGGTGACGAACACGATCGTCTTGTGCAGTTCGCTTTGCAGCCGCAGCATCTCGGCTTGCAACTCCTCGCGGACGACGGGGTCGACCGCGCTGAAAGGCTCGTCCATCAACAAGATCGGCGGGTCGGCGGCCAGCGCGCGGGCCACCCCGACCCGCTGCTGCTGACCACCGGACAACTGCGCGGGATAGCGACTGGCCAGCTTCGGGTCCAGCCCGACGCGCTCCATCACGTCGAGCGCCGCGCGTCGCGCCGCGCGTCGGGACTGCCCACGCAACACCGGCACCGTCGCGACGTTGTCGACCACCCGCTGGTGCGGCATCAACCCCGCGCTCTGGATGACGTATCCGATGCCGAGACGCAGTTTCACCGGATTCGCTCGTGCGACGCTTTGGCCGTCGACGGTGAGCGTGCCTGACGTCGGCTCGATCATCCGATTGATCATCCGCATCGACGTGGTCTTGCCACATCCTGACGGCCCGACGAAGACGGTGAGCGTGCCGTCGGGCACGTCGAGGGTCAGGTCGTCGACGGCGACCGTGCCGTCGTCGTAGGCTTTGGTGACGTTTGTGAAGCTGATCATTTGGCGATCGGTTTGTCGAAGCCGTTGTCGCGCACCCAGTTTCGGGCGGCCTCGTCGGGGTCGATGCCGGAGTTTCCGGACACGGCGGTGTTGAGTTTGACGAGATCTTCGGTGGTTAGCTTGGCCGACACCGCGTCGAGCACGGTCTTGAGTGCGTCGGACTTCTTCTGCGAGCTCACCAGCGGGACGACGTTGGCCGCGAGGAAGTTGTGCTTCGGATCTTCCAGCGGCACCAAGTCGTTCTGCGGGATGGCCGGCGAGGTACTGAAGATGTCGGCGGCCGTCACGTCCCCTTTGACCAACGCGCGGACAGTGGCAGGGCCGCCGCCGTCGCTGATCGCGACGAAGTTGCCGGGGCTGATGTCGAGGCCGTAGTTGCGCTTGAACCCCGGGAGACCCTCGGTGCGGTTCAGGAACTCCGACGGCGCGCCGAATTTCACGTCGGCCGAATGCGCGGCGAGATCGCCGATGGTCTTCAGGTTCCACTTCGTCGCAGTCTCGCGGGTGACGGCGACGGTGTCGGTGTCGTTCGCGGGCGACGGCGTCAGGATCGAGAGGTCGCCGGGCAGCTGTTTGATGAGTGCCAGCAGCACGGCGTCTTCGCTTGTCGCGGTGGTCTTGGGGTCGAAGTACTGCAACAGGTTGCCGGTGTACTCCGGGATCAGGTCGATCGAATGATCCTTCAGCGCCGGGATATACGCCTCCCGGCTGCCGATGCCGAACTGGCGCCGGATCTTGAAATCGTTGGCCTCCAAGGCCTGCGCATAGATCTCCGCGATGATCTTCGACTCCGGAAAGTCCGCCGACCCGACGGTGATCGACTTCAGGTCACCCGACACCGCGCCGCCGCCAAGCGGATTGGCGCTGCCGCAACCGACGGCCAGGAGGGCGAGAGCTACGGCTGCGGCTATGGCCAAGAGCCGCCTGCCCATCCGCATCTCGATTTCCTCTCGGCCGGTTTTCCGACCCTAACCCGCGAGGTGCTTGCTTCTCGGTCTGAACGGGTAAAGATGAAGTTATGACCAGCAATCCGCCGTCGGTGCCGCCCGAACCCGAGCCGCCGCACGTCGTCGAATCGGCACGCCCACCTGCCGCGGACCCGACGCCCAGGCCGGTCGAGCAGGCGACCACCCGGGTACCACGGAAGGCGGTGCCGTTCACTCGCACTGCGGCGGTGTGGTGGGCGCTGATCGGCGGCACGTTGATTCTGATCGTGCTACTGATCTTCATCGGTCAGAACCTCGACCCCATCACCATTCACTTCCTGGGCTGGCATTGGGATGTGTCGAGGGGCATCGCGTTTCTGGTGTCCGCCATCTGCGGGTCACTGATCACCGTCGCGATCGGTGCTGCGCGCATGGTGCAACTGCGTCGCGCAGCGAAGAGGAATGTGCGCCCGCGCTAAGCCGCAGCGGGGCGCTGCATCGCGGTGGTGATTTCGGCGGCGACGACGTCGGGGTGCGTGTACGGGATCATGTGGTTTCCGTCGACCGTGACGAGCCTCAGGCCGGGCAGTGTCTCGGCGAGCCGACGGGCGTGTTCGTAGGGAACCAGCCTGTCGTCTCGCGCGGCGATTTCGACTGTGGGCGTGTGAATTTGCGCGACGTTGTCGTCCAGCCATTGCGCCGTCGTGTCGAACGCCAGCTGGTCTCGGGCGAAGGCCTCGGTGTTGCCGGGCTTGAGAGTCACAGCGACGAGCCGATCGCTGTACTCGGCTGGGACGGGTTGGGGCGCAAACGCGTTGCGGGAACCGAAGTATGCCGAGAGGCGTAGCGCGATGTTGCCGAACGTCCACTTGATGATCTGGTCGATCACCGGCAGTTGGCTGAAGAGGATGTACCGCGCCTGCATCGAGTCCATCGTGTGCGATCTCATTCCGCCCGCGCCAGGAGCGATCAGCACGAGGTGCGCAACGTCCTGCGGATAGCGCCGTGTCAGACCCAGCGCAAGCGAGCCGCCGAAGGAGTGGCCGACGATGATGGCTGGGCCGATTCGCAACTGCGTCAAGAACTTGTGGACGATGTCGATCTGCTGCTGAAATGACGCCCATCCGCCTGTCGACCAGCCGAAGCCGGGGCGATCGAGTGAAAAGACGTGGGCTGAGGGAAGTTTGGCGACCACGTGGTCGAAGTCATGCAGCGTGCCGGGCAGTCCGTGCAGCATCACTACGGGTATACCGACACCAGGTTGCTCGATGTAGTGGATGGTGCGTCCGTCGACCGCCAGGAACTTACCACCGGCGGGTGGCGTCGACGGCAGCCGCGCGACGGTGTCGTTGACGATGACGACCGCAGCGACGACCAGCAGCACGACGGCCAGGAGCACTCGCTTGATCACGCGGAAATCGCTTTCAGTCCGGCGGCGATCAGCGGCGCGATGGTCTGGCCGACCTGATGCGGTGATGCGCCGCCGCCGGCCAGACGGTCGCGATAGTCGACGCCCGCCGCGATGATCGCCAACTTGAAGTAGGCCAGTGCCATGTAGAACGGCCAGTGCATCAGCTCCTGGCTCGACATTGTCGAATAGCGTTGCGCCAGTTCATCTGCCGACGGCAACAGCGGCGATGTCCACGCCGCGGGCATGTTGACGATCTGGTCCATCGCCGGGTCGCGGTAGATGCACATCAGCGCTACATCACTGAGCGGGTCACCGAGCGTGGACATCTCCCAGTCGACGACGGCGCGCACCGTGGCGGGATCCGTTGCGTCGAGGATCGTGTTGTCGATGCGGTAGTCGCCATGCACGATCGACGCCCGGCTTTCCGTCGGAACCGCTTGCGCCAGAGCGGAATGCAGCCGTTCGACGTCGCCGTCGCGCGGATCATCGTCGAGTCGCACGTACTGCCATTGGCCGCCCCAGCGCTTGACCTGCCGTTCGAGGTACCCGTCGGGACGGCCGAAGTCGGTGAGGCCCACCGCCGCCGGGTCAACGGCGTGCAGGTCGGCGAGCACGCGGATGAGGCCGTTCACACAGGCGTCGATCGCGCCGGGTCCGCCGAGCGTCTGGAGCTCGTCGCGAGTGCGGACGACGCGACCGTCGACGTACTCGACCAACGCGAACGGCGCGCCGAGCACGGCGTCGTCCTCACAGACGGCGACCGCGGGCGCGACGGGCACGGGTGTGTCCGCGAGCGCGGCCACCACGCGGTATTCGCGCGCCATGTCGTGCGCCGAGGGCGTCAGACCGTGCAGCGGCGGTCGGCGCAGCACCCACGCGGTCGCGTCGTCGCGGACGTCGAACGTCAGGTTGGACCGTCCGCCGGAAATCAGCGCAGCGCGCAGTTCGCCACGGCGTGGGACGCCGTTCTCCCGCAGGTAGCGGTCGAGCGCGTCGAGGTCCAGCCCGTCGAGGGTCATTGGGTGTTCCTTGGCAGTAGGTCCCAGACGTGCTCGGTGCCGTTGACTTCCGCCACGGTGAACGCCCCGGCGCGTGAATAGCGCAGGCGGGTGATCGAGGCGTAGTCGATGGGAAACAGCAGCAGCCGCTCGGTGCCCAGGATGCGATGCAGGATCACATTGATCACCCCGCCGTGACTGAACAGCGCGACCGTGTCGTCGTGGTCGGCACTGGCAACGACGTCGTCAATCGCCCCGAATACCCTTGCCAGGAACGCGTTTTCGTCGACACCGCTGGGTAGGTGACCCTGCGCGAGCCGCTCCCATTCCTCGGGGAACTCGGTGCGGATTTGTTCGATCGGCACATAATGCGCGAGGTCCCGGTCGTACTCGGCCAGCCGGTCGTCGATATGTACGTCGAGGCCGAGAGCGTCGGCGACGGGCTGAGCGGTCTGAATGGCGCGCCGCTGCGGGCTGCTGATCACGCGAGCGATCGCGTGCCGGTCGAGCGCTTTGGGCAAGCGCTGCGCCTGCTCGAAGCCGACGTCGGACAGTTCAGGGTCGGCGCCCTCCTCGGGCCTGCTGCGCAGCGGCAGCGCATGCCGGATCAGCAGCAATTGCACGCGTGCCACGATAGAGGTCGTGCCAGGACTCGCCGACGACCTGTTCGACCTCACCGACCGCGTGGTGCTCGTCACCGGCGGCAGCCGCGGGCTCGGCCGTGAGATGGCGTTCGCAGCGGCCCGTTGCGGCGCCGACGTCGTCGTCGCCAGTCGCAACCTCGAGTCGTGCGAGGCAACCGCCGCGGAGATCACGCGCGAAACCGGCCGGGCGGCGATGCCGTACCAAGTTCACGTCGGGCGGTGGGAGGAGCTCGACGGGCTGGTCGACGCCGTCTACGACCGGTTCGGCAAGGTGGACGTGCTGGTGAACAACGCAGGGATGTCTCCGCTGTACGAGTCGCTGAGAGCGGTGAGCGAGAAGCTGTTCGACGCGGTGGTGAACCTGAACCTGAAGGGACCGTTCCGGTTGTCGGCGCTCGTCGGCGAACGAATGGTGGCCGCCGGGCGCGGGTCGATCATCAACGTCAGCTCGACCGGCTCGCTGCGCCCAGGGCCCGACATCGTTCCCTATGCGGCGTCGAAGGCTGGCCTCAACGCGATGACCGAAGCGTTCGCGAAGGCATTCGGCCCGTCCGTGCGGGTGAACACGTTGATGGCCGGGCCGTTCCTCACCGATATCAGCAAAGCGTGGGGCCTCGAACACGCAACTGGCAACCCGTTCGTCCACCTGGCGCTGCAGCGGGCCGGCAATCCGCCCGAAATCGTCGGGGCCGCTTTGTTTTTGATGTCCGACGCGTCGAGCTTCACGACGGGCTCGATCCTGCGGGCCGACGGCGGCATCCCGTGATTTCGGTGCGTTAACCGGCGGTGAGCGCCTGAAAACGCACCGAAATCGCGGGGGCTACGGCGTGACGATGTTGAACTTCGGGTTCGGGGCGTCCAGCACTGCCAGCAGCGACGGCAGCGCATCGGCGTCACCGGTGATGGTGATACCCGGCGATGTCCTGTCGCCGGCGGCGAACATCAGCAGCCGAATCTTGCTGTCCAGCCGCACCGTCGCATTCGCGGTCGACTCCTCCGCGGCCCGCTTGCGATACACCAGAACACCGTTGCGCAGGGTCACGCGGTAGTTCGCGTCCAGATCGGCGAAGGTGACGTCGATGACGAGGTCCAAATCCCAGGCGCGCGGGCCGTTGACGCTGATCGCCAGCGTGTCGAACATCTGCTCCGGCGTCAGCTGGGCCAGTATCGTCGGCGACGCCGTTGAGGTCGCCGTGCCGAAGTTGCCGTCGCGCAATTCCGTTGCGCCGGAAAGGAAGAAGTTCCGCCAGGTCGCGTTTTCTGCGCCGTACGCAAGCTGCTCCAGCGTGTCGGCGTAGAGGTCGCGCGCACCGGCGTGCTGGTCGTCGGTAAACACTGCGTGGTCGAGAAGCGTTGCTGCCCAGCGGAAGTCACCTTCGTCGAACGCCTCCTGCGCTAGCTCCACGACGCGGTCGATCCCGCCGATAGCTTTCACGTAACGCTTGGCCAACGCCTCCGGCGTATGCGCCCACAGCCGCGCCGGGTTCCCGTCGAACCACCCCATATAGCGTTGGTAGATCGCCTTGACGTTGTGGCTGACCGAGCCGTAGTAGCCGTGCGTGTGCCATGCCTTCTCCAGCGCCGGCGGCATCGAGAACTGCTCGGCGATCTCGGCCCCGGTGTAGCCCTGATTGAGTAACCGCAGCGTCTGGTCATGCAGGTATGCGTACAAATCTCGTTGCGTGGACAGGAATTCGACCACGCGGTCGCGACCCCACGTCGGCCAGTGATGCGACGCGAATGCGACGTCGACGTCGTCGGTAAAGCTATCGATCGCCTCGGTCAGGTAGCCCGACCACACGTGCGGGTCCCGCACCAGCGCACCACGCAGCGTCAACAGGTTGTGCAAGTTGTGAGTCGCGTTCTCCGCCATGCACAGTGCGCGATACCGAGGGAAATAGAAGTGCATCTCGGCCGGGGCCTCGGTGCCGGGCGCCATTTGGAACTCGATCTCGACGCCGTCGATGGTGTGCTTCTCGCCAGTGGTAGTGACCACAACCGTCGGTGTGATCACGGCGATCTGACCGGTCGACGCGCACTGCCCCAGCCCCGAACCGACCTGGCCCTGCGGCCCGCGCGCCAGCAGGGCGCCGTACATGTAGGTCGCGCGACGCGCCATCGCGGGACCGGCGTACACGTTCTCCTGCACCGCGTGTTCGATAAAGCCTTCGGGCGCAAGGACACTCACTTTTCCATCGTCGACGTCCTGCTGACTGGTGACGCCGAGCACGCCGCCGAAGTGGTCGACGTGGCTGTGGGTGTAGATCACCGCGACCACCGGCCTGTCGCCACCGCGATGTTCGCGATACAACTGCAGCGCCGCCGCGGCGACTTCGGTGGAGACCAACGGGTCGATCACGATGATCCCGCTGTCGGTTTCGACGAACGTGATGTTGGAGATGTCGAAGCCCCGCACCTGATAGATGCCTTCGACCACTTCGTACAGACCTTGCTTGGCGGCGAGCGTTGACTGGCGCCAAAGGCTCGGATGGACGGACGTCGGTGCGTCGCCGGTGAGGAACGAATAGGCGTCGTTGTCCCAGACGACGCGGCCGTCGGCGGCCTTGATCACGCACGGCGCGAGCGCCGCGATGAACCCGCGGTCGGCATCAGCAAAGTCGGCGGTGTCGTCGAACGGCAGCGATTCGAGGTGCTCCTTGTGCGCGCGTTCGATCGTGGGGGTAGGCGGCTTGTTCACCTGTTCGACAGTGCCACCGCGCCACGCGGTCCACATCCAAATCGCATGATCGGCAGGAAGTTAACATCGAGCGGTGACATTCGTGGAGGTCATCGAGATCGTCGGCAAGGTGATCGACATGGTCGGCGTCGCGGTGATCGTCGGCGGCGCGTTGGTGGCCGCTGTGCTGACGGCGAGCCGGCGGACCGTCGAAGGCGGCCGGTACGAGTCTTTCCGCCGTCAACTCGGCCGGTCGATCCTCCTCGGACTGGAGTTCCTCGTCGCTGCCGATATCATCCGCACGGTCGCGATCACACCAACGCCGACGAGCGTCGCGGTACTCGCCGGCATCGTGCTGATCCGGACATTCCTGTCGTTCTCACTGCAACTCGAAATGACAGGCGCCTGGCCGTGGCAGCGCAAGCCGGCGGTCACGGAACCCAGCGCCGCCAAGGTTTAGTGCGACGCGTCCGCTGTGCTCGCCGACTGAGGGTTCGTCTTCGACGTAGCCTTCGTGGCGTCCGTCTTCGTCGACGCTGCGGGGGTGGTGTCGGCGACTGTTGGCGTAGCTGTCGCGGCGGCTTTCGTGGTCGTCGTCGAAGAGCTCGTGGATGTTTCCTTTGGTTTCGTCGCATGCGGCGAAAAGTCCGACGACGCCCGCACGAGGTTCTGCTTCTCGGGCTTCTTTGGGGTCAACGTTGAAGGGCTAGTTGAGGTCAGCTGAGTTTGCTTGGGAGACAATAGATTTATATTCGGAGTCTGCGCTGAGGCGACATTGGTATTCATCTTGTTGACCGCCAGGTTCAAGTTGTCGATCGGAGAGTTGGTCGTCGCCGGGGCAGGGGTCGTGGCAGCCGGCGCGAGTTCGCCGACGACGTCGTTGAGCGCAGCCCCGACGCCTGCGAACGCCGAACCGACGAGGCTCAGCCCAAGCGTGACCGGGTTGACCAACGGAATCAGCCCGATCGTCGTCGGCTGCCCGTACGGAATGGTGCGGTCGTAGCCCAACTCCACCAACGTCCGCAGCGTCGGCTGCAATAGATCGAGTATCGGCGTGGCCAGAAAACCTACGCCAATCGACGTTGCAAGGTCGCGGATCGGTTGCAGCACAGGAAGATTCTTCGCGGGGATCGTGACGAACAGTGTGTTGGCGTTGTACTGCTCCTGGTTCGCCGGATCATTCATTGCCGCGATCAGTTGATCGGGTGTGTAGCCGTAGGGGTTGTTGCTGGGGTACGAGGAGTGCTCGTAGACGTAGCCGGCCAGGGCGTTCAAGTCGGCAAGCAGGTCGATCGGATACTGCGGTGTGTCGGAGATCCCGTCGTACTGGAACGAGATGTCGGTCACCCGGTATCCGGTGTCGGTCGGAATCGGGCCCGAGAACGTCACTCCCAGGATCGGGATCACCAATCCCGGTGCGCGAGCGAGGATTCCGCCGTTGGGCCGGTTCGGGTCGCCGATGATGACGGCTTCCAGCTGGCCGGCCGGCGGCGCTGTGGCTGGGTTGGCCTGAAGGTTTCGAAGCTCGAGCGTGGTGATCGTGCCGCTCTGTGAGTACCCGAAGATCACGATTTTCGACGGCGGGTCGGCGCTGTTCATCTCGGTGTGCAGCACGCCGTCGAGATCGATGACGCCCTGCGCGACGGACTGGTCGAACGTCAACGCGGACGGACCGCCGAACACCGGCCAGAACTGTTCCGGGGTGTGCACCGAGATCGGGTCACAGGCCGCGGCGAACGTGCACGACGAGAACTGGTCGATGTAGTAGGTCTGCACATTCGGGATGTAGCCCGGTTGCTGGTCGGGGTCGGGAGTGCCGGTGCCGCCCATGATCAGCGCCACCGGGGCCGACGTCAGAATCGCTGTCGTCGACATCGACCACGTGAACGCGGCGAGCAACGCGCCAACGAGCGTCAACATCGCTACGAGTACGGACCGGACCATTCCGCGCATATTGCACCCCCACGAATGGGTTCCTATGACCTGGATGTTTCCACACCAGGCCCGCGCAATCTACGAATTCGGCCGGCTGATCAGAGTGGGTGAAGGACGACCTCGTGCAGTGCGCCGGCGTCGACGGTCGCGGTCATGTAAGTGCAGTGGGGTTGGCGGCGCCGGTCGGTCGGCGAGCCGGGGTTCAGCAGCCGCAGGCCCGTCGAAGACGTGGTGTCCCAAGGAATGTGGCTGTGACGAACACCAGAACGTCGGTGTCGGGGTAGCGGCCTGCCATGCGCTCGTCGCGGCCTTTCGCACCGCCGGTTTCGTGCACGACCGTGAAGCGCACGCCGGCGAGCGTCGCAGTCGCGGTTTCCGGCAGGCGGGCCCGCACATCGGGGCCGTCGTTGTTCCCCCAACAGCCGATCAATCGCGCTGCGCGGCCCTCGAGCGCGTCGACCAGCGACACGTCGACCCAGTCGCCGGCGTGCAGCACGACGTCGGCGCGGTCGACCTCGTCCCACACCCGAGGCGGCAGATCGCGGGCTCGTTTTGGTACGTGGGTGTCAGAGATCAGCAGCAGCTTCACTGGCTTTGCAGCAGCTCGGCCATCGCCGCCATCACCGCCTGCAGCGCCTTGAACGGCCGCAGCATCACCTTGACCTCGACGATCTTGTCGTCGTCGTTCCAGTGGATCATGTCGACGCCGTTGACGTGGATGCCGTCGACGTCGACCTCGAACTCCAGCACCGCTGAACGCTCGCCGAACCACTGGCCGACATAGCGGAAGTCCTTGTCGCCGAACAGCTTTACCGCTGCGGTGAGGTACACCAGCGTCTTGGCGCGGCCCTCTTGCGGGGAGAACACCGCCGGCGAGTAGAAGGTCGCGTCGTCGGCCAGCAGCTCCGGCAGCTCGTCGGTGCGCCCGTTGTCGATGATTTCGATCCAGCGCTGGATCACCGGTGGCGTCATTCGATCGGCTCGATTCCGAGGTGCTGGTAGGTGACGAGAGGGACGTACGGCACGTTCAGGTCGGCGAAGAGACGGGCGGCGACCTCGCCGCGGTCGACCATCGGGATGACGCCCGCCACGACGGCGTCGGCTTCGATGCAGCGGTCGTACGCCTTGCGGACGGATCCGCCGGTGCTGACGACGTCCTCGACTAGCAGCACCCGGGTGCCGGGATGCTCGCGAAGCCGGAAGCCTTCGATGAACTGTTCCAGCCCACGGGATTTGGGCTCTTTGCGGACGGAGAACCACGCCTTGCCGGTGGTCATCGCGATGCCGACGGCGAGTGCGTCGGCACCCATCGTCAGGCCGCCGACCGCGTCGAACTCGATACCTTGTTCGGCGGCGAGATCGACGACGGCCTGGCACACGACGGCGAGGCGGGGGCCGGTGTCGACCGCGTGCTTGCCGTCGATGTAGTGATTGCTGGTCTGTCCACTCGCGAGCTTGAACGGGACGTCGCGCTCTTCGTGGCCGCGCTTGATCACGTCGAATGCGTCTTGCCAGGTAGTAGTCACCGCGGCAATGGTACGACCACCGCCTCAGTGGGTAATCCACTAACAGGAGCAGGTCATGGAATGGTTAGTGGTAGCCGGTTTCCTGGTGCTGCTGGGGATGTGGTTCTACGGGATCTGGCTCGGATATCAGGCTCGGCGTCGTCACCGGCCCCCTGACGGACGCGATTCCAACACGAGCAGCGATCCGTCGCTGCTATGACTCTTCGTCGGCGTCACTCTCCTGCGGTTTCTCGTCGACGCTGAGTCGCTGAACCCGTTACCGTTCACCCGTGGTGAACTCTTTCGATCCGCTGGGACTGGTCGGATTGGCGTCCGGTGTGACCCGGTTCTGGCTTCGCACGACGGTGCGAACTCAGGAACAGCTGTTGGCGTTGCTGCGCGAACAGCTCGGCGAGTCGTCCCCGCCCGAGCGCGCGCTGCCCGCCGCGTCCGAGCTCCCGCCCGCTGACTCGCTCGGCTCTAAGATGCGCAACCTGTTGGACCGGGCGCTGGACCAGAGCACGAAGGGCAGCAAGGTCGAGTTGTTCCACCACATCCTCGACCAACTCGTCGCCGACGAGGCGCGCATCATCGGCGCGCTTTCCGACGGCTCCGCGTCGCCGATGGTGAACGTCTACGACTGGACGCGTCGACGCACTCCGGGACGGGCGGTGCTGGAGAACGCGTCGCTGGTCGGGCGCACCGCGAATGTGGCTCTGCCCGAAATGGTTCCGGCGTATGTGAGTCATCTGCTGTCACTCGGCCTCGTCGAGGTCGGTCCCGAGGATCCCGACTTGAAGGACGACTACGAGGTTCTGATGGCGGAGACGTCGGTGTTGCGTGCGATCAAGAACGCGTCGCGCGGGCCGCTGGCGGCAAAAGTCGACAAGCTGACCCTGACACTGTCGGGACTGGGTCACTCGCTATGGGAGGCGACGACGCAACAGGGCGACCCGTGACGACGCTGGCCGCGCTGCAGAGCTGGCACGAGATCAAGCGCGACGTCAGCGTCAACTGGTGGATCTACCTGTCCATGCCGCTGGTGGCCGCGTTCGTCGGGTGGAGCACCAAGATCGTCGCGCTGGAGATGATCTACCGTCCGCTCGAATTCAAGGGCATCGGGCCGCTCGGCTGGCAGGGCATCGTGCCGCGGCGCGCAGGCAAGGTCGGCTCGAAGACGATCGAGTTGCTGACGTCGAACCTGCTCAAACCCGAGGAGCTGTTGGACCGCATCGACGCCGGCGAAGCGGTCGAGGCGTTGCGGGCACCGCTGGCCCAGGTGGTCGACGACATCTCGCGCGACCTGGCCGAGCAGATCCGCCCGGGCCTGTGGGACTCGATTCCCGAAGCCGGCCGCAACGCCATCCAAACCAGGATCAAGGCGCAGGCTCCGCAGCTCGTCGAAAAGCTGCTCGACGAGATGAAGTCCGACCTGAGCCGGTACGTCGACCTGCAGTTCCTTGCCGTCACCACGCTGGTGCGCAACAAGGAGAAACTCGTCAAGCTGATGCGTGGCGTCAGCAACGACGCGATGGCCTTCGTGCGGCGCAGCGGGATCTACTTCGGCCTCGGCATCGGACTGGTGCAGATGGTGGTGTGGGCGCTGTTCAAGAACCCGTGGATCATGCCGGCGTTCGGATTCGCGGTCGGCTTCATCAGCGACTACATCGCGTTGAACATGTTGTTCCGGCCGGTGCAGGAGAAGAAGATCCTGGGGTTGTACACCTTCCAGGGGCTGCTGCACGCGCAGCGGGAGAAGATCACCCGCGACTACGCGAAGATCCTCGCCGACGACCTCTTCGCGCCGGAGATCCTGTTCGACGGCGTGATCCAGGGCCCCGGTTCGGACAAGCTATTCGCGCTTGTCGCAAAGGAAGTGGAGGCGGCGATCGACGCGCAGACGGGAATCGCCGGCCCGCTGGTCGTACTCGCCGTCGGGACCCAGCGCTACCGGGCGCTGAAGGACAGGGTCGTGCAGCTGGTTCTCGAGCGGCTCCCGTCGACCCTTCTCGAAGCGCAGGACTACGCGACGAGCGTGATCGACCTGGAGAAGACGATCGTCGAGAAGATGAATCAGCTCACCAACGAGGAATACGAATCGATTCTGCGGCCGGTGTTCAAGGACGACGAGCCGCTGATGATTGCGGTGGGCGCGGTCCTCGGCGGGTTCGTCGGCGAGATTCAAGTGCAATTGATGGAGCTGCTGGGCCGCTGAGCACGCCGAGACCTGGGTCGGGGACGAAATACGCCGAAAATCCGTCCACAACCCTGGTTTCGGCGAAGAGAGAGTGCGAGGTCGCGGAACGTGACACCATCCGTGAAGTCGGATGACACTTGCGCGGCAGGAGAGTGCTGTGAACGTGAAAAAGCTACTAGTCATTCCAGCCGCGGCGGCTGTCCTATTCGCCGGCGTGACCGGGTGCAGCTCAGGCAATAGCAAGGGCTCGAGCGACGAACAGCAGATCCGTGACCTGCTGAACCAAGAGCAATCCGCGGCATCAGCCCTTGACTTCGACAAAATGGTGGACCTCACCTGTTCCAAATACCGAGACGAGCAGAGAAAGCAAGTCGACGATTTGATCCCTCCGCTCTCGCAATACGGCACCGCCGACGACCTGTCCGGGACGTCGGATCAGCTCGCCGCAAAGTTCAAAGAGCAATTTCCGAACGTGTCCGACGACGCAATCAACGCGCTCGCCAACGCAATAGCCAACTACGACCAGGCGGCTTACGAAAAGGCGTTCAAAGATCTCCTTCGCCAGACGATGAAGCTCAAGATCGACAAGGTCGAGAACATCAAGGTCAACGGAGACAACGCAACCGCTGATGTGACGTCGACGAAGTCGATGGGCAACGAGGGCCCGAAGACCGAGACGAAGAACATTCCGTTCGTCAAGGAAAACGGGCAGTGGAAAGACTGTTCAGAACCGTCATCGTCATAGAAGAGCGCGCCCGAAGAGATTCGAACTCCCAACCTTCTGATCCGTAGTCAGATGCTCTATCCGTTGAGCTACGGGCGCTTGTGTTCAGTTGTGTGGCCGACGAGTCGACCTTGGCGGAGGCGAGAGGATTTGAACCTCCGGTCCGCTTTAAGACGGACAACTCATTAGCAGTGAGCCCCATTCGGCCGCTCTGGCACGCCTCCTGAACCCGAAGGCACAGCGTACACATCCGCCGAAGCGTGCTGCAAAGGCGATACGGCAGCCAACTTATGCTTGGCGCGTGGCTGTCCGTCTGCGTCCCGAGTTGGCCGGCATCCCGGCCTACACCCCGGGCAAGACGGTGCCGGGCGCGATAAAGATCGCCAGCAACGAGACCGTGCACGGGCCGCTGCCGAGCGTGCGCGTGGCGATCGAGCAGGCCACCGACCGCATCAACCGCTACCCGGACAACGGCTACGTCGAGCTCCGCGACCATCTGGCCAAGCACGTCGGCTTCCCGCCCGAGCAGATCGCGGTCGGCTGTGGATCGGTGAGCCTGTGCCAGCAGCTCGTCCAGATCACCTCCACTGCCGGCGACGAGGTGGTATTCGGCTGGCGCAGTTTCGAGATCTACCCGCTGCAAGTCCGCCTCGCCGGCGCTGTTCCCGTCCAGGTCCCGCTGTCCGATCACACTTTCGACCTCGACGCGATGGCCGCCGCAATCACCGACCGCACCCGGCTGGTGTTGGTATGCAACCCCAACAATCCAACGTCCACTGTGGTCGACCCTGAGGCGTTGACACGGTTCGTCGAGGCGGTCCCGTCGGATGTGCTGATCGCCATCGACGAGGCCTACGTCGAATACATCCGCGACGGAATGCTGCCCGACAGTTTCGGTTTGGTGCGTCGGCATCCGAACGTCGTTGTGCTGCGGACCTTTTCGAAGGCGTATGGCTTGGCCGGACTGCGGGTCGGCTATGCCGTTGCCGACCCCGACATGATCGTCGCGATGAGCAAAGCGTACGTGCCGTTCAGCGTGTCCAACATCGCGCAAGCCGCCGCGATCGCGTCGCTGGCAGCCGCCGACGAACTTCTGGCTCGCACCAATGAGGTTGTTGCCGAACGTATTCGGGTCAGCGCCGCGCTTCGCGATGCCGGTTACACGCTGCCGCCGTCGCAGGCCAACTTCGTCTGGTTGCCGCTGGCCGAGCACACCCTCGGTTTCGTGGCGGCGGCCGCCGACGCCGGGCTCATCGTGCGTCCCTACGGAGAGGACGGCGTGCGCGTCACCGTCGCCGCACCCGAAGAGAACGACGCGTTTCTGGCGTTCGCCCGCCAGTGGATTGGAGAACACAGTTGACTGACGAACTCGCCCGCAAGACGTTCACCGAATTGAAGGAGCGCGACGGGCTGATACCCGACACCGAGCTCGACGAGTTCTGGGCCACACTGCAACCCGCGACGATCGACTTCATGATCGGCGAATGGAAAGGCGGCGAGTTCAACACCGGACATCGCGCCAACGGCTTCATGAGGCGGCTCAACTGGTTCGGCAAGACGTTCAACTCGGCGACCGACGCCAAGCCGCTGATCTGCCTCGACGCCGACGGCAACAAGTTCTCCAACACAGAGGCAATGAACGGCGAAGCCACCTTGTGGATGGAGGAGTTCCGCGGCGAAGTCGTCGCGAGCATGGTCTACGACGGACGGCCCGTCCACGATCACTTCAAGAAGGTCGACGACGACGCCGTCGTCGGCATCATGAACGGCAAGGGCGCCGTGGCCGACGGTCGTTACCTGTACTTCTATCTCGAGCGCTGCTAGGCGGGCCTGCGACCGGTGTATGCGAGCAGCTTGTCGAACACCGGCGCATCGTCGGGAACGTCTACCGGATCGTCGAAGCCGACGCTCGTGCGGCCCTCGGGTGTGATGACGTTGCGGGCCACGCCGTACACGAACTCGGCAAGCTCCGGTGCTGGATTCACCTTCTGACCTGTCGCCTGCCCGTAATCCCAAGCGTGGACAAGGAATTCGAGTGACAGGATGCCGGCCAGCACTTTGGCCGGCATGTCGTTGCCACGTAGCTGCACGGTGCCGTCGACCCCGCGTCGTCGCCACGCGTCCAGCGCCGGCCGTGCCGCGAGGACGATCTGCCGTTCCACGGAGTCGTCGACGTTGCGCGGCGGGATGTCCGCCCCCGCCGCGCCGCCGATCGTCGTGATCGAGTTCATCAGATGCTCAGTGAGACCGGCGACGTCGAACTCGCGACACGCGGTCTGCTTACCAAGTTCGTCGGTCGCGATCGGATGCACCACGTGCTGCAGCACCGCTAACGAGGCTTCGGCACTGGTCAATTCGTC
>DASRFZ010000059.1:0-4516 GCA_035651275.1 Mycobacterium sp. | reverse complement strand
AGGAGCAGGTGGCACGCGGCGGATACCTCATCAAAACCACGCTCGACCCGAAGGTGCAGGACTCGGTCAAGAGCTCTATCGACGGGATCGCCAGCCCGACGCTCGACGGCGTCGCCGACGTGATGAGCGTGATCAAGCCCGGGAAGGATTCGCATCAGGTGCTGGCGATGGCTAGCAACCGCACGTACGGCCTCAACGGTGACGCCGGGGAAACCATGCAGCCCCAACCGTTTTCGTTGGTCGGCGACGGCGCCGGCTCGATCTTCAAGATCTTCACCACTGCCGCCGCGCTGGACATGGGCATGGGCATCAACGCTCAGCTCGAGGTGCCCGGGCGGTTCGAGGCCAAGGGCATGGGGTCCGGCGGTGCGCGCGGATGCCCGAAGGAAACCTGGTGTGTGCAGAACGACGGCAGCTATCGCGGGTCGATGAACGTCACCGAAGCACTCGCCACATCGCCGAACACCGCGTTCGCCCGGCTGATCCAGTTGATCGGTGTGCCCCGTGCGGTGGACATGGCCGTCAAACTCGGCATGCGGTCCTACGCTCAGCCCGGCACCGCCCGGGCCTACGACCCCCAAAGTAACGAGAGCCTGGCCGATTTCGTGAAGCGGCAGAACCTCGGCTCGTTCACGCTCGGCCCGATCGAACTCAACCCGGTGGAGTTGTCCAACGTCGCGGCGACGCTGGCCTCCGGCGGCATGTGGTGTCCACCCAGCCCCATCGACAAGATCTACGACCGCAAGGGCAACGAGGTGCCCGTCACCACCGAGGCGTGTCAGCAAGTGGTTCCGGAAGGGCTGGCGAACACACTTGCAAACGCGCTGAGCAAGGACACCGTGAGTGGTACCGCCGCCGGCTCGGCCCAATCGACCGGCTGGACGCTGCCGATGGCCGGCAAGACCGGCACCACCGAAGCGCACCGGTCAGCAGGCTTCGTCGGGTTCACCAACAACTACGCGGGGGCCGTCTACATCTTCGACGACTCGGCCAACCCAACCGACTTGTGCTCGTATCCGCTACGGCAGTGCGGCAGTGGCAACCTGTACGGCGGCAACGAGCCGGCCCGCACCTGGTTCGAGGCGATGAAGCCGATTGCCAACGACTTCGGTGACGTGAAGCTGCCACCGACCGATCCCCGGTATGTCGACGGCGGGCCGGGGTCGAAGGTGCCCAGCGTGTCCGGGTTGACCGTGGACACCGCCAAGCAACGGCTGAAAGACGCGGGATTCGCGGTCGCCGACCAGCCGACGCCGGTGAACAGCAGCGCCTCGTATGGCACGGTCGTCGGCACGTCACCGAGCGGGACGACGGTGCCGGGCGCCGTCATCACCGTCAACATCAGCAATGGCATTCCGCCGGCTCCGCCGCCGCCTCCGCCGGGTGCCGGGCCGCCGGTCGTCGGCTCGACGGTCGTCGAGATCCCGGGGCTGCCGCCGATCACGGTTCCGGTGCTGGGACCGCCGCCACCGCCTCCGCCACCGCCGCCGTAGCGGGTTCAACAACCGCGCCTGCGGGGCGCCGCACGATACGCTGGCGGTATGGCCACCTCGCCCGTGCTGAAGACATCTGCCGCCCTCGTGGGTGGCGCGGCGCTCGCCACAATCGGTTACGCGTCGATCATCGAGCGCAACGCCTTCGTGGTGCGCGAGTTGACGATGCCCGTCCTGGCACCGGGGTCGTCGCCGCTGCGGGTGTTGCACATCAGCGACATCCATATGCGTCCCGGCCAACGGCACAAGCAGGCGTGGCTGCGTGAACTCGCGCGGTGGGAACCCGATCTGGTGGTGAACACGGGCGACAACTTGGCGCACCCGCGCGCGGTTCCGGCGGTGGTGCAGACGCTCGGCGACCTGCTGAGCCGGCCCGGCCTCTACGTGTTCGGCAGCAACGACTACTTCGGTCCGCGGCTGAAGAACCCACTGCACTATGTGGCCAACCCGGATCACCGCACGCAAGGCAAGCCGCTGCCCTGGCAGGATCTGCGGGCGGCGTTCAACGAGCGCGGGTGGCTGGACATGACGCACACGCGTCGTGAGCTCGAAGTGGCGGGGCTGACGATCGCCGCCGCCGGTGTCGACGATCCGCACATCGACCGCGATCGGTACGAGACCATCGCCGGTCCCGCCAGCCCCGGCGCGAATCTCCGTCTGGGGCTTACACATTCGCCAGAACCCAGGGTGCTCGACCGCTTCGCCGCCGACGGCTACCAGTTGGTGTTGGCCGGCCATACCCATGGCGGTCAGGTCTGCCTGCCGTATTTCGGTGCGCTGGTGACGAATTCCGGCTTGGACCGTTCGCGGGCGAAGGGCATGTCGCGCTGGGGCGCGACGATGCAGTTGCATGTGTCCGCGGGGATCGGGACGTCGCCGTTCCACCCGTTCCGGTTGTTCTGCCGGCCCGAGGCCACGCTGCTGACGCTGGTGGCCGCGCCCACTGGCGGCCCCGCCTCGGTCGCGGAGTCACAACGCTCGGATCCGACCGCCGCGCTGCGGTGATCCAGTCGGCCGCCCACGACCGGCCGCGGGAGTGGGTCGACAACGCAGTCCGGCTCATCGAGGCCGACGCGCGTCGCAGCGCCGACACGCATCTGCTGCGGTATCCGCTTCCGGCGGCGTGGTCGGAGCGCGTCGACGTCGCGCTGTACCTCAAGGACGAGAGCACGCACATCACCGGCAGCCTCAAGCACCGGCTGGCGCGTTCGCTGTTCCTCTACGGATTGTGCAACGGCTGGATCACCGAGAACACCACCGTGGTGGAGGCGTCGTCGGGCTCGACGGCGGTGTCGGAGGCGTATTTCGCTGCGCTGCTGGGATTGCCGTTCGTCGCGGTGATGCCGGCGTCGACGAGTGCGGCGAAGATCGCGCTGATCGAAGAACAAGGTGGCAGTTGCCATTTCGTGCACGAGTCGGGTGAGGTGTACGCCGAGGCCGAGCGGGTGGCGCGGGAAACCGGCGGACATTACCTCGACCAGTTCACCAACGCCGAGCGCGCGACGGACTGGCGCGGAAACAACAACATCGCGGAGTCGATCTTCACGCAGCTGTCGTTGGAGCAGCATCCGATTCCGGAGTGGGTGGTGGTCGGCGCTGGGACGGGCGGGACGAGCGCGACGATCGGCCGCTACATCAGGTATCGGCGCTACGCCACCCGGCTGTGCGTAGTGGATCCGGAGAACTCGGCATTCTTCCCGTCATACGCGACGGGACGCAGCGACGTCACGACGCACGCGTCGTCACGCATCGAGGGGATCGGACGCCCACGGGTGGAGCCGTCGTTTCTGCCGGATGTCGTGGACCGGATGCTGGCGGTGCCGGACTGCGCGTCGATCGCCGCGGCGCGGCACGCGAGCGGTGTGCTGGGCCGGCGGGTAGGGCCGTCGACAGGGACGAACCTGTGGGGTGCGTTCTGTCTGCTGTCCGAGATGGTGGCCGACGGGCGCAACGGTTCAGTGGTGACGCTGCTCGCCGACAGCGGCGACCGGTACGCGGAAACTTACTTCGACGACGGCTGGCTGGCCGAACACGGCCTGGACCCCACCAGCTGTGCCGAGGTGTTGGTCGAGTTCGAGCGGACCGGCTCGTTCGGCTGATCGGTTTGGAGCGGGCCTTCGCCGCGACCGGCGGTGAAAAACAGCCAGAGCGCCGCCAGACCGAAGAAACCGCCGTAGAGAGTGGCTCCCAAACCTGTCATGTGCTGGCGCTCCTTAACACTGACCCCCTGTACCGGACAGTGTGCACAACACCACCGACAAGTCCGTTCATCCCGCGCGGCGTGGTGACCTACATCTCGCGCTGCTCGCGGCGTTGCTCGCCGAACAATGCGTTTGGCCAGCGGTTGGCCGGGTGCGATACTCTGGCGAAGCTTCAGCGGGGTGTGGCGCAGCTTGGTAGCGCGCTTCGTTCGGGACGAAGAGGCCGTGGGTTCAAATCCCGCCACCCCGACCCATGTCGTATTAACTGCCGCCCAATGGTTGCGGTGAGCACACGCTAGGCCTCAGTCTGATTGGACCCCACCTTCTGAATGCGACATGAATGAGGTGAACGAGCCATGCGGGCTTCGCTGTGTGTCGGCCGAATTGGTGCACTGGCCGTAGCGCTGGGTGTGGGAACCGCAATCGTCACCGGTCACGGCGGCGCGGGAATCGCACGCGCGGACGGCAATTCGTCGTCGCAATCATCAAGCGGATCATCGAGCGGGCCGTCAAGCCCCGCTAGTGTGTCGTCCGATTCGTCGTCCGCGCAGGGCAACTCGACGTCCACCGCGCCGAGCGGCACCTCCACCAAAGCAACATCGAGTCCAACCGCGACCACGACGTCAGCGTCGACGACGTCGACGGGCACCGCGGCCGCGCCCGGACAAGTTGTGAGTACCGGCGGAACCCAGACAACTTCGACCACTACATCGACCCAACTCGGTGACCCCAAGACGCACACCGAATCCAAGCAGTCCTCGGTCTTTACCCTCCGTCAAACGTCGTCGGCTTCGTCGTCCAAGTCGACACTGCCCACGACGA
>DASRFZ010000058.1:0-31201 GCA_035651275.1 Mycobacterium sp. | reverse complement strand
GATAGGTGTCCGCTGAAAGACGGTCAGGTGGGCGGTATCGGCCGCGATCGCAGGGACGTACTGGATGGCGCTGGCTCCGGTGCCGATCGACGCAACTCGTTCTCCCGCAGTCGATTTGGAGTGGTCCCAGTTCGACGAATGGAATGTGCGGCCGTTGTAGCGTTCGGCGCCGGGGATGTCGGGGATGTTCGGAACGTCAAGCATGCCAACGGCGCTGACCACGATGTCGAACTCGCGTGTCCAGCCGTCGGCTGTCACCAGTGTCCAACGCCCGTCGACGTCGGACCACTGCAGCGCCGTGACTCGGGTCCGCGGGATGAGGAAGCGAGCGAGTTCGTAGTCTGCGGCAACCTTTTCGAGGTAAGCAAGGATCTCTGGCTGGTTGGCAAAAGTCTTGGACCACCGCGGATTCAGCGCGAAGGAGTACGAATAGAAGTGTGACGGCACATCACACGCAGCCCCGGGATAGGTGTTGTTCAGCCAGGTGCCGCCGAAGCCGTCGTTGCGGTCGAAGATCGTGAAGTCATAACCGCCCCTGGCCAGTTGGATGCCCATAGCGATGCCGCCGGGACCCGCGCCGATCACAGCGACTGTTGGCCTCTTCGTCACCGCGGTACATCCTCACGTGGGCTACAGGCCGCTACTTTACAAGTCGTAGCCGGTATGTAAATAGCCCGCGCGCCGCGGGGTCAGCCGTCGTTGTCCTTTTCCTCGTCCTCGTCGTCGTCCCTGTCGGGGCGGTCCTTGTCCTTGTCCTTGTTCTTGTCCTTGTTCTCGTCTTTTTCCTCGTCTTTGTCCTCGTCGTCCTCGGACTCGCGCTTTCTCTTGTCCTTCTTGTCGTCGGACTTGTCTTTGTCCTTGTCCTCGTCTTCGGATTTGTCGTCTTTGTCCTTACCTTGGGCCACCTCGATGGTGGCCCAGTGGCTGGGCGAGACGAGAACTGTCCATTTGCCGGCCTCGCGGCCCATCTTGAGGACACCGTCGTCGACTTCCCACGCGGTGTTGTCGTCGTAGTCGTCCGCTTGACCGTCGGTGTACGTGAGTTTGAACGCCATGATGCAGCCTGCCCCGAACAGGGCTGCGATAAACCAATGCCCAGGCGACGCGGGACTCGTCCGAAAGTGCGCGAGGGGGGAGTCGAACCCCCACGTCCGAAGACAATGGAACCTAAATCCATCGCGTCTGCCATTCCGCCACTCGCGCGGGCGCCCCGAAAGCGTACCGCCGTGGGCGTTGAGAAATTTGTCGGTGATGCTGAATAGCGTGCAGTGTTAACAGAGATGAGCGGCTCCGGAGCAGACTTCTGACATCCCCGAGGAATACCGGTACACGCCACCAAAACGCGCTCCATCCGTAAAGCGCCCCCGAAAACAAGCTCGGCCGCCCACCGAGCCTCGGCGCTACGCGGATCCGTTCTGAGCGCCTGCTAGCGGTACCGTCGATGCGTGTCCACTACACGGCGTCGGAGGCCCGCGCTGATCGCGCTGGTGATCGTCGCCGCCGCGGCCTGCCTCGCCCTCGGCTGGTGGCAGTGGGACCGCTACGAGTCGGCCTCCGGGACCGCCCAGAACCTCGGCTACGCACTTCAGTGGCCACTCTTTGCCGGCTTCGTCGTCTACGCCTACCGCAAGTTCGTTCGCTACGAAGAAGAGCCGCCGCAGTTCCACAAGCCCGGTGAGGTCACCGAGATCCCTGCCGGTCTGCTGCCCGAACGCCCGAAGCCGACGGCCCCCGACGAGCCCGCCGATCCCGCACTCGCCGAATACAACGCTTACCTCGCCGAGCTCGCTCAGTCAGATAAGAAACACGACAGGACGAACAGATGACATCCGAAACCTCAACACAGACAAGCAAGATCCGCGTTGCTCTGACGGCCTACCGCGTGATGGCCTGGGCCACCGGCCTCTGGCTTATCGCGCTCTGCGTCGAGGTCGTGTTGCATTACGTGTTGCACAACGGAATCCAGTGGGTCGGCGTCGTGCACGGCTGGGTCTACTTCGTCTACCTGCTTGCCACCCTCAACCTCGCAGTTAAGGTCCGCTGGCCACTGCTCAAAACACTCGGCACGCTGCTTGCCGGCACCATTCCCTTGCTCGGCATCATCCTCGAGCACTTCCGCACCAAGCAGGTAAAGGAGCAGTTCGGGCTGTAATCCCCGACTGCTCATCGAGCGTGGGGCTATGGACGAACAGCGCGTGAATTGCGTCCATACGGCCCACGCTCGGCGCTCAAAGAGTCAGCAGTGCCGGCACCAGCTGCCTCAATGCCCGGCCCCGATGTGACATCGAGTCTTTCTCCGCTGCGCTGAGTTGTGCTGCGGTGCAGTCGAGTCCGTCTGGAATGAATAGTGGGTCATAGCCAAACCCACTGTCGCCCACCGGCTCTCGCGCGATCCGGCCGGGCCACCGTCCCCGCACGACCACCTCGCCCCCGCTGAAAACCAACGCGCTCGCCGACACGAACGCCGCGTCGCGCCGCGCGTCTGGCACATCACGCAACTGCGCGAGCAATAAAGCGTTGTTCGCCGCGTCGTCGCCATGCACCCCGGCCCAGCGCGCCGACAACACCCCCGGCATCCGGTTCAACGCTTCGACCTCGAGTCCCGAATCATCCGCCACCGCAGGCAATCCGGACGCGTCGAACGCGTCCCGCGCCTTCGCCAACGCATTCTCCTCGAACGTCGCACCGGTCTCGGGAGCTTCGTCGAACGGTGGAACGTCGTCAAGCGACAACAACTCGAAAGCCAGCCCGGCCGCGTCGAGCACCCGCCGCATCTCGGCCAGCTTCTTGCGGTTGCGGCTCGCCACCAACAAACGGGTCAGCTGCCGAACGCCTTCTTCGCCGGCGGGCCCTCGGGCAGCTCGCCGGGATACGGCAGCTCCAACGCTGCCCGCTGGATCTCGAACAGCTGGTCACACGCCGCGAGCGCCGCGTCCACCAGCTTGTCCAACGTCGAGCGCGGGAACGTCGCCCCTTCGCCCGTGCCTTGGATCTCCACCAAGGTTCCGGTGTCGGTGGCGACGACGTTCATGTCTACCTCAGCGCGCGAATCCTCCTCGTACGGCAGGTCGACGCGGACGCGGCCGTCGACGACGCCGACGCTGACCGCCGCGATCATGCACGACAGCGGCCGCGGATCGCTCAACCGGCCCGCCGCCGACAAATACGTGACTGCATCGGCTAAGGCAACGTAGGCCCCCGTGATCGCGGCCGTGCGAGTTCCGCCGTCGGCCTGCAACACATCGCAGTCGATCGCAATTGTGTTCTCGCCCAACGCCGCAAGATCGATGCACGCCCGCAGCGACCGTCCCACCAGCCGGCTGATCTCCTGCGTTCGGCCGCCGAGCCGACCCTTCACCGACTCGCGGTCCGAGCGCGTGTGCGTTGCCGCGGGCAGCATCGCGTACTCGGCGGTCAGCCAACCCTCACCGCTGCCCTTGCGCCACCGCGGCACGCCCTCGGTCACGCTGGCCGTGCACATCACCCGGGTCTCTCCGAACTCCACCAGCACCGAGCCCGCCGGGTGCGACGTGAATCCGCGTGTGATCGTCACGGGCCGCAACTCCTCGTCGAGGCGGCCATCGGATCGGCTGGTCATCTAATGCGTGACCTCGAATGACTCCTGGCACACGACTGCACGCACCGGCCCCTGGAATTCGGCCTTCGCTTCGGTGATGACGTCTTCGCGCGACGTCCACGGCGGGATGTGCGTCAACAGCAACTCCCCCACACCCGCACGCGCCGCGATCTGGCCTGCCTCGGTGCCCGACAGGTGCAGGTGCTCCGGGCGTTCGCCCGGCGCGTGGGTCCACGATGCTTCGCACAAGAACACGTCGGCGTCACGCGCGAGGTCGACGATCGCATCGCACACTCCGGTGTCGCCGCTGAACGTGAACACCGCCCCCGACGCGTCGGTGATTCGCAATCCGTAGGCCTCGGTCGGGTGCGCGACCGCCCGCGGCAGCACCCGCAGCGTGCCGAACTCGACCTCCTCGCCGTCGGTCCAGTGCCGTACGTCGAAGATGTCCGAAAAGTCGTCGACCTCTCCGCCGAAAGGCGAGGAGGCCTGCGCGAGCCTCGACCACGTGTCGCTCGGCCCGTACATGAGCGCCTTGCCCACAGCGGGTATCGGATGGTAGCGCCGCCACACGAACAGCGACGGCAAGTCGATGCAGTGATCGGCATGCAAATGCGAGAGAAGAATGTGCACCGAGTTCGGATCAGCGTGGCGCTGCAACGAACCCAGCACTCCGTTGCCGAAATCGAGGACCAGCGGCGGCGCGCCCGGCGCGGTCAGCAGGTAGCCCGACGCGGGTGAGTCAGGTCCTGTAACGCTGCCCGAACAGCCGAGCACGGTGACTCGCACAGCCCTAGCTTGCCACGCCGGATGTGCTGCCGACGACAACATGGCAGCAAAACGGGACGAGTCTCATGTTGAGACGCCAACGTGACGCCGGACAGGTCGTACCCCGTCTAGCGCCGGCCCCAGGAATCGGGACGCGAGCCGGGCGAACGCCTCCGGTTCGCCCGTCGCTTCGAACACCCTCGTGGCCTTCGGCGCGTCGTGCGGGCGGAGCAGATCAAGCTCGGTCAGCACTCGAACCAGATCCTTCGCGGTCTCCTCTGCGCTGGACACCAACGTCACGGCGTCGCCCATCGCGAGCTGGATCAGCCCGGACAGCAGCGGATAGTGCGTGCAGCCGAGCACCAGCGTGTCGACGCCCGCACGCTGCAGCGGCTCCAGGTAGCCCTCGGCCAGGCCCAGCACCTGGCGCCCGCTGGTGACTCCGCGCTCGACGAAATCGACGAAGCGCGGGCACGCCACACCGGTGATCTCGGTGTCGCGGGCAGCGGCAAACGCGTCCTGATAGGCGCCCGACGCGATCGTCGCCTCGGTGCCGATGACGCCGATGCGGCCGCTGCGGGTGGCGGCGACGGCCCGGCGCACAGCCGGCAGGATCACCTCGACGACGGGCACGCCGTACCGCTCGCGCGCGTCGCGTAAGCAGGCCGCAGACGCCGTGTTGCAGGCGATCACCAGGGCCTTGACACCGCGTGCGACCAAGTCGTCGCCGATCGCGAGCGCGTGCTTTCGAACATCCGGGATTGTCAGCGGACCGTACGGACCGTTCGCGGTGTCGCCGACGTAAACGATGTCTTCGTCCGGGAGCTGGTCGATGATCGCGCGCGCAACGGTCAGGCCGCCGACGCCGGAGTCGAAGATCCCGACTGGCGCGAGCGCGCCGGGGGGCGACTCGGTCACGACTTCAGCGATGGCGGTAGCGATTTCCGGTGCCGCGATTCGCGTGCTTTCCGTTCGGGTCCCGACAACAAATACGCCGCCACTACGCCCGCGATCGCTCCGCACAGGTGGCCCTGCCAGGACACACCGGGGGTTCCGGGCACCAGGCCCAGCAGGACGCCACCGTATGCGAGCAGCACCAAGATCCCGACGATGATCTGCCAGGCATGCCGGGTGAAAAAGCCGAACACGATCAGGAAGGCCAGCCAGCCGAAGATCAGGCCGGACGCGCCAATGTGATTGGTTTCGATGCCTTGGGGCGCGCCGATATTTCCGATCAGCCAGGTGCCGACGCCGCCGAGGATCCAGACAATCACCGTGGCGAAGACGAACCGCGACAACCCCATCAGCGTCAGCAGGAACCCGAGCACCAGCGCGGGCACCGTGTTGGCGATCAAATGCGCCCAATTGGCGTGCAGCAGCGGCGCCCAGATGATGCCCCAGAGACCGTCGGTCTCCAGCGGCCGGATGCCGTCGACGTCGAGGCGTTGGTCGTCGAGATAGTTGATGGCCTCTACGACGTAGAGCAGACCGACGAACGTGACGATCGTGATGCCGCCGGTCATCCACACCGGCCGCCGCTGCGGTTTGGCTACCGGCTCGATCATGCCCACAGTTGCCCTTCCAACGCGTCCTCGGCCTCGTCCAGGCTACCGGCGTACGCACCCGTCGACAGGTACTTCCATCCGGCGTCGGCGACGACGAACGCGATGTCCGCGCGCTGGCCGGAATTGATCGCTTTGGCGGCCATCCCCAATGCGGCGTGCAACACGGCTCCGGTGGAGATGCCCGCGAAAATGCCCTCGGCAGAGATCAATTCGCGGGTGCGACGGACCGCGTCAGCGGAACCGACCGAATAGCGCGTAGTGAGAACTTCGGGGTCGTAGAGCTCCGGGATGAAGCCTTCGTCGATGTTGCGCAGTGCGTACACACCTTCGCCGTAGCGAGGTTCGGCGGCGACGATCGCGACGCCGGGGACGTGCTCGCGCAGGTAGCGTCCGGTGCCCATCAGCGTGCCGGTGGTGCCCAGGCCCGCGACGAAGTGGGTGATCTCTGGTAGGTCGGCGAGCAGTTCGGGCCCGGTGCCGTCGTAGTGCGCGGCGGTGTTCGACGGGTTTCCGTACTGATAGAGCATCACCCAGGTCGGGTTCTCGGCAGCCAACTCCTTCGCGCGCGCCACTGCGGTGTTCGAGCCCCCCTCGGCCGGTGAGTCGATGATCTGCGCACCGTAGAGCTCGAGCAGCTGTCGGCGCTCGATCGACGTGTTCTCCGGCATCACGCAAATCAGGTTGTAGCCCTTGATCTTTGCGGCCATCGCCAGCGAGATTCCGGTGTTGCCGCTCGTAGGCTCGAGGATCGTCGCGTCGGGCGAAAGCAGTCCGTCGCGCTCGGCGTCTTCGATCATTCGCAGCGCGGGACGGTCCTTGATCGAGCCGGTGGGGTTGCGGTCCTCGAGCTTGGCCCAAAGCCGGACGTGATCGTCGCCATCCCAGCGTGGCGAGAGCCGCTGCAGCCCCACCAACGGGGTGTTCCCGAGGGCGGCGAGCAGCGAGTCGTATCGCGTCATGGACCGCCCACTCACCCTCCTGCTACGGCCGGCAGGATCGTCACCGTGTCCCCGTCGTTGACCTCGGTCGCCAGCCCGCCCGAGAACCGCACGTCCTCGTCGTTGACATAGATGTTGACGAAGCGGTGCAGCTTGCCGTTATCGACGAGCCGCTCGGAGATACCTGAGTAGTTGGCCTCCAAGTCGGAGATCACCGCCTCCAGGGTGTCGCCGGTCGCGCTGACGCGCTTTTCCCCGCCGGTGTGCGTTCTCAGGATGGTCGGGATCGACACGCTGACGGTCATGATGAGTACTCCTCGACGATGGTGACGGGTTCTTCGGTGACGGCGCCGTCGACAATCCGGTAGCTGCGCAGCTCATGAGCGTCCGGATCGCGCGTCGACACCAGCACGTAGTGTGCGTCGGGTTCGGCGGCGTATGAGATGTCTGTGCGACTGGGATACGCCTCGGTGGCAGTGTGTGAGTGATAGATGACGACGGGCACCTCGTCGGACGCATCCATCTCGCGCCAGACCTTCAGCTGCTCACCGGAGTCGAACCGGTAGAACGTCGGCGACCGCTCGGCGTTGACCATCGGGATGTGCCGCTGCGGGCGGTCGGACCCGTCCGGGCCTGCGATCACCCCACACGCCTCGTCCGGGTGGTCGGCCCGGGCGTGCGCGACGATGGCGTCGACCAGGTCTGCGCGGATGGTCAGCATCGGGCCCTGTCCTTTCAAGCGAATGCCCCGGGCAACACGTCACGATAGGTCGGTATTCCGGCGACCGCCTCGGCGGCCAGCAACCCCACCAGCACGGCGCGGGCCAGACAGTCCGCAGCCGCCGCTCCGACCTGGGTGAGCAGCGCGATCTCAGGCGACATGGACGCGGGGATGTCCGGGGGCGGGGGCACCTCGATCGCGCCGGTGGCCAGCGCGAACACCGTATCGCCGTCGAGCGGGGTGTGACACGGCCGGATGGTCCGGGCCAGCCCGTCGTGGGCGGCGACGGCAACGCGCCGGCACGCGGCCGGACTCAGCGCGGCGTCGGTGGCGACGACGGCGATCGTGGTGTTCAACGGGCTGAACTCGGCGCGCCGGTCGGAGTAGGCGGCGATCTGGTCGGCGGGCGGGGCGGTGAGGCCGAACTCTTCGATCTGATACGCCAGCCAGGGCAAGCCGGTGGCGGGGTCGACCGCGTCGCCTGCTGCGTTGACCACCACTAGTGCGCCGACGGTCACGCCAGACTCCAACACCGTTGACGCGGTGCCGACGCCCCCTTTGAGCACACCGACCCGCGCACCGGCTCCGGCGCCGACGGTGCCGAGCGCGAACTCGGCGCCGGCAGCCTGCGCGGCGGCGTAGCCGAAGTCAGCGGTCGGACGGCATGCCCATCCCCCGACTGGCAGGTCGAAGACCACCGCGGCGGGCACGATCGGGACCACGCCGCCCTCCATCGCCACCCCGCGATCGCGCTCCTCCAGCCAGGTCATCACACCGTCTGCGGCCGCCAGCCCATACGCGCTGCCCCCGGTGAGCACGACCGCGTCGACGTATCGCACCGAGTTGATCGGATCGAGCAGATCGGTTTCCCGAGTGCCGGGCGCTCCGCCGCGACCGTCGACGGCGCCGACGGTTCCCGGCGGGGCGACGACGACGGTGGTGCCGGTGGCCCATCCCGCGCCGAGCGTGGCGTCGTCGTCGATCCTGTGGTGGTGGCCGACCGCGAGGCCGCCGACATCTGTGATCGTGCCGCTGCTGGATGTCACCGGTGGTCCATCAGCGCCAGAACCAGGTACTCCTGCAGCACCGTCAGCCATTGGTAGACGTCGAGATGACCGGCCATCGGATGATCGTCGGGGAGCTGCTCGGGGCCGTTGGGCCCGACGCCCAGCATCGTGCCGAGCGCGAGCCGGATGTCATTGACCGCCGCCACCCAGGCGTTGGCGTCGTCGACCGTCAACTCGAAGCGGCCTCCGCCCCCCGGGATCGTGCGCAGCATCCGTTCACCGGCTTCCCGCTTGGCCGCGATGATCTCCGGCTCGTGCAGGCTGCGCAGCGCGCTGTTGAGGCTTTCCACGGTGGCCGAGCCTGCGGGGTGGTTGTGCTCTGAGCGGTAGAAGTCAGGCAGCAGACGGCGCATGGTGGCATCTTGCGGGCGGCGCGAATTGCCGGTCTTGATGCCTGTGATTTGCTCCAATTCGTCTGCGGGAGCAGATGATTGGCGATCATCGAGCATGTCGAGCATCGACTTCACCAGGCTGTCGAGCATCGAGGCCTCATGCGCAGCCAATGTGGACCGGAAACGAGCGCCATCAGCGGTGTCGACCCGCTTCCATTTGCGCACTAGAGCGTCCGTCTCCCCGCGCCGGTCAGCGGTCCTGCTGCAGCGTGGCCCACAAACCGGCCGCGTGAAGCTTGGATACGTCGGTCTCCATCTTCTCGCGGCTGCCCGCGGACACCACAGCCTTGCCCTCGTTGTGCACCTGCAGCATCAGCTTCGTGGCCTGCGGTTCGCTGTAGCCGAACAGCTTCTGGAACACGTAGGTCACGTACGTCATCAGGTTCACCGGGTCATCCCACACGATCGTGACCCATGGCGAGTCCGCCGAATCGACGGCATCGGCGTCGACCTCCTCGCGCGTTCCGGGGCGGACCCGCGCTGGCGTAACCATGGCTTCAGAATACCGACGGGCGCCGACAGACTTGGGGTCCGCCTAGTGCACAGCAGCCGATACGGTTAGCGGTGTGAGCACGGCGCTGCTGACCGACAAGTACGAGCTGACCATGCTCTCGGCGGCGCTACACGACGGCACAGCGCATCGGCAGGCGACGTTCGAACTGTTTGCGCGCACACTGCCCGACGGCCGCCGATACGGCGTGGTCGCGGGTACCGGGCGGTTCGCGGAAGCGTTGGCGTCGTTCGAGTTTGACGACGAGGCGTTGGAGTCCGTGCGCGGGTTCCTCGACCCCGAGACCGTCGCCTACCTCGCCCGGTACCGCTTCCGCGGCGATGCCGACGGCTATGCGGAGGGCGAGCTGTACTTCCCCGGCTCGCCCGTGCTGACCATCCGTGGCACATTCGCCGAGTGCATCGTGCTGGAGACTCTTGCACTGTCAATCTTCAACCACGACAGTGCAATTGCGTCGGCAGCAGCTCGAATGGTCAGCGCCGCCGACGGCCGGCCGATCATCGAAATGGGTTCGCGGCGCACCCACGAGCAGGCCGCTGTCGCCGCGGCGCGAGCGGCTTTCATCGCAGGGTTCGCCGGATCGTCGAATCTCGCGGCGCAACGCCGCTACGGGGTGCCGGCACTGGGCACCAGCGCGCACGCGTTCACGTTGTTGCACACCACCCCAACGGGTCCGGACGAATGTGCGGCATTTCGCGCTCAGGTCGACGCGCTCGGCGTCAACACCACACTGCTGATCGACACGTACGACATCACGGCGGGGGTCGCGAACGCGGTCGCGGTCGCCGGCACCCGTCTGGGCGGCGTACGGATCGACTCCGGGGACCTCGGCGTGCTCGCTCGCCAGGTGCGCAGCCAGCTCGACGATCTTGGTGCCAGGCACACGCGGATCGTGGTCTCCGGTGATCTCGACGAGTTCGCGATCGCCGCGCTGCGCGCAGAGCCCGTCGACACCTACGGCGTCGGCACTTCCGTCGTCACCGGCTCGGGCGCTCCCACCGCCCAGATGGTGTACAAGCTCGTCGAGGTCGACGGGATGCCCGTCGAAAAACGCAGCACCCACAAGCACTCTCACGGTGGGCACAAACAGGCCATGCGGTTGGCACGCCCCACGGGCACCGTCGTCGAGGAAGTCGTCTACCCCGCCGGCCGCCCGCCGGCTGTCGCCGAAGAAACCCGCACCCTCACCGTGCCGTTGATCCGCGGCGGTCGGCCCGTCGCCGACGTCGACATCGCCGACGCCCGCGCACGCGTTGCTTCAGGGCTCAAGAGCCTGCCCTGGGACGGCCTCAAGCTGTCCCGCGGCGAGCCGGCGATCCCGACCCGGATGGTCGCGGCCGTCGAACATACCGAGGAGGCGCCACGCCAACCGCGCCGGTGACCGCTCTGCTGGCCTCCGCCGTCGACGCCCTCGGCGGCAGTGAACGGGCCGGCCAAGTCGCGATGGCCGAAGCTGTCGCGCGCGCGTTCGAGACCGGAGAACACCTGGCCGTGCAAGCCGGAACCGGCACCGGCAAGTCGCTGGCGTACCTGGTTCCGGCGATTGCCCGGGCAGTCGAAAACGATTGTCCCGTCGTGGTTTCCACCGCAACCATCGCATTGCAACGTCAGCTCGTCGAACGCGATCTGCCGCGGCTTGCTGATTCTCTGGAAGGTTCACTGCCGCGGCGGCCGAGCTACGCGATCCTCAAGGGCCGCGCAAACTACCTGTGCCTGAACAAGATTCACAACGGGTCCGCATCGAGTGACGGCGACGACTCCGCGGAAGTCCTGTTCGAGCCCAGCGCGACAACCGCGCTGGGCCGCGACGTCCAGCGCCTAACCGCGTGGGCATCGACCACCGAGACCGGCGACCGTGACGAACTCACGCGGGGCGTAGCGGACCGGTCGTGGTCGCAAGTGAGTGTCTCCGCCAGAGAGTGCCTCGGTGTGGCGCGCTGCCCATTCGGGGCCGACTGCTTCGCCGAAAAAGCGCGCGCGGTGGCCGGCGACGCCGACGTGCTCGTCACCAATCACGCGCTGCTTGCCATCGACGCGCTGTCGGACGCGCCGGTGCTGCCCGAACACGACCTTCTCGTCGTCGACGAAGCGCATGAACTTGTCGACCGTGTCACAACCGTTGCGACGCAAGAGCTTTCGCCGAACTCGCTGGCGATCGCGGCTCGGCGGATCACTCGTCTGGTAGAAGCCGAGGTCGTCGACCGGCTCGACGGGGCGGCCGCCGCGTTCACCGCGGCCATCCGCGACATGGCGCCCGGCCGGATCGACCATCTCGACGACGCGTTCGCCACCGATCTCGCGGCACTGCGCGACGCGACCACTGCCGCGCGTAAAGCCATCCCCACGGCCACAACAGATCCGCGCGCCGCCGCTGCTCGCACGGAGGCGATCGCTGCCCTCGACGAGATCGCCGAGACGTGTGCCCGGACACTGGACTCGTTTCGGCTCGACGTCGCGGACCGCAGCGACATCGTCTGGGTCACCCGCGATGACATCCGCGGGTCGGTGCATCTACGGGTGGCTCCGCTGTCGGTGGCGGCGCTGCTGCGAGGCGGACTGTTCAGCCGCGCGACCGCGGTGCTGACGTCCGCGACGCTGACCCCCGGCGGGTCGTTCGACGCGATAGCGTCCGACTGGGGGCTGACCTCGACCGACGCCGACCACGACGTCATGTGGCGGGGCGTGGACGTGGGATCGCCGTTCTCCCACGAGAAGTCCGGGATCCTCTACGTTGCCCGCCACCTGCCCCCGCCCGGCCGGGACGGTACCGGCTCGGCCGAGCAGCTCGCCGAGATCGAGGCACTCGTGTCTGCGGCACGGGGTCGCACGTTGGGCCTGTTCTCGTCCATGCGAGCCGCGACCGCCGCCGCCGCAGAGATGCGCGAACGTCTGACCACGCCGGTGTTGTGTCAGGGCGACGACGCCACCGGCGCGCTCGTCGAGCAGTTCGCCGCCGACCCCGAAACATCGTTGTTCGGAACGCTTTCGCTGTGGCAGGGTGTCGACGTTCCTGGGCCGTCCCTGTCGCTGGTGCTCATCGACAGGATCCCGTTTCCGCGGCCCGACGATCCGCTGATGGCGGCACGGCAGCGGGCGGTTACGGCGCGCGGCGGCAACGGGTTCATGACCGTGGCCGCGGCGCATGCGGCTCTTCTGCTGTCCCAGGGCGCCGGGCGCCTGCTGCGCAGCGTCGACGACCGCGGCGTCATCGCCGTTCTGGACTCCAGAATGGCCACTGCCCGCTACGGTCGGTATCTACGAGACTCGTTGCCGCCGTTCTGGTTCACCACCGACCGCGACACTGTCCTGGCGGCGCTTGGCCGGCTGACCGCCGCTGACCGCACCTCATGAAAGGTTCGCCATGAGACGACTTCTCAGCGCCGCGGCCGTCGCGTTCTCCGCGATGCTGGCGGTGAGCGGTTGCACGCATTTGCTGACAGGCAAGCCGGTGTCGATCTTCGCTGACCCGTTCCGCGTGGCGGGCCTGCCGGCCACCGATGGACCGTCGGGACTGCGGCCGGACGCCGCGCCCCCGACCCGCAAGGTCGAGGGGGGTAACGGCGGCGAAGAAGACAAGATCGCTGTGGCCGCCGTCAGCGATATCGAAGAGTTTTGGAAGGGCGCCTACAAGCCGTTGGACGGCGAGTTCCAACCGGCGTCCGCAGTGGTGTCCTGGGATTCGACCGAATACGACGGCGAATTCTGCCACCACGACACATACGACCTCGTCAACGCGATGTACTGCTGGGACGACAACAACATCGGTTGGGACCGCGGCCAGCTGTTTCCCATGCTGCGCAAGGCCTTTGGGGACATGGCAATCCCTTTGGTGCTCGGCCACGAGTACGGGCACGCGATCCAGCGCCGGGCTCTGCTGGCTGGTCCGGCCACACCTTCGTTGGTCGCAGAGCAGCAAGCGGATTGCTTCGCCGGAGTGTACATGCGCTGGGTCGCCGAAGGCGATTCGCCGCGATTCACTCTGAGCACCAGCGATGGGCTCAATAGTGTTCTGGCCGCGGTGATTTCGACGCGTGATCCCGTACAGACGCAAGGAGACAGCGATTCCGACGAAGACGAGCACGGGTCGGCGTTCGAGCGGATCTCAGCATTCCAGATGGGCTTCACCGACGGCACATCGGCGTGCGCGGGCATCGACAAGAACGAAGTCAAGCAGCGACGCGGCGACCTGCCCATCGCGCTCACAGGCAGTTCGAACGGCGAGTGGCCGGTGACCGAGCAATCGGTCAGGGCGATCGTCGACGCGATGAACAAGACCTTCTCCCCTGCGCATCCGCCTGCCCTCACCTTCGACACGTCGGGCGCCGCATCGTGTTCCGACGCGCACCCGAGCCCGCCGGTGTCCTACTGCCCCACGTCCAACACGATTGCCGTCGACCTACCGGGCCTTGAAAAGATGGGCACGCCAACAGGACAACGCCGTCGCCTGGTGCTTCCAGTCGGCGACAACACCGCCTACTCGGTTCTGGTCTCCCGCTACACGTTGGCCCTGGAGAAGCAGCGCGGCGCAGAGCTCGACAACGCCGCGGCCGCGTTGCGCACCGCATGCCTCACCGGCGTGGCGACGACCAAGATGTCGCAGCAGATCAGCGTCGACGGCCAGACTGTCCAACTCGCGGCCGGTGATCTCGACGAGGCCGTCTCGGGCATGCTCACCAACGGCCTTGCGGCCAGCGACGTCAACGGCGAGTCGGTGCCGTCGGGCTTTTCACGCATCGACGCCTTCCGCGCCGGTGTGCTCGGCGATCAGGACCGCTGCTTCAAACGCTTTCCGTAGGGCAGTCAGGCCAGAGTGACCAGCCCCAGCTCGTTGTCGCCGGACAGCAGCGCGTTGTGCGGCAGCACCCGCACCGTGTATCCGACCGACCCGGCTACCGGCAGCGGGATCGTGGAGGCGAAGACGTCGTCGCCGCTTTCTGCGGTCCCCGTGTGCGTCATCGACACCTCGACGGGTTCGAGCAGCGTGTCGTCCATGTCGACCCGGCCGACAGCGGCCTGGACGGTGACCTGGTCAGGCGACAGGCCGGCCAAGTGCACCGTGGCCGTCAGCGTCATTTCCGAACCCAGCAGCGGCGTATCGGGCAGCCCGGTGCTGTCGACCTCGGTGATCTGGATCTTCGGCCATGCGTCGGAGAGCTGGCGGCGATACTGCGCCAGCCGACGGGCGTTGCCGAACTTCTCGCCATCGACGGGCGCAATAGTCCGGTGCAGCGAATCGGCCGCCGGAGCGTAGTACTTCTCGGTGTACTCGCGAACCATCCTCGACGCCAACACCTTTGGCCCCAGAACCTGAAGTGTGTGACTCACCATCTCCACCCACCGGCGCGGGATCGCCGATCCGTCGCGCTCGTAGAACTTCGGCGCGACAGTGGATTCCAGGATGCTGTAAAGCGCGGCGGCTTCGAGGTCGTCGCGCCGCTCGTCAGACACACCGTCGGCAGTCGGTATCTCCCAGCCGTTTTCGCCGTCGTACCACTCGTCCCACCAGCCGTCGCGAATGGACAAGTTCAGCCCGCCGTTGAGAGCGCTCTTCATTCCCGACGTTCCGCACGCCTCTAGCGGACGCAGCGGATTGTTCAGCCACACATCGCAGCCCCAGTACAGCAACCGGGCCATGGACATGTCGTAGTCGGGAAGAAACGCGATGCGGTGCCGCACTTCTTCTCGATCGGCGAACCTGACGATCTGCTGAATGAGCGCCTTGCCGCCGTCGTCGGCGGGATGCGACTTTCCGGCGACGATCATCTGAATTGGACGCTGTTTGTTCAGCAGCAGACGCTGCAGTCGATCAGGGTCGCGCAACATCAGCGTCAGCCGCTTGTAGGTCGGCACCCGCCTCGCAAACCCCACCGTCAGCACATTGGGGTCGAAAGCCTCTGCAATCCAACCTAATTCGGCCTCCGGGGCACCCCGCTCCAGCCAAGACTGCCGCAGCCGTCGCCGCACATCTTCGACGAGCTGCTCACGCAGCTGACAGCGGATCCACCACAGGTGACCTGGGTCCACTTGCTGCAGTCGCTCCCACACTGCGGGCTCGCTCGGCGAATCGTCACCAAGGAGCTCGTACCCGAGCTCCAGCCATTGCGGCGCCGCCCACGTGGGGGCATGCACGCCGTTGGTGACCGAGCCGATCGGCACCTCGCTGCGGTCGAACCCCGGCCAGAGTTCGTTGAACATCGCGCGGCTCACTCTGCCGTGCAACAGCGATACGCCATTGGCTCTCTGCGCCAGCCGAAGTCCCATGTGCGCCATGTTGAATTTGGTGGGATCGTCCTCGGCGCCGAGCGCGACGATCCGGTCGAGCGGCACACCGGGCACGAGCACCGACGACTTCGCGCCAGCGGAACCCCCGAAATAGTGACGCACCATCTCGACCGGGAATCGGTCGATCCCGGCGGGAACCGGTGTGTGCGTAGTGAATACCGTGCTGGATCTCACCACTGTCAGCGCGGTGTCGAAATCCAGCTTGTCGTCGGTCATCAGTTCCCGGATGCGCTCAAGACCGAGAAACCCGGCGTGGCCCTCGTTCATGTGGAACACCTCTGGCGCGGCGATGTTTTCGATCTCGGTGAATGCACGAATAGCGCGGATGCCGCCGACTCCGGCCAGGATCTCCTGCTTGATGCGGTGGTCCTGATCGCCGCCGTAGAGCCGGTCGGTGACGCTGCGAAGGTCGTGCTCGTTCTCGGGGATGTCGGAATCCAACAGCAGCAACGGGATTCGGCCGACTTGCGCGATCCAGATCCGCGCGCGCAGTTCGTGGTCGTCGGGAAGGGTCAGCGTCACCAGCGCGGGCTCGCCAGTCACGGTGGTCAGCAGTCGCAGCGGCAGGCCCTGAGGGTCGAGCGACGGGTATGTCTCCTGCTGCCAGCCGTCGGCGGTCAGCGACTGCCGAAAGTAGCCCGATCGATAGTGAAGGCCAACCGCGATCAACGGCAGACCCAGGTCCGACGCGGACTTCAGATGATCGCCGGCGAGGATCCCGAGCCCGCCGGAGTAGTTCGGCAGCACCTCGGACACGCCGAACTCCATCGAGAAGTACGCAATGCCCGTCGGCAGAGAACGCCCAGCAGAGCCATCCGCTTGTTTCTCCTGGTACCACAGCGGGCGGGTCAGGTAGTCACGCAGATCGTCGGCCAAACCGTCCAGCCGCTCGAGGAACTGCTGGTGCGCCGCAAGCTCGTCGAGGCGTTGCGGGGTAACAGCGCCAAGCAGAGCGACCGGATCCCTCTGGCAGCGTTCCCACAGCGCGGGGTCGATCGAGGCGAAGAGATCCTGCGTGGGCGTATCCCATGACCATCGCAGGTTGACCGACAACTGTTCCAGTGCCGCGAGGCGGTCAGGCAGATGAGCACGAACAGTAAATCGACGCAGCGCCTTCACGCGGCACTACCTTACGCAGGATTCGCGCTTTCGCAGTCCGGCCTTCACCGCCCCGGCGTTTGGGATCGACACTACGGTGGGAACAAGGTCAAAAGAGCAGACGCAGAGGAGTGATGGGTGCCCGGTCGTATCGAGATCGACGATGTGCGGCCCGTCGTCTCCTGTGGGACGTTCCCGGCCAAGGCCGTCGTCGGCGAAATCGTGCCGGTGCGCGCGACCGTGTGGCGCGAGGGCCACGAAGCCGTCGCGGCGACGCTGGTGGTCCGCTATCTCGGCCAGGGCTATCCGCACCTGGCCGGGACCGCGAGCCGGTCGATGACCGCGCCGCCCGGCGCCGGCAAGGCCCTGCAGCGAGTCAAACCGGTCCTGCTGCCGATGGCGCTGGGCACCGAACCGGACGTGTATCACGGGCAGTTCTCTCCGGACAGCGTTGGCTTGTGGACGTTCCGAGTCGACGGTTGGGGCGATCCGATCAGCACCTGGCGGCATGCCGTCACCGCGAAGCTCGAAGCGGGACAAGGCGAATTGGAGTTGTCAAACGATCTGCTGATCGGCGCCCGGTTGTTCGAACGGGCCGCGATGGGGATGCCCCGCAAACTGCGTGATCCGCTGCTGGAGGCCGCGACGGCGCTGCGCACCCCCGGCGAGCCGTCGACTCGCGTCGGCGTCGCGACCACCGACGAAGTCACCGAGCTGTTGGCGCAGTTCCCGCTGCGCGAGTTGCTCACTCGCGGTGAACAGTACGGAGTGTGGGTCGACCGCCCGCTGGCACGGTTCGGCGCCTGGTACGAGATGTTTCCGCGGTCCACGGGCGGCCGCGACGCCAACGGCAAGCCGGTGCACGGGACATTCGCCACCGCCGCCGACGCTCTGCCGCGAATCGCCAAGATGGGTTTCGACGTGGTCTACCTGCCGCCGATCCACCCGATCGGCAAGGTGCACCGGAAGGGCCGCAACAACTCGGTCACCGCTGTCCCGGGAGACGTCGGATCGCCTTGGGCGATCGGCAGCGACGAGGGCGGCCATGACGCCGTTCACCCCGACCTGGGCACGATCGACGACTTCGACGCGTTCGTCGCCGCTGCCCATGGCCACGGCCTGGAAGTGGCTCTGGACCTGGCGCTTCAGTGTGCGCCCGATCATCCGTGGGCGCGTGCGCATCCCGAGTGGTTCACGGTGTTGCCGGACGGCACGATCGCTTACGCGGAGAACCCGCCGAAGAAATACCAGGACATCTACCCACTGAATTTCGACACCGATCCCGCCGGTTTGTCGCAGGAGGTGCTGCGCGTGGTGCGGCACTGGATTGCCCACGGCGTCAAGGTCTTTCGCGTCGACAACCCGCACACCAAGCCACCAAACTTCTGGGAGTGGCTGATCGAACAGGTCAAAACCACCGACCCCGACGTGCTGTTCTTGTCGGAGGCGTTCACGCGTCCCGCGCGCCTGTACGGACTTGCCAAGCTCGGCTTCACCCAGTCCTATACGTACTTCACCTGGCGAACCGCGAAGTGGGAACTCGTCGAGTTCGGCCAGCAGATCGCGGAGCACGCGGACTATGCGCGGCCGAACCTGTTCGTCAACACCCCCGACATCCTGCACGAAAGCCTGCAAAAGGGCGGCCCGGGCATGTTCGCGATCCGCGCCGTGCTCGCCGCCACGATGAGTCCGTCGTGGGGCGTGTACTCAGGCTTCGAGTTGTTCGAGCACCGGCCGGTGCGAGAAGGCAGTGAGGAATACCTCGACTCGGAGAAGTACGAACTGCGCCCGCGCGACTTCGAGGACGCCGTCAAGCGCGGCGCCTCGCTGGAACCGTTCATCGCGCACCTCAACGAATTGCGCCGGGTGCACCCAGCCCTGCGGCAGCTGCGCACGATTCATTTCCACCACATCGACAACGACGCGTTGATGGCCTACAGCAAGTTCGACCCGTCGACCGGTGACGCCGTACTGGTCGTGGTGACATTGAACCCATTTGGCCCCGAGGAAGCGACGCTGTGGTTAGACATGCCCGCCTTGGGTATGGAGCCCTACGACCGGTTTTGGGTTCGCGACGAGATCACCGGCGAGGAATACCAGTGGGGCCAGGCCAATTACGTTCGGCTCGACCCGGCGAGGGCCGTCGCGCACATCCTGAACCTGCCGCGCGTACCCGACGAGGCGCGCCCGCAGCTACTTCGCAGGGAGTGACACATGACGCGATCGATGCAGTCTGACTTGGCGCCGAGTGCGTCGGACCTGGACCGGCTATTGGCCGGCGAACACCACGACCCGCATTCCGTGCTCGGCGCCCACGAATACGCTGACCACACCGTGATCCGGGCCTACCGCCCGCACGCGGTGGAAGTGGTCGCGCTCGTCGGGTCCGACCGCTATCCGCTGCAGCATTTGGCAGGCGGCCTGTTCGCGGTGGCGCTTCCGTTCGTGAACCTGGTCGACTACCGGCTGGAGGTCAGTTATCCGGGCGCCAACGGCTCGTTGGATATACACCACGTTGCCGACGGGTACCGGTTCTTGCCGACGCTCGGCGAAATGGATCTGCACCTGTTCAGCGAGGGCCGCCACGAGCGGCTGTGGGAGATCCTCGGCGCGCATCCGCGATCGTTCCGCACACCCGACGGCATCGTCGACGGTGTGTCGTTCGCGGTGTGGGCGCCGAATGCCAAGGGCGTCAGCCTGATTGGCGACTTCAACCATTGGGACGGCAACGAGGCACAACTGCGGGTGCTCGGCTCGACGGGCGTGTGGGAGCTGTTCTGGCCCGGCTTCCCCGTCGGCGGTCTGTACAAGTTCAGGGTGCACGGCGCCGACGGCGTCGTCACCGACCGCGCCGACCCGTTCGCATTCGCCACCGAGGTGCCGCCGCAGACCGCGTCGAAGGTGACGACGAGCAACTACGTCTGGCACGACGAGGAGTGGATGACTCGGCGCGCCCAACAGAATCCGGTGTTCGAACCGATGAGCACCTACGAAGTCCATCTGGCCTCGTGGCGGCCAGGCCTGAGTTACCGGCAGCTGGCCGATGAGCTCACCGACTATGTTGTTGCACAAGGCTTCACGCATGTCGAACTGCTGCCCGTCGCTGAGCATCCGTTCGGGGGATCGTGGGGGTACCAGGTCACGTCGTACTACGCGCCGACCTCCCGGCTGGGTACTCCCGACGACTTTCGCGCGCTCGTCGACGCGCTGCATCAGGCAGGCATCGGGGTGATCGTCGACTGGGTGCCCGCGCACTTTCCGAAGGACGCCTGGGCGCTCGGCCGGTTCGACGGGACGGCGCTCTACGAGCACTCCGACCCGCGCCGCGGCGAGCAACTCGATTGGGGCACCTACGTGTTCGACTTTGGCCGACCCGAGGTGCGCAACTTCCTGGTGGCCAACGCGCTGTACTGGCTTCAGGAATTCCACATCGACGGCCTGCGGGTGGACGCGGTGGCATCGATGCTCTATCTCGACTACTCGCGGCCGGACGGCGGCTGGACGCCGAACATCTATGGTGGGCGGGAAAACCTCGAGGCCGTGCAGTTCCTGCAGGAGATGAACGCGACGGTGCACAAGATCACCCCCGGTATCGTCACGGTCGCGGAGGAGTCGACGTCATGGCCTGGCGTAACCCGGCCGACAAGCCTTGGTGGCCTTGGCTTTTCGATGAAGTGGAACATGGGCTGGATGAACGACACGCTCGGCTACATCGGCCGGGACCCGATTCACCGCAGCTATCACCACCACGAGATGACGTTCTCGCTGCTGTACGCGTTCAGCGAGAACTTCGTGCTGCCGATCAGCCACGACGAGGTCGTGCACGGCAAGGGGACGCTGTGGGGCCGGATGCCGGGCAATGACCACCAGAAGGCCGCCGGACTGCGCAGCCTGCTCGCCTACCAGTGGGCGCACCCCGGCAAGCAACTGCTGTTCATGGGTCAGGACTTCGGCCAGTACGCCGAATGGTCCGAGGAGCGTGGCGTCGACTGGTGGCAACTCGACGAAGACAGCTTTTCGAAGGGCATCCAGCGACTCGTTCACGATCTGAATGTCGTCTACCGCGAACACCCCGCGCTGTGGACGTACGACAGCAGCCCGGACGGCTACTCGTGGATCGACGCGAACGACTCAGCGAACAACGTGTTGAGTTTCCTGCGGTTCGGCAGCGACGGCTCCATGCTCGCCTGCGTGTTCAACTTCGCCGGGACCGAGCACACCCGCTACCGGCTCGGCCTGCCGCGGGCAGGCCGTTGGCGTGAGGTGCTCAACACCGACGCAGACCTGTATCACGGTGCGGGCGTCGGCAATTTCGGCGCGATCGACGCGGTCGACGAACCCTGGCACGGCCGTCCCGCGTCGGCGGTGATGGTGTTGCCACCGCTGTCGGCGCTGTGGTTCGAACCGGAGTAGCCTCACCGCCTCTCCGCCTCTCCGCGAGCAGACGCGGAATTCGCATTACCGCACCCCGATTTGTGCGAGTTGGTGTCTGCTCGCGCGCGTTTTAGTACAGCGCGTTTGCGAGGTTTCGCCGAGCGGTGATGACCGCCGGGTCCGACGGATCGAAGAGATCGAACAACTCGACCAGCCGGGCACGCACCTTGGCCCGGTCGTCGCCCGTGGTACGCCGCACCAGGTCGATCAAACGGTTGAACGCCGCGTCGACGAGCTGATTGAGGATCTCGACATCGGCAGCCGCGAACGCCGCGTCGATGTCGTCAGGCGCCGCGTCGGCGACCCGTGTCGCATCTGGTCGCTGCTTGGTCGCGCGCGCCAAGAACGAGATCTGGTGAACCGCGGATTTGGCTTCGGGGTGGGCCGGGTCCTTGTCGAGGATCGCCTGGTACGCCCCCAACGCCGCGTCGAAATTACCGGCCTCCAACAGCTCCCGCGCCTTCGCCAACCCGGGGTCAACCTGCTCCGGCTCGGAATCGCTTGCGCCGCTGAGCTTTCCGGCTGTCGCGGATAGAAGCGAATCAATCCAGCGGCGCAGCTGCTCGACGGGCTGCACGCCTTGGAAGCTGGAAATCGGTTGCCCTGCAGCCACGGCCACCACCGACGGCACCGCCTGCACGCCGAAGATCTGCGCCACCTGCGGGACGGCATCCACGTTCACCGTCGTCAGCGCCCACTTGCCGCCGTCGGCCGATGCCAGACCGCCCAACGTGTCCGCGAGCTGGACCGACGCGTCGCTGCGCGGTGACCACAGCGCGACCACCACCGGCACCTCGTTGGACTTGGCGATGACCTCTGCCTCGAAATTCACCTCGTTGATCTCGACGCCAGCCGGCGTGCCGCCGTCGCTTGGGGTGGCGCGCTGTTTCAGGGCGGATAGATCGATGGCGCCTGCCATGGCGGGCGCGACGGGCGGACGCGGACGGCTCACGGAGTCAAGTTTGGCACGAGGCCCGATATGACGAACATCACACGGGAGCCTTCGAACGAGAGTATCGGCGCTTCCAGCAAACTATGTCCTAGCCCGCCCGCAGGATCAGCGCGTCACCCTGCCCCCCGGCCCCGCACAGCGCGGCAACAGCGTGCCCGGAGCCGCGGCGCGCCAGTTCCAGCGCCGCATGCAGCGTGATCCGGGCGCCGGACATCCCGATCGGATGACCGACGGCAATCGCGCCACCGTTCACGTTGACCTTCGCGGGATCAACGCCGAGTTCCTTGGTGGAGGCCAGAGCAACGGCGGCAAACGCCTCGTTGATTTCGATGACGTCGAGCGCATCTACCGAAATGCCCTCCCGCGCGATGGCTTTCTTGATCGCGTTGGCCGGCTGTGACTGCAGCGTGGAGTCCGGGCCGGCCACCACGCCGTGTGCGCCGATCTCCGCGAGCCAGCTCAGCCCGAGTTCTTCGGCCTTGGCCTTGTTCATCACGACGACAGCGGCGGCACCGTCGGAAATCTGCGACGCCGACCCCGCCGTAATGGTGCCGTCCGGCCGAAACGCAGGCTTCAGCCCGGCGAGCGACTCCACCGTGGTGTTGGCGCGAATGCCCTCGTCTTCGGTGAACTCGATCGGATCACCTTTGCGCGCAGGGATTTTCACCGGAACGACCTCGTCGGCGAACACGCCGTCCTTCCACGCGGCGGCAGCCTTCTGGTGCGAGCCGGCGGCGTACGCATCCTGCGCTTCGCGGGTGAACTTGTCGGCATCGTTGCGCTGCTCGGTCAACGCGCCCATCGGCTGGTCGGTGAACACGTCGTGCAGCCCGTCGTAGGCCATGTGGTCGAGGACGGTGACATCGCCGTATTTGTAGCCGGCCCGGCTGCCCATCAGCAGGTGCGGCGCCGCCGTCATCGACTCCTGCCCGCCGGCGACGACGACGTCGAACTCGCCGGCGCGGATCAACTGGTCGGCGAGCGCGATCGAGTCGATACCCGACAGGCACATCTTGTTGATCGTCAGCGCCGGGACGTCCCAGCCGATGCCCGCGGCAACCGCCGACTGGCGGGCGGGCATCTGCCCGGCCCCCGCCGTCAGCACCTGGCCCATGATCACGTATTCGACCAGCGAAGCCGGGATGGCAGCCTTCTCAAGCGCGCCCTTGATAGCGATCGCACCCAGGTCACTGCCCGAGAAGTCCTTCAGCGAACCCATCAATCTGCCGATCGGCGTGCGCGCTCCAGCAACGATCACGGACGTTGTCATCGGTACCTCCAGGAGTCGATTCGAGTGCCCGGGCAGCGGGGTTCAGACGCGGGAACTTTCCCGTCAGGTTACCGTTACGTTATGACCACCGAGCAGGTTGATGCCCGCCCCGTCCTCGCCAGCGCGTTGGTGACGGCGCTCGACCATGTCGGGATCGCGGTGCCCGACCTCGACGCCGCGATCGCCTGGTATCACGACCACCTCGGCATGATCGTTCTGCACGAAGAGGTCAACGAAGAACAGGGTATTCGCGAGGCGATGCTGTCGGTGCGAGGCGCGCCGGTCGGCAGCGCGCAGGTTCAGCTGATGGCCCCGATCGACGATTCGTCGACGATCGCGAAGTTTCTCGACAAGCGCGGGCCGGGCCTGCAGCAGCTGGCATATCGCGTCAGCAACCTCGACCAGTTGAGCGAGCGTCTGCAGGAGCAGGGCGTCCGGCTGCTCTACGAGGCGCCGCGCCGCGGGACCGCAAGTTCGCGGATCAACTTCATCCATCCCAAGGATGCTGGCGGCGTGCTGATCGAGCTGGTCGAGCCGGCCGCCTGATCCTTTTAAGACCACTTTCGCGTCGGGCCGCGCGTCGCCCGGTTCTTCCAGCAGAGCGTGTGCCAATGCCGACGGTCGTCGACGCCGCGCTCGCCGATGTCGGCCGGCCACACCACGACATGCGCTGTGCCCGGCCGGATTTCATGATCACACCCCGGGCATCGATACACTTTCGTGGCACGCGCGCCGGCGACTGGACGCACTTCGTAGTCGTAACCGTCGGGTCCGGTCTCCACTCTTCGGATCATCAGAACAACCGGTACTCGTCGCTTTCCAAGCCACGCATCTCGTCGTAATTCAGCGTCACGCAACGTATTCCACGATCAACGGCAAGTGTGCGCGCCTGCGGCTTGATCTGCTGGGCGGCGAACACTCCGCTGACCGGCGCGAGCAGGCTATCGCGGTTGAGCAGCTCGAGGTAGCGGGTCAGCTGCTCGACACCGTCGATCTCGCCGCGGCGCTTGATCTCTACCGCTACCGAGCGACCGCTTTCGTCGCGGCACAACAGATCGACCGGACCGATCGGCGTCATGTATTCGCGCCGCACCAAGGTGTAGCCAGCGCCCAGCAGCTCGACGTGTTCGGCCAGCAGCTCCTGCAGATGCGCTTCGACGCCGTCCTTTACCAGCCCGGGGTCCACGCCGAGTTCGTGCGAGGAGTCGTGCTCGATCTCCTCGATTGTAATGCGCAGCTGCTCACCAGACTTGTTTTCGACTACCCAGACGTGGGTGGGCCCGTCGGTGGTTTCGGTCAGCCAGCACGGCGGGCTCATCCAGTTCAGCGGCTTGTATGCCCGGTCGTCGGCGTGCACGCTCACCGATCCGTCGGCTTTGATCAGTAGCAGCCGCCGCGCCGAGGGCAGGTGCGCGGTGAGTCGTCCCAGATAGTCGACGGTGCACCGGGCGATCACGAGACGCACCCGAATTACTCTAAGGTTTCTTCAATGTCGTTGGCTCAGCGGCTGGGCCGAGTGCTCGAACGGGTGACTCGCCAAAGTGGCCGCCTGCCCGAGACCCCGGACTTCGGGTCGTGGCTACTGGGCCGCGCCGAAGAGAGCCCGCGCCGCCGGCGGGTGCGAATCCAGGTGATCTTGACGATCTTGGTGCTCAGCGCGAACGTCATCGGCGTCGCGGTCGCGCTGTTGGTGGTTACGATCGCGATCCCCGTCCCCAGCATCTTCAGCGACGCTCCGCTATGGCTGACGCTCGGCGTCTGCCCGGCCTATATCGTGCTGGCGCTGTTCGTCGGTGTCATCTGGGTGACCCGCCGCATCGTCAACGATCTGCGATGGTCGATCGAGGGGCGACCGCCCACGCCGGACGACGAGCACAACACGTTTCACGCGCCGTGGCGGGTGGCGGCGATCCACCTCGTGCTGTGGGGTATCGGGACGGCGCTGCTGACGACGCTCTACGGCATGGTGAACAGCACGTTCATCCCTCGCTACCTGTTCGCGGTCGGTTTCAGCGGGATCGTGGTGACCGCGATCTGCTACATGTTCACCGAGTTCATGCTGCGGCCGGTCGCCGCACAAGCGCTGGAAGCCGGACCGCCACCACGAGGTTTCGCGCCGCGCATCATGGGCCGGATCATGACCGGGTGGGCCCTCGGCTCGGGCGTCATCGTGTCCGGCATCGTGCTGCTGGCAGTGTTCTCGCTGTCGCTGCAGAATCTCACCCAAACCCAATTCGGCGTCGCCGTACTGATTTTGGGCGTCGTCGCCTTGGTCTTCGGGTCGATGTTGATGTGGATCGTCGCGTGGCTCATCGTCACTCCGGTACGGGTGGTGCGCGCGGCGCTCCAACGTGTGGAGCACGGCGATCTCGACTGCAACTTGGTGGTGTTCGACGGCACTGAGCTGGGTGAGTTGCAGCGTGGGTTCAATGCGATGGTCAACGGGCTCCGCGAACGCGAGCGGGTGCGCGACCTGTTCGGCCGCCACGTGGGCCGTGAGGTCGCAGCCGCGGCCGAACAGGAGGAATTGGAGCTCGGTGGCGAAGAGCGTTATGTCGCAGTGCTTTTCGCTGACATCATCGGCTCGACCCAGATGGTGGGCAGCAAGCCGCCAATGGAGGTGGTGGAGTTACTCAACCGCTTCTTCGCCGTCATCGTCGACGAGGTCGACAGCCATCGGGGGCTGGTCAACAAGTTCGAGGGTGATGCGACGCTGGCCATTTTCGGGGCACCCGTCCGCAGTGAACGACCTGCCGACGACGCCCTGGGCGCCGCCCGTGCGATCACGGCGCGATTGCGTGAGGAGGTGCCCGAGTGTCCCGCCGGCATCGGGGTCGCAGCCGGAAAGGTCGTGGCGGGCAACGTCGGTGCGCACGAGCGCTACGAGTACACCGTCATCGGAGATCCGGTGAACGAGGCAGCGCGGTTGTGCGAGCTGGCCAAGTCGGAAGACGGCCGAGTCCTGGCGTCCGCCGCGGCGGTGGAGTCCGCCGGCGAAAACGAGCGTGGACAATGGACGTTCGGCGACGACGTGGTGCTGCGCGGGCGCGACGAGCCGACGCGGCTGGCAATGCCCGTCAGCAAGCGGTAGGAATCCAGTTGCCGTGGAAGCCGGCGGGCACCCGATGAGGCAGTTGGATAGCCGCCACGTCTTGCATTGTCTGGGCATCGAGGATGGCCAGTGCACTGCGATCGGTCGCCCGGTCGTAGACGTATCCCATCAGCACTCCGTCGTCCTCAGCGGCGTCGGGAGACGACGGATGGAAAATGAACTCCCCCAGCACTTTTCCCGCGCCGAATGATCGGGAAGCGGTCTGGCCGCCGACGAGGTCGTGTTTGAGCAACGTGTCACCGCCGGCTGCACCTTCCCTGACTGCCGGCGCATAGCCGTAGCGGTGTCGCTTGCCGACCAAGCGCTCGTCGACGCGGGGGAACTCCTGCGCGCGGTCGTCCACGCGTGACTCGCGCACCTTGCCGTCGGCGAGATCGACAGTCCAGCGGTCGAGCGTCGGCGGTCCCTCATTGGGCCCGAGGTTGTCGGTATCGAACATCTTCGGGTGCCGGACCACGTCGAGTACGACGGTGTCGCCGTCGTCGTAGGCGTTCATCGGATGGAAGACATAGCACGGTTCGACATCGAACCAACGGATGTCGGAGTTGTCACCGTCGCGCGGCATCACGCCGACACGGGCTGGATACCGTGGATTCCACGAGTACGGGAAGCGCCGATCGGCCTCGCTGCCGCCGGTCTGCCGGGCTGCGATGGGATCAGGAATACGAACGCGACCGATCAATGCGGACAACATCAGTCGGGCCGGCAGGCGCAGTCCGCGCGGCACGGTCATTGCCACCGCCGTGCGGGCATCGAACGTGACCGGCAGGTCGTACAGCACGACATGACGTTGCGTGAGCGAGAAGTCATGCATCATCGGACTGCCCGCGACTTCGATGTCGACAGTGCGACGCGCGCGGCCGTCAACACCGATCACCGAATATTGGACCGTGTTGCCACGGAACATGCTGTACGAAACCGCATGCAGCTCACCGGTATCCGGGTCGCGCTTGGGGTGCGCCGTATAGCCTCCCGTCAGCGTGCCGTCGAAGTCACATGCGCCGACGGTGTCCAGCTCGTCGGTGAGCTCGTAGTTCGTAACCCCGGATTCGACCAGCGCCAGCGTCTTGCCGGCGTGCCCAATTACGTTCGTGTTGGCGCCGATGCCCGACACCCGAGCGTCTTCGACGGGCCCAGTCTCCCCCAACGCCCGCGCCGTCTGCGGCCCCCGCACCCAGCGGTTGCGGTACCACTCGGCCCTGCCGTCACGGATCCGGATGCCGTGCACCATGCCGTCGCCGGCGAACCAGTGATACAGCTCGGGGTCGATCTCGCCGACTGGGTTGGGACCGTTACGCAGGTACCGCCCGTCCAGATAGTCGGGGATCGTGCCGGACACCTCCAGGTCGGTCAGCGTGTATTCCTCCTGCAGCGGCGCGAAAGCGTCTTCGAGGTAGCGGTTTATCATCTTGGCCTCCTATAACAACGTTATGGGTAGGTATAACACTGTTATGGCAGGATGGCAAGAGTGAGTGACATGCGCGAACAGCTAGTGGAGGCAGGCGTCCGACTGCTGGAGCGCGATGGCCTTGCGGCCCTGAACGTGCGCAAAGTTGCGGCAGAGGTCGGAACGTCGACGATGGCGGTGTACACGCACTTCGACGGCATGCCCGCCCTGCTCGACGCGATCGCCGGCCAGGCGTTCGTTCGGTTCACCGACGCACTGACCGAAGTGCCAGAGACCGACGACCCGGTGACGGATTTCTTCGCGATGGGCCTGGGCTATCACCAGTTCGCACTCGCGAATCCGCAGCGGTATCAGCTCATCTTCGGCATCTCGTCCCCAACGTCGATCGCCGGTTACCGAGCAGATATCACCGTCACCGGTAGCGCCACGAACCGCGCCGAGTGGGCCGCGTCCTTCGATGCGCTCCGAAACGTGGTGGGCCGCATGATCGCGGCGGGCCGGATCCGCGATGACGGGGAATTCGTCATCGCCGGGCGGCTGTGGAGCCTGATCCACGGAGCAGTCATGCTCGAGCTTGCGGGCTTCTTTGGGCACGAAGGGCATGGGCTCATCCAGATACTCGGCCCGCTCACCGTCGACACCCTCGTCGGGATGGGCGACGATCGTGACAAGACGATGCAGTCACTGGCTGCGGTAACACCCGCTTGACGACACGCCTCGACCGTGATGTCGGATTTCCGCCAGTGCTGTCGGTGGGCGCGTGTAATTGTCGTTGTATGCATGACGACTTCGACCGCTGTTATCGAGCGATCCAGTCCAAGGACGCCCGGTTCGACGGCTGGTTCGTCACTGCCGTCCTGACCACAAAGATCTACTGCAGACCCAGTTGCCCGGCCCGCTCCCCATTCGCGCGCAATGTGCGGTTCTATCCGACCGCTGCGGCCGCCCAGCGCGCCGGATTCCGGCCGTGCAAGCGCTGCCGCCCCGACGCGTCACCGGGCTCTCCCGAGTGGAATGTCCGCAGCGACGTGGTGGCGCGGGCCATGCGGTTGATCTCGGACGGAACGGTCGACCGTGAGGGTGTCACCGGGCTGGCCGCCACGCTCGGTTACACCGCGCGCCAAGTGGAACGGCTGCTGCAGGCGGAGGTGGGCGCGGGTCCGCTGGCCCTCGCGCGCGCACAGCGGACGCAGACCGCGCGGGTGTTGATCGAGACGACGGAGCTGCCGTTCAGCGACGTCGCGTTCGCAGCCGGGTTCTCCAGTATCCGGCAATTCAACGACACAGTCCGCGAAGTGTGTGACACCACGCCAACAGAGTTGCGCAAGAAGGCTTTTCGGCGGGCGGGCGGCCGGCCGGTAGCGACGGGCACCGTGTCGCTACGGTTGCCGACGCGAACGCCCTTCGCATTCGAGGGCCTGTTCGGGCACCTGGCGGCGAGCGCGGTGCCCGGGTGCGAGGAAGTCCGCGACGGCGCTTATCGACGGACGCTGCGGCTGCCGTGGGGCACAGGAATCGTCAGCCTGCGCCCAGCACCCGATCACGTGCAGTGCGAGCTGGCGCTCGACGACTTCCGGGACCTGTCGACGGCCATCGCGCGCTGCCGACGGCTGCTCGATCTGGATGCTGACCCCGAAGCGGTAATCGAGTACCTCGCGACGGACAGCGACCTCGCACCGCTCGTCGCCAAGCACCCTGGTCAGCGGATCCCCCGAACCGTCGACGAGCACGAGCTCGCGGTCCGCGCAGTGATCGGACAGCAAGTGTCGATGAAGGCGGCACGAACGCATTGCGGACGGCTCGCAGCGGCGTACGGCAGGCCGATCAGCGATCCCGCGGGCTGGCTGACGCACGTATTCCCCACCGTCGACGAGCTGGCGGACCTCGATCCCGCGATCCTCGCTTTTCCAAAATCCCGGCAGCGCAGCGTGATCGGCCTTGTCCGTGCATTGTCTGACGGCAGCGTCGTCCTCGACGCCGGATGCGATTGGCAGGACGCGCGCCGGCGACTGCTTTCGCTGCCGGGAATCGGTGCGTGGACAACGGAAGTCATCGCGATGCGCGGGTTGGGCGATCCCGACGCGTTTCCCGCCGCAGACGGCGGAGTCCGGTCAGCGGCAAAGCATTTGGGTCTGCCTGCCGATATTCGAACCTTGACGCAGCGCAGCATGACCTGGCGCCCATGGCGGTCCTATGCGACACAACACCTCTGGGCCTCCCTGGACCATCCGATCAACCATTGGCCTCCGAAGGAGAACACATGAGTACCACACGATTTCGCGTTGTTGACAGTCCTGTGGGCCCGCTGACGCTGGCCGGCCGCGGCGGCACGCTGACTCACCTGCGCATGGAGGATCAGACCCACGAGCCGGACCGGGCAGGCTGGGAACGCGACGACAATGCATTTCCTGACGCCGTCGAGCAACTTGCTGCATATTTCGCCGGCGAACGGACCGACTTCGATCTGGATCTTCAGTTGGCGGGCACGGAATTTCAGCGTCGGGTTTGGGCAGCGCTGCAAACGATTCCGTACGGCGAGACGCGCTCATACGGTGAGATCGCTGTCCAGATCGGAGCACCAGGCGCTTTTCGAGCAGTTGGACTTGCCAACGGGCGCAACCCGATTGGGATCATCGTGCCGTGCCACCGGGTCATCGGCGCTAGCGGTAGCCTCACCGGCTACGGCGGCGGCCTCGACCGAAAGCGTGTCCTTCTCGAGCTGGAGAAAAGCAGAAAGGCAACTGCCTTGACGCTTTTCGACTGAACTCGACACGCAAAGTATCTTCACCAATGCCTGTGGCCCCCAATAGAATTGGGGGCCACAGGGCTTAATGTGTGTTCGGCGGTGTCCTACTTTTCCACCTGGGTGGGTAGTATCATCGGCGCTGGCAGGCTTAGCTTCCGGGTTCGGGATGGGTCCGGGCGTTTCCCTGTCGCTGTTTTCGCCGTAACTCTGTTTTGTTGTTTTGTTGTTGGGTTGTGTTTGGTGGTGGGGTGGGTGGGTTGGTGTGGTTGCGGTGTGGGTAAGTTTTCGGCCGGTTAGTGCCAGTTGCCTGTGCGTATTGCTACGTGTGGAGCTCTGGTCTATTGATCCCGTGGTCTGCGG
>DASRFZ010000057.1:0-2852 GCA_035651275.1 Mycobacterium sp. | reverse complement strand
AAGATTGTGAGTACTCACTATCTATGTTAGGGTGTCGGCATGTATGACGTGATCATCCGCAATGGCCTGTGGTTCGACGGCACCGGCGCCGCGCCGCAGATCCGCTCCCTGGGCATCCGCGACGGCGTGGTGTCGACGGTGTCCGCTGCCCCGCTCGACGAGACCGGATGTCCGGAAGTCGTCGACGCGGCAGGCAAGTGGGTGGTGCCCGGGTTCATCGACGTGCACACCCACTACGACGCGGAGATCCTTCTCGATCCGGGCTTGCGCGAGTCGGTCCGCCATGGCGTGACGACGGTGCTGCTCGGCAACTGCTCGCTGTCGACCGTCTACGCGTCGAGTGAGGATGCGGCGGATCTCTTCAGCCGAGTCGAGGCGGTGCCGCGTGAGTACGTGCTCGGTGCGCTGCAAGCGAAGAAGACGTGGTCGACGCCGGCCGAGTACGTTCGCACGCTCGACGAGCTGCCCTTGGGGCCGAATGTCGGCTCGATGCTTGGTCATTCGGACTTGCGGACGTCGGTTCTGGGCCTGGAACGCGCCACGACCGACGGTGTCCAGCCGACGGATGCCGAACTCGAGAAGATGGCCGCACGCCTGGAGGAAGCGCTCGACGCAGGCCTTCTCGGCATGTCGGGCATGGACGCGGCGATCGACAAACTCGACGGCGATCGCTTCCGGTCACGCGCGCTGCCTTCGACATTCGCGACGTGGCGGGAACGTCGTCGCCTGATCAAAGTGCTGCGGCGGCGCGGTCGCATTCTGCAGAGCGCGCCCGACGTCAAGAACGTCGCGTCGGCGTTGCTGTTCTTCATGTCCAGCAGCCGGATGTTCGGGCGCCGCAAGGGAGTTCGCATGAGCCTGCTGGTGTCGGCAGACGCCAAGTCAAACCCGGCCGCGGTGAAGGTGTTCGGCCCCGGCACTCGGCTGCTGAACAAGATGTTCGACGCCAGCGTGCGGTTCCAGCACCTGCCGGTGCCGTTCGAGCTGTATTCCGACGGCATCGATCTGCCGGTCTTCGAAGAATTCGGCGCGGGCACCGCCGCGTTGCACCTGCGGGATCAGTTGGAGCGCAACGAATTGCTGGCCGACAAGGCTTACCGGCGCAAGTTCCGCCGCGAGTTCGACCGCATCAAGCTGGGCCCGTCGTTGTGGCACCGCGACTTTCACGACGCGGTGATCGTCGAGTGCCCTGACGCGAGCCTGGTCGGCAAGAGCTTCGGGCAGATCGCCGACGAGCGCGGTCTTCACGCGCTCGACGCGTTCCTGGACGTGCTGGTCGAGAACGGCGAGCGCAACGTCCGCTGGACCACGACCGTCGCGAACCATCGGCCCGAGGAGCTGAACAAGCTTGCCGCGGAACCGACTATCCACATGGGGTTCTCGGACGCCGGCGCGCACTTGCGGAACATGGCGTTCTACAACTTCTCGCTGCGGCTGCTCAAGCGGGTACTAGACGCAGACAAGGGCGGCGACCCGTTCCTGTCGATCCAGCGGGCCGTGTATCGGCTGACCGCCGAGGTGGCGGAATGGTTCGGGCTCGACGCGGGCACGTTGCGCGAGGGCGACCGTGCCGACTTCGTCGTCATCGACCCCAACGGTCTCGATGAGTCGGTCGACGCCTACCACGAGGAGAAGGTGCCGTTCTACGGCGGACTGAGCCGCATGGTGAACCGCAACGACGCGGCGGTCCTCGCGACTGGCGTCAACGGCTCAATCGTGTTCCGCCACGGCGAGTTTCGAGAGGGTTACGGCACGACAGTGAAGTCGGGCCGGTTCTTGCGGGCCGGCTCGCTGCAACCTGTGCACGCCTAGATCCGCTTGACATGGCCAGGACGCAGCAGCAGCGTCGCGACGAAACCGTCGCACGGCTGCTCGACGCGAGCATCGCGACGATCGTCGAGATCGGCTACGCGCGCGCGTCGGCAGCGGTGATCACCAAGCGCGCAGGGGTGTCGGTCGGCGCACTGTTCCGGCACTTCGACACGATGGGCGACTTCATGGCGGCCACTGCGCACGAGGTGTTGCGGCGCCTGCTCGACGAAGGAAGCAAGCGGGTCGCTGACGTACCGGCAGACAAGATGGGGTGGGAAGCGCTGCTGGGCATCGTGCGTGACATCACCCGCAACCCGACGAACACGGTGATGTACGAGCTGATGATTGCCGCGCGCACTGACGAAAAGCTGAGGAGCACACTGCAAGACGTTCTGATCGAATACGGGACGAAGATCTATGACGTGGTGCGTGCGCTGCCCGGCAGCGAGAACGTGCCCGACGAGACGCTCGCTGCCCTCGTCGCAACGCTGATCAACACGTTTGACGGCGCTGCGATTGTGCGTGCCGTCGTTCCGCACTCGGAGATCGACGCGCAGCAGATCCCACTGCTGGCCTCGCTACTCGAAAAGGCCTACGGCTAACGCTTTTTGCGCGAGCGTGCGTGTTTGCACACGACACGCCAACGAAAAGCGTGCAAACGTGCACGCTCGTCGGCCGCGAGCGTGCGCCGCGGTACACGAAACTCCGGCGTGTCCGCGTGCAAACACGCACGCTCGCGAATCAAATATCGGTGAATTTGGGGGCGCGGCGCTGCTGGAACGCCAGCGTGCCCTCCTTGAAGTCGTTGGAGCGCACCAACTCTGACTGGCCGACGAGCTCACGCTCAAGCGCGGCGTCGAGTTCAGTCAGCGTGACCGCGTTGACGGCCTCTTTCGTCTTGCGCAGCGCGATAGCAGGACCGTTGACGAGCGTCGCCACTACCTTGTCGACGTCGTCGTCGAAGCTCTCGCTGGGATAGACCGCGCTGACCAAACCCCACTCCAGCGCCTCGGCGGCCGGAATGCGTTCGGCGAGTAGGG
>DASRFZ010000056.1:0-26582 GCA_035651275.1 Mycobacterium sp. | reverse complement strand
CACGGTGACAACGATGCGCCGTCCATGTCGCCAACGCCGCCTCGCTGGGCAGGCGGACCACGCCGTCGCTTGCCAGGTCGTCGGGCAGCACCCGCAGCGTCGGATCGACGACACCGGCCCAGTCGATGGCACCCTCGGAATCGTTGTGCACCCAGAGGTTTTCCAGGCCGGGGTCCCACGCCCTGCCCTCCAGCACCACGAGCGCGACCACGCGACCGACCACGGTGTAGGCCAGCGTCGCGGCCAATTGTGATGTGGCAGAACGGGCGTCGACTTCGCGCATGGAGTCGCTGAGCATCCTTCCCAGCCGGTCGCCGCGGGCGGCCGACGCCAGCGGCCACCATCGCCGTCGTCCGACATCGGCCATCGAAGCGACGCCGTACACCCGCGGGCTTGCCGGGTTCAGCTCGCGCAGGCGGCGGCTGGATTCGTGGAGAGGCAGCGGATCCGAGATGACCATCGCGGCGATGAGCGGATCGTCGGCGAGCAGCGGCACGGTGGCTCCTTGAATTAGGCTAGGCTAACCATAATCAATTGGCGTAATCGGCGCCAGTGTGGTCGGTTGCATACGACACGCAGTAGTAATTCGGTAGTAGGCTGGACCCGTTCGGGCAGGAGAAATGACATGGCCAAGGTGACGCGATTGGGCGACCTCGAACGCGCTGTCATGGATCACTTGTGGTCGTCACCCGAGCCGCAGACCGTTCGCCAAGTGCACGAAGCACTTTCGGCCCAGCGAGATCTCGCCTACACCACGATCATGACCGTGCTGCAGCGGCTCGCGAAGAAAAACCTCGTCGTGCAACACCGTGACGACCGCGCCCACCGCTACGCCCCCACGCACGGCCGCGACGAGCTCGTCGCCGGCCTGATGGTCGACGCGCTCGATCAAGCCGCCGACTCCGGAAGCCGCGAGGCGGCACTCGTGCACTTCGTCGAACGCGTCGGCGCGGACGAGGCCGCGGCGTTGCGGCGGGCGCTTGCCGATCTCGAGGAAAAACATCAGATACCCGGTGGCACAACCGACACCGGCTGAGAGAGACTAACCGCGTGTCCGCGCTGGCCTTCACCCTCCTCGCGCTGGTCCTGGTCGGACCGGTCCCGGAGCTGCTGGCCCGGGCCAGCTGGCCGATGCGGGCACCGCGAGCCGCTGTGGTGCTGTGGCAGTCGATCGCTGTCGCCGCAGTGCTGTCGGCGTTCAGCGCGGGCATCGCGATCGCCAGCCGCTTGTTCGTCCCCGGTCCCGACGGTCGGCCCACTGCCACCATCACCAGTGAGGTCAAGGTTCTCGGTTGGCCGCTGTGGCTGGCCTACATCTTCGTGTTCGCCCTCACGCTGCTGGTCGGCGTGCGGCTACTTGTCGCAGTGCTGCAAGTGGCGATCGCGACACGGCGCCGCAGGGCCCACCATCGCATGCTCGTCGACCTGTTGGGCGTGTCCCGCGATGGCGTCAGCGGCACCGGGCACCTGCGCATCCTCGACGTGCCGTCGCCGATGGCGTACTGCCTGCCCGGCGTGCGCAGCCGCGTCGTCGTCAGCAATGGAACGCTGAACACGCTGAGCGACAAGGAAGTCACCGCGATCCTGCGGCACGAGCGCGCGCACCTGCGCGCCCGTCACGACCTCGTCCTCGAGATGTTCACCGCGGTGCACGCGGCTTTTCCGCGCTGGGTGCGCAGCGCCCGCGCGCTGGACGCGGTGCGACTGCTCATCGAGATGCTTGCCGACGACGCCGCGGTGCGCGCCGCCGGCCCGACTCCCCTGGCGCGTGCCCTGGTGGCGTGTGCAGCGGGCCCGACACCGTCGGGCGCGCTGGCCGCCGGCGGTCCGAGCACTGTAGTGCGGCTGCGCCGCCTCTGCGGACGAGGCAACAGCCGCGCCGTCGCCGCTAGTGCCTACCTCGCCGCTGCCGCGGTTTTCGTTGTGCCGACGGTCGCGCTTGCGATCCCGTGGCTGACCGAATTGCAGAGGCTGTTCATGGCCTAGCCGATCCCGGTCCCGGCCTAAAATCCCTGTGCGACAACCGAAAACGAAAGGCACTCGATGACGCCTCCTGACGCAGACTCCCCCGGCACCGCGCAGATCGGCGTCACCGGACTCGCCGTGATGGGATCGAACATCGCACGCAACTTCGCTCGTCACGGCTACACCGTCGCGCTGCACAACCGCTCGATCGCGAAGACCGATGCGCTGCTAGAGAAGCACGGCTCCGACGGCAAGTTCGTCCGCACCGAGACGGTCGCGGAATTCGTTGCCGCACTGGAGAAGCCCCGCAGGGTGCTGATCATGGTCAAAGCGGGCGACCCGACCGACGCGGTGATCAACGAGCTGGCCGACGCGATGGACGACGGCGACATCATCATCGACGGCGGCAACGCGCTGTACACCGACACGATCCGGCGCGAGAAGGCGATGCGCGAACGTGGGCTGCATTTCGTCGGGGCCGGGATCTCCGGCGGCGAAGAAGGCGCGTTGAACGGCCCGTCGATCATGCCCGGCGGGCCCGCCGAGTCGTACAAGTCGCTCGGCCCGCTGCTCGAGGAGATCTCCGCGCACGTCGACGGGGTGCCGTGTTGCACGCACATCGGACCCGACGGGTCGGGCCATTTCGTCAAGATGGTGCACAACGGCATCGAGTACTCCGACATGCAGCTGATCGGCGAGGCATACCAGCTTCTGCGCGACGGGCTCGGGCTGTCGGCCCCGGAGATCGCCGACGTGTTCGCCGAGTGGAACAAAGGCGACCTCGACTCCTACCTGATCGAGATCACCGCCGAGGTGCTGCGACAGACGGACGCGAAGACGTCCAAGCCGCTCGTGGACGTGATCCGCGACGAGGCCGAGCAGAAAGGCACCGGCCGCTGGACCGTCAAGTCCGCCCTCGACCTCGGGGTGCCTGTTACCGGCATCGCCGAGGCAGTGTTCGCCCGGGCGCTGTCGGGCTCCGTGGCCCAACGCAGCGCGACCACCGGGCTAGCGTCGGGAACTCTTGGTGAAAAGCCAAGCGACGCAGACAAATTCACCGAGGATGTGCGTCAGGCGCTATATGCGTCGAAAATTGTCGCCTACGCCCAGGGGTTCAACCAGATCCAGGCCGGCAGCGCCGAATACGACTGGAAGATCACCCCGGGCGACCTGGCGACTATCTGGCGCGGCGGCTGCATCATCCGGGCCAAGTTCCTCAACCGCATCAAGGAGGCGTTCGACGAGAAGCCGGATTTGGCGAGCCTGCTCGACGCCGACTACTTCCGCAGCGCGGTGGAATCAGCGATCGACAGCTGGCGTCGGGTGGTCGTCACCGCCACGCAGCTCGGCATCCCGATCCCCGGCTTCGGCTCGGCGCTGTCCTACTACGACGGGCTGCGCACCGCGCGACTGCCAGCCGCGCTGACGCAGGCCCAGCGCGACTTCTTCGGCGCGCACACCTATGAGCGGATCGACGACGAGCGCGGCCGCAAGTTCCACACGTTGTGGAGCGGAGACCGCACCGAAGTCGACGCCTAGTCTGGTGTCGTGCGATTTGTCGAGGGTCACCCGCCCCCGTACGACCTGACCTACAACGACGTCTTCATCGTTCCGAACCGCTCGGATGTCGCGTCGCGGTTCGACGTCGACCTGTCGACAGTCGACGGGTCGGGCACCACGATCCCGGTGGTCGTCGCCAACATGACCGCGGTCGCCGGCCGGCGGATGGCCGAAACCGTCGCCCGCCGCGGCGGCATCGTCGTACTGCCGCAAGATCTTCCGATCACCGCGGTCCAGCACACCGTCGACTTCGTGAAGAGCCGGGACCTTGTCACCGACACCCCGGTGACGCTGGAACCCGACGACTCCGTGTCCGACGCCTGCGCGCTGATCCACAAGCGGGCGCACGGCGCCGCGGTCGTGGTGTTCGAGAATCGCCCGATCGGGCTGGTCACCGATGCGGTGTGTGCGGGCGTCGACAGGTTCACCCGGGTGCGCGATGTGTTGTCGCGCGACTTCGTCACCGCGCCCGTCGGCACCGATCCCCGAGAGGTGTTCGACCTGCTCGAGCATGCGCCGATCGACGTCGCCGTGCTCACCCAACCGGATGGCACGCTCGCCGGGGTGCTCACCCGGCGGGGTGCACTGCGCGCCGGGCTGTACACCCCGGCCGTCGACGCCCGCGGGCGGCTGCGCATCGCCGCGGCGGTCGGCATCAACGGCGACGTCGGCGCGAAGGCGACCGCGCTCGCCGAGGCAGGGGTTGACTTGCTTGTGATCGACACCGCACACGGCCACCAGGCACGCATGATCGACGCGCTCAAGGCGGCGACGTCGCTCGACCTCGGCCTGCCGGTCGCCGCCGGCAACGTGGTGTCGGCGGAGGGGACCCGCGACCTGCTGAGCGCCGGGGCGACGATCGTCAAGGTCGGCGTCGGCCCGGGTGCGATGTGCACGACGCGGATGATGACGGGCGTCGGCCGGCCCCAGTTCTCCGCTGTGCACGAATGTGCCGCGGCGGCAACGCAATTGGGCGGTTTCGTGTGGGCAGACGGCGGAGTGCGCCATCCGCGCGACGTCGCGCTGGCGCTGGCGGCAGGCGCGTCGAACGTGATGGTCGGCTCCTGGTTTGCCGGCACCTACGAGTCGCCGGGAGACCTGCTGCGCGACCGCGACGACCAGCCGTACAAAGAGAGCTACGGGATGGCGTCCAAGCGCGCGGTGGCCGCGCGCACCGCCGCCGACAGCGCCTACGAGCGCGCCCGCAAGGCGCTGTTCGAAGAGGGCATTTCGACGTCCAAGATGGGCCTGGACCCCGACCGCGGCGGCGTCGAGGACCTGCTCGACCACATCACCTCCGGCGTGCGCAGCACGTGCACATACGTCGGCGCGTCGACGCTCACTGAACTTCACGAACTGGCAGTCGTCGGGGTGCAGTCCGCCGCCGGGTTTGCCGAGGGCCATCCGCTGCCGACCGGCTGGTAAGGTCAGCGCCGAGCTCCCAGCCCATTCGACAAGAATTCAGCGCCACATCGTTTTGATTGCTACCGTCAGCGTTCGTGGGCGACGGCCAAGATCTTGTCCGCGACATGGTGATCGACGCCGCCCTCGAACTCTGTAACCGACAGTGCTATGAATCCGTCAGCGTCGACCAGATCGCTGCGGTCGCCGGCATAGGTCCCGACGATTTTCTGCGCTATTTCGACAGCAAACCGGCCGTGTTCATGTCCCTGACCGAGGACATCCTGCGGGCGGTCGCGGCGTCACTGGGCCAGATTTCGCCGCACGCCGACCCGGAGGAGGCGCTGCTGGTCGCGCACACCGAAGTGATCACCGCGATCTTCGAGGGCCACGGCATCATGGCGCCGCAGCGGCTGGTGATGATGGGACAGGTCATTTCCATCACTCCGGAGTTGGAGGAGCGCGCATGCGAACTGCGCAGGCGTGTGCTCGCAGCGGCATTAGCGGAGTGGCTGGGTGTGGAGCCCACGGATCGCAGAGTTCAGCAGGCGGTCACCATGTGGGCAGCCGTCGCAGCTGGTGCCTATACCGCGCGCGTCAACAATCAGCCCGGCTACGAATCGCAGCGTGATGCTGAGCTGCCCCGCCGCATGATCCGGTGGCTCACAAACGCGTTCACACAAATCATCGGCCAATCGGCGCGCACGGGGAGCTGAGCCGGGCGCCGAACCTGGGAGCCGAGTCGCGATACGATTGGGGCTTCCTGGCGGGGTGCTTGTGCGCCCGTCCGATGGATGAAAGGGGTCGCGTGCCGCAGGCCGGTACGGAGCCGTCCCGATGAGCGTCGCGCTCACCGTGCTGGCGGTGCTCGGCTTCGTCATACTCACGCTCGGCACAGCGGTGTTCGTTTGCGCGGAGTTCTCGCTGACCGCCCTTGAACGCAGCACCGTCGACGCCAATGCACGCGCCGGCGGACGGCGTGACCGCATGGTGCAGCGCGCGCACCGCACCCTGTCCTTTCAGCTGTCGGGCGCGCAGATCGGCATCTCGATCACCACGCTGATCACCGGTTACCTCGCCGAGCCGCTGATCGCCCGGCTGCTGCGCCCCGTGCTGGCGGACATGTCGATGCCGGCCAGCTGGGTCGACGGCACCGCGCTGGCGATCGCGCTGCTGATCGCGACCTCGGTGTCGATGGTGTTCGGCGAGCTGGTCGCCCAGTATCTGGCCGTGGCACGGCCGCTGCCGACCGCGCGCGCGGTGGCGGGCCCGCAGGTGGTGTTCTCGATGTTGTTCACCCCGCTGATCCACCTGACCAACGGCACGGCGAACTGGATCCTGCGGCGGCTGGGCATCGAGCCCGCCGAGGAGCTGCGGTCGGCACGGTCGCCGCAGGAGCTCGGGTCGCTGGTCCGCAATTCGGCGCGGCGCGGCTCGCTGGAACCGGTGACGGCCGCGCTCGTCGACCGGTCCCTGCAGTTCGGCGCGCGCACCGCCGAGGAGCTGATGACGCCCCGCTCCAAGATCGAGGCGCTAGAGGCGGGCGACACGATCGCCGATCTCGTCGTCAAGGCGACCGAAACCGGCTACTCCCGCTTCCCCGTCACCGAGGGCGACCTCGACGAGACCATCGGCCTCGTGCATGTCAAGCAGGTGTTCGAGGTGCCGCAGGCCGAGCGCGCCCGCACCCGCCTGGCCGACGTCGCCCGGCCGGTCGCGGTGGTCCCGTCGACACTCGACGGGGACGCGCTGATGGCGCAGATCCGGGCGAACGGCCTGCAGACGGCATTGGTCGCCGACGAATACGGCGGCATCGCCGGAATGGTGACCGTCGAGGACCTGATTGAGGAGATCGTCGGCGACATCCGCGACGAGCACGACGAGCAGACGCTCGATGTGGTGCAGATCGGTGACGGCTGGCGCGTCTCGGGGCTGCTGCGCATCGACGAAGTGGCCGACGCGACCGGCTTCCGGGGCCACGAGGGTGAATACGAAACCATCGGCGGCCTGGTGATGCATGAGCTCGGCCACATCCCCGACGTCGGAGAGTCGGTAAAGCTCAAGGCGTTTCAGCCCGATTCGGGCTCCGACGACGCCACCGTCTGGCGCGCGACCGTCGCCAAAATGGACGGCCGACGCATCGACGTGCTCGATTTGCACGAACTCGGGCGAGCCGACGAGCGGGGCGAGCGCTAGTGGCCGACTTCCTCGGTGTCGTGCTGACACTGCTTCTGCTGCTCGCGAACGCGTTCTTCGTCGGGGCGGAGTTCGCCCTGATCTCCGCGCGCCGGGACCGCCTGGAGGCATTGGCCGAGCAGGGCAAGCGCAGCGCGGTGACGGTTATCCACGCCGGGCAGAACTTGTCAGTCATGCTGGCCGGCGCGCAGCTGGGCATCACGGTGTGCTCAATTGTGTTGGGCCGCATAGGAGAACCTGCGGTCGCCCATCTGTTGGAGAAGCCGTTCGACCTTCTGCAAGTTCCGGATGCGCTCCTGCATACGGTGTCGTTCGTCGTCGCGATCACGATCGTCGTGGTGCTGCACGTGCTGCTCGGCGAAATGGTGCCGAAGAACATCGCGATCGCGGGCCCCGAGTCCGCAGCCATGCTGCTGGTTCCGCCGTATCTGGTGTGGGTGCGGGCCACCCGGCCGGTGATCGCGTTCTACGACTGGTGCGCGCACATGACGTTGCGCCTGGTGCGCGTGCAGGCCAGGACCGAGCTCGAGAACACGGTCTCCGTTGTCGAGCTGTCGGAGATGATCGCCGAATCCCGGTCCGAAGGGCTGATCGACCCCGAGGAGCACATGCGGTTGTCGCGCGCGCTGCAAATCCGCAACCGCGTGGTCCGTGACGTCGCGGTGCCGTTGTCCGAGGTGCGGACGGTGCCGGTGGCAGCCCACGGCGACGGGCCGACCGTCGGCGCCATTCAGCAGGCGCTCGTCGAGACCGGGTATTCGCGGTTCCCCGTCGCCGACCACACCGGCCAGTTCGTCGGATATGTGCACATCAAGGACGTGCTGCCGCTCGTCGCAGATCCCGAGGCCGTCGTCAGCCGTTCGACCGTGCGCCCCCTGCCCCGAGTGCCCGACGAGATGGCGCTGCCCGACGCGCTGTCGCGGCTGCGGCGCAGCAACGCACACCTGGCGCTCGCGACGGCTCACGACGGAGAGGTCGTGGCGATCGTGGCGCTGGAGGACCTCGTCGAGGACCTCGTCGGCACCGTGCGGGACGGCACCCATCGTGTTTGAGGACGAGTGGATCCGCCGACGTGACGCGCACCACCAACGGGTGACGACGCTCATCGGGCACTACCGGGACCACCGCGGCGACGGCAATCCCAATCCTGTCGTCGACTTTCTGTTCACGTACTACCGGCTGCGGCCGGGCCAGCTGCAGCGCTGGCATCCCGGTTTCGGCACGGTGTTATCTGGGCCGGCCGCGGACGAATACGCGCGGTTCAGTGGGTACCGACGCGTCCAGGACGGGGTTACCGTCGACCGCGCTGTGCTCGAACGCCGCTGGGAAACAATCGAATTCGTGAGCAGGCTGCTGGAGGCTACCGAGGGGCGGCCGGCCCAGCTCGGCTGCTTCGGGTTGCACGAGTGGGCGATGGTGTACCGATGCAAGACGCGCCGGCACAGTGCGCCGCTTCGTCTTGGCGCGGCCGGCACCGACGCAGTGGTGGAGTCATTGCCGTTGCGGTGCACACACTTTGACGCGTTCCGGTTCTTCACCGAGTCGGCGCGCCCGCGCAACAGCGTGCAACTGAGCAGGCGGCAGCAACTCGTTTTCGAGCAGCCTGGCTGCCTTCACGCGGCGATGGATCTTTACAAGTGGTCCGTCAAGCTGCTGCCGCTGCTGGACTCCGACGTCGTGATGGACGCGTTCGAGCTTGCCTACGCCGCACGGGAACTCGACATGCGCGCCAGTCCCTACGACCTGCGAGCGTACGGATATCAGCCGGTGCGCGTCGAAACCGCTCCCGGGCGTGCGGAATACGTCCGCGAGCAGACGGCGATCGCCTCGCGCGCAGCTGCCGTTCGAGACACGTTGCTGCGTCGCTGCCGGGCATTGCTCGCGCGGCAGTGAGGCTTTTGCCCGCCTTGTAGCGACAATTGCGTTGTCGCAGGCTGTGGCGTGGATCGCGCCGGGGTCGTCAGCGACAACGCGCCGGAAGAAAAGCCGACGTTACCGCTGGGTAAGCTGTACCGACACTACGGACGGGAGGACGTATGACGGAGCGGGTGGCGACCGGCAACCTGCGGGTGGCCAAGGTGCTGTACGACTTCATCAACAACGAGGCGCTGCCCGGCACCGGCATCGATTCCGACAGCTTCTGGGCGGGCGTGGACAAGGTCGTCACCGACCTCGGCCCCCGCAACTCCGAATTGCTGGCCCGGCGTGACGACTTGCAGGCGCAGATCGACAAGTGGCACCGGCAGCGGGTGATCGAGCCGATCGACGCCGATGCGTACGAGCGGTTCCTCGTCGACATCGGCTACCTGCAGCCCGAGCCCGACGACTTCAAAGTCACCACCGCCAACGTCGACGCCGAGATCACCTCCACTGCCGGCCCCCAGTTGGTGGTGCCGATCCTCAATGCGCGGTTCGCGCTCAACGCCGCCAACGCGCGCTGGGGTTCGCTCTACGACGCGCTCTACGGCACCGACGTGATCCCCGAGACCGACGGCGCCGAGCAGGGCGACAGTTATAACAAGGTCCGCGGCGACAAGGTGATCGCCTACGCCCGCAAGTTTCTCGACGGGGCGGCGCCGCTGACGTCCGGATCGTGGAGCGACGCAACGGGACTCAAGATTGACGACGGCCGACTGGCCGTCACGCTCGGCGACGGTCAGGAAACGGCGCTTGCCAAGCCTGAGCAGTTCGTCGGCTACACCGGCGAGCTCGGCGAGCCGCAATGGTCGGTGCTGCTGGTCAACCACGGGTTGCACATCGACATCCTGATCGACCCGGAATCCCCCGTGGGCAAGACCGACAAGGCCGGCATCAAGGACGTGTATCTGGAGTCCGCGGTCACTACGATCATGGACTTCGAGGACGCAGTCTCGGCCGTCGACGCCGACGACAAGGTGCGCGGTTACCGAAACTGGTTGGGGCTCAACAAAGGTGACCTGTCAGCCGAGGTCACCAAGGACGGCAAGACGTTCACCCGCGTGCTGCACGAAGACCGTCGCTACACCGCGCCGGACGGCAGCGAGTTCACCCTGCCCGGCCGCAGCCTGCTGTTCGTCCGCAACGTCGGTCACCTGATGACCAACGACGCAATCACCGACGCCGACGGGAACGAGGTGTACGAAGGCATCCAGGACGCCTTGTTCACCAGCCTGATCGCGATCCACGGCATGCGTGAGGGGTCAGAGAACGGCCCGATGGTCAACAGCCGCGCCGGTTCGATCTACATCGTGAAACCGAAAATGCACGGCCCCGACGAGGTGGCGTTCACCGCCGAGTTGTTCAGCCGCGTCGAAGACGTGCTGGGGTTGCCGCAGTCGACGATCAAGGTCGGCATCATGGACGAGGAAAGGCGCACCAGCGTCAACCTCAAGGCGTGCATCAAGGCCGCCGCCGACCGGGTCGTCTTCATCAACACCGGTTTCCTCGACCGCACCGGCGACGAGATTCACACCTCGATGGAGGCCGGGCCGATGGTCCGCAAGGGTGCGATGAAGACGCAGCCGTGGATCCTCGCCTACGAGGACAACAACGTCGATGTCGGCCTGCAGTGCGGTCTTCCCGGCCACGCGCAGATCGGCAAGGGCATGTGGACGATGACCGAGCTGATGGCGGACATGGTCGAGCAGAAGATCGGTCAGCCGAAGGCCGGCGCCACAACGGCATGGGTGCCGTCACCGACCGCCGCGACGCTGCACGCTATGCACTACCACCAGGTCGACGTCGGCGAGGTGCAAAAGGAGCTCGCCGCCGGCGGCCGGCGCGCCACTCTCGAGCAGTTGCTGACGATTCCGCTGGCCAAGGAGCTCGCCTGGGAGCCCGAGGAGATCCGCGAAGAGGTCGACAACAACTGCCAGTCGATCCTCGGCTACGTCGTCCGGTGGATCGACCAGGGCGTCGGATCGTCGAAGGTACCCGACATCCACGACGTCGCGTTGATGGAAGACCGTGCGACACTTCGCATTTCGAGTCAGCTGCTGGCCAACTGGCTCAAGCACGGCGTCATCACCGCCGACGACGTGCGCGCCAGCCTGGAGCGGATGGCGGTAAAAGTGGACCAGCAGAACGCGGGCGACAACGCCTACCGGCCGATGGCTCCCAACTTCGACGACAGCATCGCGTTCCAAGCCGCGCAGGAGCTGATCCTGTCCGGCACCGAGCAACCGAACGGCTACACCGAGCCGATCCTGCATCGCCGGCGACGCGAGGCGAAGGCGCACGCTTGAACAGCTCAAACACGTAGCCGCGGCAATGACTAGACTGCGGCCGAAAGCTGCGATCAGTCGACGGGGAGGACGTGCAGGGCATGGGTAGGCACAGCATCCCCGGCCCCGACGACACGCCGCCCGAACCGTTCCAATCCATCGCCCCCGAGCCGAATTACGACGACGAAGAGTGGGCGGCCGACGCGGATCGTGAGCCGCTGGTTCCACCGCCGCCCACCGACGAGACCCCGAGCGGACGGTTCGCCGCCGGCTCGTGGCAGGGCGGCCATCGCAGCGAAGGCAAGCGTCGTGGCGTGAGCGTCGGCGTGATCGTCGCGCTGGTGGCGGTGGTGGTCATCGTCGGCGTCATCATCTTGTGGCGGTTCTTCGGCAATGTGCTGTCGAACCGCAACGACGTCGCGGCCGCCACCTGTACAGGCGCGGACGTGCCCGTGGCCGTGATCGCCGACCCGTCGATCGCCGACAAGATCACCGAGTTCGCCGGGCGCTACAACAAATCCGCGGGCCCGGTCGGCGACCGCTGCGTCAAGCTCGCGGTCAAGGCGGCCGACTCCGACGCCGTCGTCGCGGGGTTCACCGGGGCCTGGCCGGCCGATCTCGGTCAAAAGCCGGCGCTGTGGATCCCGGCGAGTTCGATCTCCACAGCCCGGCTGCAGGCCGCGGCGGGCCCCAATATCATCAGCGACGGGCCGTCGCTGGTGAGCTCCCCCGTGCTGCTCGCGATCAAGCCAGCACTCAAACCTGCACTGGCAGACCGTAATTGGGGCGCACTGCCCATCCTGCAAACCAATCCGTCGTCACTGGACGGGTTGAACATGCCCGGGTGGGGCTCGCTGCGCCTTGCGCTTCCGACCGCGGGCGACAGCGACGCCACGTATCTCGCCGCCGAGGCGGTGGCGGCGGCGTCGTCACCGCCCAACGCGGCCGCCACGGCGGGTATCGGCGCAGTCGACTCGCTCCTCGGCGGCCAACCCAAGCTGCCGAATCCCAACCTGTCGACCGCGATGGATGCCTTGCTCGCCGGCGGCGATCCCGCAGCGGCTCCGGTGCACGCGGTCGTCACCACCGAACAGCAGCTCTACCAACGGTCGACGAAGATTCCCGACGTGAAAAACGTTGTCAGCGCATGGCTGCCGTCGGGGCCGACCGCGCTGGCCGACTACCCGATGGCGTCGCTGTCCGGCGACTGGCTGTCCAAAGAACAAGTGACCGCGGCGAACGAGTTCAAGAAGTTTCTTCAAAAGGACGAGCAGCTGACCGAGTTGGCCAATGCGGGCTTCCGCGCCGGGAAGCTGCCGCTGCCCAAGAGTGACGTGACAAGTTTCTCAGCGCTGTCGGACACGCTCTCGATCGGAGATGACTCGGCGCGGGTCACGCTGGCTGACGCCGTGCTGGCCCCAGCCGCCGGATCGACGGTGACGATCATGCTCGACCAGTCGATGCCCCAGCAGGAGGGCAGCCACAGCCGGCTGGCGAATGTCGTTGCGGCGCTGAAGAACAAGCTCACGGCCCTTCCGCCTGCCGCCGCGGTGGGCCTGTGGACCTTCGACGGTGTGGAGGGCCGTTCGGAGGTACCGACCGGCCCGCTGTCCGATCAGGTCAATGGGCAGCCGCGGTCGGATGCGCTGAACGCTGCGCTGGACAAGCAGTACTCGTCCAACGGCGGCGCGGTCTCGTTCACCACCCTGAAGATGCTCTACGACGGCGCGCTGGCCGGATTCCGCCCCGGCGCAAAGAATTCCGTTCTGGTGATCACCACGGGCCCCCACACCGACCAGAGCCTCGACGGACCCGGCTTGCAGGATTACGTGCGCAAGGCGTTCGACCCGACCCGCCCGGTGGCCATCAACGTCATCGACTTCGGCTCCGACCCGGACGGCTCCGCATGGCAGGCGGTCGCCCAGACGACCGGCGGCGGGTACAAGAACTTGGCGACGTCGGACTCCCCCGATCTGACCACCGCCGTGTCGACGTTCCTCGGCTGAGCCCCCGCCCAGCACCGCAGCAGCGACCGCACAGCGGATTGCCAGTTCGGTTGTGCGACGCGGGGTGCCACGCGGCACTACTCTGAAATCGTGGGGGCTGCTGTTGATCGACGCACCCTGATGAAGACGATCGCGGTCGGGGTGCTCGCCGTGATGTGCCGGCCGGCCGCCGCCGGTGCCGACCCGCGGCCGGTTGTACCGGGCGGCCGGGTGCCACCGCCGACCGGCGTGCTGACCCGGTTGCCCGGAACCGGAAACCTGTTGGCGCTCACCGTGGATGACGGTTGCAGCGTCGAGGTGGTCAGGGCCTTCGCCGCGTTCTGCCGCGACAGCGGAACGAGGATGACCCTGTTCGTCAACGGTGCGAACTCGTCGTGGACGGTCAACGCCCCACTGCTTCGCCCGATGGTGGACTCCGGTCAGGTTCAATTGGGCAACCACACCTGGTCGCATCCGTATCTCACGCGCGTCAGCGCCGCGGCAGCCACCGATCAGATCAAGCGCAACAAGGACTTTCTGAGCAACACCTACGGGGTCGACGGCACGCCGTATTTCCGTCCGCCCTACGGCGTACACAACGCGGCAACTGACAAGATCGCTGCGGACCTCGGCTATCCGACGATCACGATGTGGAGCGCGACGATCGGCGACTCGCGAGTGATCAACGAACAGCAGCTGATCGGCTTCGCGCGGCAGGCATTTCAGCCCCAGCAGATCGTCCTCGGGCACGCCAACCTGCCGCCGATCACACGCACCTACCCGCAGCTCCTCGACATCATCGCCACCCGCGGGCTGCAGACCGTGACGCTCAATGACGTGTTCGCGTGATCATTCGGTGAGCAACCGCAGCGCTGCTGCGGCGAAGCCATCGGGGTCCTCCAGCTGGGGGTAATGCCCGAGCGTCGGCAGCTCGATGACCGGCGCCGACGGCCGCAGCTCGCGCAGCCCGTCGAGCACGTTCGTCGTCGCCACGGGGTCTTTGAGTCCCCAGAGGAACGCGAGTGGCTTGCGCCAGTCGCGCACCGCGCCGTGCCATCGTTGCGCATATCGTTCACGCTCCTCGAGATAGGAGATCAACAGGTGCGCGATACGGTGACCGTCGTTGTGCGACAACAACGCCCACTGCGCGGCCGCCTCCTGCTTCGACAGCGGATGGTCTGGCGTGAACAGCTTGGAAAAGCCGCGGACGAAGCCGCGGCGGTTGACCAGTCGGCTGGCCGCTGGGCCGAGGCGGCTGCGTAGGATCTTCTGGCTGGGCCGCAGACTGGCACGTTCCAGAATCACGCTTCCGTTGGCCAGCACTACCCGCTGCAGATCAAAAGGCAAGCGGCCGTGGATGTCTCGCGCCATCAGTTCGGTGGTCACCGAGGTGCCCATGTCGTGGGCGAGCACGACGACGGGCCCGGTGGTCGTCTCGGCGACTACCTGCTGCACCAGGTCGGCCTGTTCGAGCAGGCTGTAGCGGTGTGGGCGTGGTTTGTCCGACAGGCCGAAGCCGAGGAAGTCCAACGTCACCCACGCGCGCTCGCCGAGATGCGGAATGACGCCCCGGAAGTCGTACGAGCTCGACGGAAAGCCATGCAGGAGCAGGATCGTCGGGCCTGGGCCGTCTTCGGAACGTACAAAGACGTTGCCCGCGCTGGTCGACAGAAAGCGCCCACCGTCGCGCCATTCGGTGACGCTCGCGGGAAACATGCGATGGACACTATTCCGATCACCGCGAGTGTGGACTTAATGCACGCTTTTTGGCCGAATGCGTGTCATAAGTCCACGCTTGGCGCACATTCAGGCGAACGCCTCCACGGGCGGGCACGAGCACACCAGGTTACGGTCGCCATACGCGCCGTCGATGCGCCGCACCGGCGGCCATACCTTCGGCCGGAAGCCGCGGCCCAGCGGATAGGCTGCCTGCTCGCGGGTGTAGGGGTGCTCCCATTTGTCGGCGAGCAGGCACGCGGCTGTGTGCGGCGCGTTGCGGAGCGGGTTGTCGTCCACCGGCCACTCGCCGGAGCTCACCTTGTCGATCTCGGTGCGGATCGCGATCATCGCGTCGCAGAACGCGTCGACCTCGGCCAGGCTCTCGCTTTCGGTCGGCTCTACCATCAGCGTGCCGGCTACCGGGAAGCTCATCGTCGGGGCGTGGAAACCAAAGTCCGCCAAGCGTTTTGCCACGTCGTCGACGGTAACGCCGGTGGCTTTGGTGATGCCGCGCAGATTGAGGATGCACTCGTGGGCGACCATGCCGTTCTCACCCGTGTACAGCACCGGGAAGTACTCGTCGAGGCGGCGCGCGATGTAGTTGGCCGATGCGATCGCGGTCAGTGACGCAGCCCGCAAGCCCGCCGCGCCCATCATCCGGATGTACGCCCACGTGATCGGCAGGATCGACGCCGAACCGTACGGGGCCGACGATACAGCGGGGCCACCAGGCAACCCGTCGGCGAGCGGATGCCCGGGCAGGTACTTCGCCAGGTGATCCCGCACCGCGACAGGGCCGACGCCGGGACCACCGCCGCCGTGCGGGATGCAGAACGTCTTGTGCAGATTCAGGTGACTGACGTCACCGCCGAATCGGCCGGGGCGTGCGAGTCCCACGAGTGCGTTGAGATTTGCACCGTCGACATACACCTGCCCGCCCGCGTCGTGCACGGCCGCGCAGATGTCGGCGACATCGTGTTCGTACACCCCGTGCGTCGACGGGTACGTGATCATCAGCGCCGCAAGGTCTTCCGCGTGGTCGGCAACTTTCAGACGTAGGTCGTCGAGGTCGACGTCGCCGTTCTCCCGGCACCCGACGACTACCACCCGCATTCCGGCCAGCGCCGCGGATGCCGCGTTGGTGCCGTGTGCGCTGGACGGGATCAAGCACACATCGCGATGCGGTTCGCCGCGCTCGGCGTGATAAGCCTGGATTGCGAGCAGCCCCGCATACTCCCCCTGAGATCCGGCGTTGGGCTGCAACGACACCGCGTCATATCCGGTCATCTGCGCCAGCCACGTCTCGAGATCGGCGATCATCCGCCGCAGTCCCGGCGTGTCATCCGCCGGTGCGAACGGGTGCTGCCGTGCGAACTCGGGCCAAGTGATGGGTTCCATCTCGGCGGCGGCGTTGAGCTTCATCGTGCACGATCCGAGCGGAATCATGCTGCGGTCCAACGCGAGGTCCTTGTCAGCCAGCGTGCGCAGATAGCGCATCATCTCGGTTTCCGTGCGATACCGGGTGAATGCCGGGTGAGTAAGGAATTCGCTTGTCCGCGTGGTGATGTCAGGTCCGTCGAAGTCATCGTCAACCGGTTCGGCGCGGAATGCCTCCAATATGTGGGTGATGTGGGTGTCGGTCGTGACTTCGTCGCACGAGACCGACACATGGTCGTCGTCGACGACGCAGACATTGATGCCTCGCGACTTCGCGGTGCCACGGATCTCCGCGGCCCGCCCCGGCACGCGGGCCAGCACGGTGTCGAAGAACGCGTCGTGAACGACCTCCACGTCGGTCGCGGCCAGCCCTGCCGCCAGTGCGCGCGCGTGGGTGTGCACCCGGCGCGCAATTGCGGTCAGCCCCTCGGCGCCGTGGTAGCTGGCATACATCGCGGCGAGCACCGCCAGCAGCACCTGGGCGGTGCAGATGTTGCTGGTCGCCTTGTCGCGGCGGATGTGCTGCTCACGCGTCTGCAACGAGAGCCGGTATGCGGGCGCGCCATCGGCATCCACCGACACTCCGACCAGCCGGCCGGGCAACTGGCGCGCATGGGTGCTCTGCACGGCCAGGTAGCCGGCGTGCGGACCGCCGAATCCCATTGGTACGCCGAAGCGTTGGGTGCTGCCGAACGCGACGTCGGCACCGATCTCGCCGGGCGGGGCGATCAATGTCAGCGCCAGCAGGTCGGCGCCGATCGCAACCAGCGCCCCGCGTTCGTGAGCCTGCGAGACCAGCGACGACCAGTCGACCACCGCGCCGCTGGCGCCCGGCAGCTGGGTGATCACGCCGAAGAACTCGCCATCGGGCAGCCCCCCGCGCAGGTCCGCGGTGACGATCTCGATGCCCAGCGGTTCGGCGCGGGTGGTCAGGATCGCCGCGGTCTGCCGGTAGATGTCGGAATCGACGGCGAGTCGGTTCGACGATCCGCGGGTAGCCCGGTGCATCAGCGTCATCGCCTCGGCGGCAGCGGTGCCCTCATCGAGCATCGACGCGTTTGCGACCTCGAGTCCGGTGAGATCGGAGATCATCGTCTGGAAGTTCAGCAGCGCCTCGAGCCTGCCCTGGCTGATCTCCGGCTGATACGGCGTGTACGCGGTGTACCACGCCGGGTTCTCAACGATGTTGCGGCGCAACACTGCCGGGGTGATGGTGTCGAAGTAGCCCTGCCCGATCATGGACACCGCGACGGTATTGGTGTCGGCGAGCCGGCGCAGTTCAGTGAGCGCCTCGTCCTCGGTGGCTGCCGCCGGCAGGCAGTCCAGGCCCGGCGCCACGTCGTCGTTGTGTTCGTCGAGAATCTTGGCGGGGACGGCCTTGGCGGCGAGGTCGTCGAGGGACGCCACACCGATGACGTCGAGCATCGCGGCGATCTCGTCGGCGTCGGGCCCGATGTGCCGGTCGGCGAACGTGAAACGGTGGGACACGGGGCGGCTCCTGACAGAGGTCGGCGGCCCTCCCCCTCTGTCTTGGCGCCTGAGAGATTCGGCTTGCGTTGTCACGCTCCTCGCGTGCGCGGCGCCTTTCCCCATCGGCGGGCGAGCATCACTCGCCGCTTTCCAGAGGCATCGTGTCCCTGCGCGGTCCGGGTGCCTGAGAGGTTGACGGAGAGGTGTTGCTCCTTCGGCGTCCATGACTGGCGGTCACAGAACTCTCCCGCTGCCGGGCGATGCGCTGGCTAGTTTACCCGCCGTCCGCGAAACCGCCGTTTCGCACGCGAAATACGAGTACAGACGTGCGAAACCGCCGTTTCGCACGCGAAAATCAGCCGATCTTGCGGTCGCGGTTCTTGCGCCGTGTGGCCAGCTCGTCCTCGGGTGTGGCGATCGACTCGCCGCCGTCGGCGCGCTCGCCGGGGAAGTCCGCGATGGCCCCCGTCAGCTCGCGCATCGCACCGCTGACAGCGATCCCGAACACGCCCTGACCGCCTTGCAGAAGGTCGACGACCTCTTCGGCGGATGTGCACTCGTACACCGTGGTGCCATCGGAGAACAGCGTGATGTTGGCCAGATCCTGCACACCGCGCTGACGCAAATGGTCGACGGCAACTCGGATGTTCTGCAAGGAGATTCCGGTGTCGAGCAGCCGCTTCACGATCTTGAGAACCAAGATGTCCTTGAACGAATACAGCCGCTGCGAACCAGAACCGGCGGCACTGCGAATCGACGGCACCACAAGCGATGTCCGCGCCCAGTAATCCAGCTGCCTGTAGGTGATGCCCGCGATCTGGCACGCGCTCGGCCCGCGATACCCGACCAACTCGTCGGGAATCGAATCATCCGGGAACAGGCCCGGCTGGACCGGTTCGCTTGGCGTCGCGGGGGTATCGCTGGAGTTCAGGTCCAGTTGCTCCTGACGCGGATCATCATCCACCGTGCTACCTCCCGCCTGTCGCGTGGCGCCGACTGGCCATCGTTCGCGTAACGGCTCGAGTTGCTCGAGCATACGCTTTCAGGCGGGCCGGTGTGCCTGCCGTTGCCCCAAAATTATGGCTGTTGAGAGCACCGGTCAATGTGACCGCCGCCCGCGTGTCGGGACGGCTTGACGCATCCGTGATCTGAGGGTTCAGGTCGCCTTGAAATCGTCAGGTGACACGCTGTCGAGAAACTCCTTGAACTTCTCGACTTCCTCCTCGCGCACCGCGCCCGTGGCCTCGTCGTCGTTCTCGTCGGGAATGAGCAGACCGGCCTCGGCAAGCACCGCCTCCTCGACGTAGATCGGGACACCCACCCGCAGTGCGATTGCCACCGAGTCCGACGGCCGCGCCGACACTTTGATGTTGCGGTCGAAGATCAAGTCCGCGTAGAACGTGCCTTCCTGCAGGTCGACGATCCGCACTTCCTTCAGCGAATGGCCAAGGGCGGCAATGACATCTCGAATCAGATCGTGCGTCAACGGCCGGGCCGGCTCGACGCCCTGCTGCTCGAGGGCGATCGCCGCCGCCTCGGACTGACCGATCCAGATGGGCAGGTAGCGGTCGCCGTTGGCCTCCCTGAGCAGCAGCACCGGTTGGTTCTGCGGCTGCTCAACTCGTATGCCGACGACGCGAACCTCGCCCATGTGTGCCTGCCCTCCGGACCTGAGGAAGCCGACTCACAGCCGACTCCAAATCTCCGGCGCCAGTCTAATCCTCAGCGGTCGAGAACGTCGCGCACCGCCGATTTGACCAGAGCTGTGTGCAGCGTGATCGCCAGCGCGGCCACCTCGCGCGCGAGATCGTCGGCCCGGTCGCGCGCACCCGTTTTCCCGCCCTTGCCGACGGGCCCGGCGATCTGAGCGATCAGGTCGGACTGCCGGTCGGCGGCGGACCGGAATGCACGCAGGTGTCGCGGCTCCACACCGAATTCGGCGAGCGCATTCGCGCACTGCAGGATCACGACGTCGTGCTCGTCGAACAACCCGCCGCGTCCGGCGATGACGACGCCCGCCTTGGTCAGCGCGGACAGCATCGCGTCGTCGACACCGGCGCGCTCCACGAGGTCTTCACGGCTGAGCCGGACGGGGCTGCCCGTTCCGGCCGCGGTGTCGGGTGTCGCCGCGTGGCCGTCGACCGTCGCCAATCTCGGTGCGGTGAAAGCGAATCCGGCCATCTCCGGCACTTCGCCATCGGGCTGCGCGTCGAGGTGCGCTTTGATCACCTTCAACGGCAAGTAGTGGTCGCGTTGTGCGGTCAGGATGTAGCGCAGTCTCGCGCAGTCGTAGGCGGTGAAACGCCGATACCCCGACGGGCTGCGCTGCGGGGTGACCAGGCCCTCGGCCTCGAGGAACCGGATCTTGGAAATCGTGACATCCGGGAAATCGGGCCGAAGCGCTTCCAGCACAGCGCCGATCGACATGCCGGCCAGCGCGGGCGTCCCGGGAGCTGTCATTTGGTCATTGCCGGTTACCCGGATCCGGTCTCGCTGTCGTCGCCCTTGGGTCCGGTCAAAAACACCAAGCGGAACTTGCCGATCTGCACCTCGTCGCCGTTCGCCAACACGGCCGAGTCGACCGGCTCACGATTGACGTACGTGCCGTTGAGGCTGCCGACGTCGACGACTTGGAAATCGTTGCTTTCCAGCCGGAACTCGGCATGGCGCCGGGAAACGGTCACGTCGTCGAGAAAAATGTCGCTGTCGGGGTGCCGGCCTGCGGACGTGACGGGCTGATCCAGCAGAAATCGCGACCCGGCATTGGGTCCGCGCTTGACGACGAGCAGTGCCGACCCGTGCGGCAGACCCTCGACGCCCGTGACCGGCGTCTCTGTGCCTGCCTGCGCCGGCGCATCCAGCTCGTTGAGGAAATCCGCACGAAAAACGGAGGTCGTCTCCACGGTGACTTCATCAGACGTCTGGTCAGCCCCAGAATTCTGGTCCTTGTCGGTCACCCGATACTCCTTTTGGCTGCTCTGGCGGCTTCTCTCATTATGGCCGCGGTTTCCTGCGATGTCCTAAAGCCGACCTGCGCCCTGCTCCCCTGACCGTACCCCGCGGCCAGTCCCGCGCGGCAAAATCTGTCGGTGAACCCTAACAATTTCCTCACTCGGCGGCCGTCTTGCGGTAGGCGTCGGCGTCCAGCAATGCCGCGAGGCCCTCGTCGAGCGCGCCCGCGTCGGCCTGCAGGTCGACCAGCCAGCCGCCGCCGTACGGCTCGGAGTTCACCAGCGCCGGGTTGGTGTCCAGATCACCGTTGGTCGCAACGACTTTCGCCGAGACTGGCGCATACAGGTCCGACACCGATTTGGTCGATTCCACTTCGCCGAACGGCTCACCGGCAGTGACGTCGGCGCCGACATCGGGCAGCTGGACGAACACGACGTCGCCCAGCGACGACTGCGCGAAGTCGGTGATCCCGACCCGCACGGTGTCGCTACCCGTGCGGCGCACCCACTCGTGCTCGGCGGTGTAGCGCAGGTCGGACGGGATTTCGCTCACGGGCTATCTCCTCTTCACTTGACCGGCTGAGCGTATTGGCGCGGTTTCGGTTGCCGCAAGGCGGTCACGTCGACGTGGTCCGCCTGCTGCACCGCGATCGTGCCGCCGACACGTTCGACGCTGTCGACTGCGCCGCCGGGGATGTTGACCGCCGCCGCGAGTGTCGGTGGATCCCCAATGGCGACAAGCGAATACGGCGGTGCCAGCGTTTGGCCATCGACAGTGAGGGCGCCGGGGACGCCGCTGACCCAGGTGTCGACGCCAACCCGCACCGCCGAGTCGCCCGACCAGATCTCCATCGTCTCGGCGCCCGCTGCCCGCAGCTCGTTGATGACCCCGATCATGATCTCTGGGGTGATGCCACCGGCGGGATCGCCGATCGTCACGGTCACTCCCGGGCCGGTCGCCGCCACCGTGCCGACCAAAATCGACAGCGCCGTCAGACGTGCTTGCGCGTCGGCGATCGCCGCCTTGTCACCGCTACCCGACGACTGCAACGCCGCGAGCGTGTGCTGCAAATCCGAGATCTCCTTGTTCAACGACGCTTCCCGTCGCTGCAGCGAGTCCAGTAGCACCACCAGATCCGCGGGCCGCGCGGACTCAAGCGCATCGCCCGACGCCGTCCGGCGGACCTGCGTGGCGATCGCCACGCCGAGCACCACACACAACACCACGGCGAGCACGCCGAAGACCGTCGGCCGCCGAAGCTCCCGGGATTGCTGCCCCGAAAGCTCGTGGCGGCCATGGTGTTCGGAGTCTGTTTCGTGGTCGCTCATCGCTACGCCCCGAACAGCTTGCGCCGCAGCGCGGCGGCGTTGCCGAAGATCCGAATGCCCAGCACGACGATGATGGCGGTCGACAGTTGCGTGCCCACTCCCAACTGGTCGCCGAGATAGACGATTAGCGCCGCCACCAAGACGTTGAACACGAACGAGATCACGAAGACCTTCGAGTCGAAGATCCGATCCAAATACGCACGCAGACCACCGAATACAGCATCGAGAGCCGCGACGACGGCGATCGGTAGGTACGGCTGCACCACGTCGGGGACGCTGGGGTGAAAGATCAGTCCCAGCACGATGCCCGCAATCAGTGCGGCGATACCGATCACTTATCCTCCAATTGGCTTGGCGTACTTGACTTCTCGGGTGCTTCCGGCGGGCACGGTGAGCGATTCGCTAGTCGACACGGTCGCGCCGACGCCGTACGACGCCGTCAGCAGCTGCACTCGCTGGTAGCCGGCACTGTTCTCGAACGCGTCCTGCATGCCATGCGGCGGCCCAATCGCGACGATCGCATATGGGCTGTTGATGGGCTGGTTGTCCACCAAAATCGCACCGCCCGCCTGGCGGATCGTCACGTCCGGTCCGAGCCGCACGCCGCCGACCGCGATGGCCTCGGCGCCGCCTGCCCACAACGAATTCACCACCAGCTGCAGATCCCGGTCGAGCACCGCTTGCCGGCTTCCGGGGATGCGGCCCTTGGAAACATCGGTGAGGTTCGGTGACACCCCGGGGTCGGTCAACGTCACGGTGAGGCCAGGTCCGGTCACTTTGGTGCCCGCACCCACCACACCCAGCGCGTCGAGATCGTGCAGCAATTGGCGTCCCTGCGCGTCTCCGCCGAGTTGTGCCCGTCGCAGGTCGTCGACCTCGTTGGTCAGCGTGCCGCGCTGTGCCGCCAAGTTGTTCGCGCCCGACATCGACGCGCGGACGCTTGACACCAGTACTTTTTGTGTCTGTTTCAGGCCGGGTGCGGTCGCACGAGCCTGCCCGACGGCGACCGCGAACACCGCGGCGACAGAAAGCGCCGCGACAGCCTGCCAAGCCCATTTCGCCCAGCGCCGCGGGGGCTCGTCTTGCGCGGCTCGTCGTTCCGCTGCCGCCGCATAGCCCGGGTCCAGATGCTCGGACAACAACGACCGCAGCAGCGACGGGACCGGATTGAACCGGGGCTGGCCTGCCTCGTGCGCAGGCAGCCCGGCATGCGGGTCGTAACCGCCGAGCGCCCGGTCAACCATGCGCCGGAACCTTCGGCATTTGGCGCATCACCATCACGAACTGAATCACGTACAGCACGAAGCTCCACAGGTACAGCGCCAAGCCCCAGATCGCGAATCCCCAACCGATCGCCAGCACGACGCGGGCCCACAGACCGCCGAACTGCCCCAGCAGGATCAGCGGAAACCCCGACATCAACCCGAACGTCGCGCCTTTGCCGATGTAGGTCACCGGCAGCGCGGTCAATCCGCGGCGCCGCAGTGCGGGCAGGGTCGTCGCGAGCGCGGCGTCGCGGGCGATCAGCACTGCGACGAACCACCACGGCACAAAACCCGCCAGCGCCAACGCAATTGGCACAGTCACCATGTAGATGCGATCGACGAGGGGATCGAGCAACTCCCCCAGTCGTGACGACTGGTTCATCAGCCGCGCGATCTTCCCGTCGGCCCAATCCGACGCGCCGGAGAACATCAGAATGCCGGTCGCCCAGCCGATCGCGTCCTGGGCGAGCAAAAGCCACAGGAACACCGGTAGCAGCGCGAGCCGGATCACGCTGAGCACGTTCGGCACTGTCAGTACCCGGCCCATGCGCGGAACCTTAGCGGAAAACCCCTGGCAGGCTCAGCGCCGACAAGGTGTCGTCGGCGAGCGGATTGTCGTGCACCATGTACGTCCACGTCGACGTCGGCCGCGCCAGCTTCGACAGGTCGAGACCGGGTTCGTCCTCGAGAACGTTTGAGGTCTCGAACGTCTGCTGGGCCGCCTCGATCGCGTCGGCAGCAAGCGACGCGAACGCGTCGACCGCCATGCGGTGAAACTCGTCGAGCGGGTTTTGCCGGCCGAGCGCGCGCAGATGGATGCTTTCGCGGATGTCCGCGAGGTACGCCAGGTGATCGGCCCAGCCGCGGTCGAGGTGGTACAGCATGATGAGCCGGCAGATTCGCTCAAGCTCGTCCTCACTGAGTTTTTCGGACAGCTCCTCGTAGCGCTTCGGCGCCAGCTCCTCGAGCTCCTCGCGCGCGATCGGTGTGCGCAGTATTGTGTCGCGGCGCTCGACGATGATTGCGCGCTGCTGCGCGATCAACTGGTTGTAACGCCACGTGTTCGCGTGGACGTCGAGCAGCTTGCCCTCCGCGACGCGCTGGGCGTGGCTCAACAGCCCGGCCGCCTTCGGGCTGACAATCCGGGCGCCCTCCTCGGTTTCGAGCGGCAACTTGCCCGGTTCGAGGTTGGCGACGACGACATCGTCTTCCCAACTGGAGAAGAAGACCGACGAGCCCGGATCGCCCTGGCGCCCTGCGCGGCCGCGCAATTGGTTGTCCAGGCGCTCGGTATGGTGGCGGCCCGTCCCGACGACGTGCAGGCCGCCGAGTTCGGCAACTTCATCATGGTCGGCCTCGTCGGATCCGCCGAGTCGAATATCGGTGCCGCGCCCGGCCATTTGGGTCGACACTGTGACGGCGCCGAGTTTGCCCGCCTCGGCGATGATCGCCGCTTCCTCGGCGTCGTTCTTCGCGTTGAGCACGACGGCAGGCACGCCCGCGCGAACCAAACGCTGGTGCAGCTCTTCGGATTCCGCGACGTCGCGGGTGCCGATCAGCACAGGCTGGCCGGTTTCGTGCACCTCGCGGATGTGCTCGACGATCGCGTCGTTCTTGGCCGCGGCGCTGAAGTACACCCGGTCTGCCTCGTCCTCGCGAATGTTGGGCGCGTTGGGCGGAATCGGCGACACCCCAAGCTTGTAGAACTGCCGCAGCTGCTCACCGGCTGCCAGTGCGGTGCCGGTCATTCCGCACACGGTGGGATAACGGTTGATCAACGCCTGCACGGTGATCGTGTCGAGCACCTCACCCGTCTCGGTGGTCTCGATGCCCTCTTTCGCCTCGACGGCCGCCTGCAATCCGTCGGGCCAGCGCTGCAATTGGGCGATGCGGCCGCGGGAGGCGTTGATCAAATGCACCGCATCGTCACGCACGATGTAGTGCACGTCGCGCTGCAGCAGCACGTGTGCGTGCAATGCGACATTGACTTCGGTGAGCGTGCTCCCGACGTGTTCTTCTGAATACAGGTCAATGCCACCGAGTTTCGCCTCCACCTTCTGCGCGCCGGCTTCGGTGAGGTGAACATTGCGGCTGTCGGCGTCGGTGTCGTAATCCTTGCCGGGTGTCAATTCGCCGACGAGGCGGATGATCTCGAGCTTAGGCGTCTCGCGGTGTGTGGTGCCCGCGAGCACCAGAGGCACCAGCGCCTCGTCGACAAGCACCGAGTCGGCTTCGTCGATCAGCGCGACGTCGGGGTTGGGTGACACCAGGTCGGCGACGTCGGTGACGAGTTGGTCGCGCAGCACATCGAAGCCGATTTCGTTGACCGAGGCGTAGGTGACGTTGCACGCGTAGGCAATCCGGCGCTCCTCTGCGGTTGACTCGGCGGTGATCCAGCCGACCGAGAGGCCCATCGCCTCGATCATCGGCCCCATCCACTCCGCGTCGCGGCGAGCCAGGTAGTCGTTGATCGTGACGACGTGCACATTGCGGCCTGCGAGCGCGTACCCGGCGGCCGCGATCGCGCCGGACAGCGTCTTGCCCTCGCCGGTAGCCATCTCGACGACGTCGCCCGCCAGCATCCGCAGTGCGCCGAGCAGCTGTACGTCGAACGGGCGAAGACCAGTGGCGCGGTCGGCGGCTTCGCGCGCGATCGCGAGGAACTGCGGCATGTCGTAGGCCTCGTCGAGGTCCTCGAGCTCGAGGAGCTTCGCGGCCTTGCGCAGCTGGGCGTCGCTGAGCTCGGCGGCCTTCTCGTCGAACTCGGAGCTCGCCTTGACCGTCGCCAGCGAGCGGCTCTGGTTCTTTTCGGTGCTGGCTCCGAGCAGCTGCCAGAACTTGCTGCTCAGTCGCCCAGGCTTAGCGGTGCTCGATTTAGCCACAGCACAACGGTACGCGAGCCCCGCATCACCGCGAACGTGCGTGTTTGTTCGGCGACACGCCGATGATCGGCGTACAACAGGGCACGCTCGCGGCTGGCCAGCGCGACTTTAATTCCTACGCCAACACTGACCGCCGCGGGTAGGCCACAGTCGGGTCGGTCAGCACATTGACGACGGCAGGCAGTTCTGACCCGAACGCCCGCTCCAGCGCCGGCCGCAA
>DASRFZ010000055.1:0-17589 GCA_035651275.1 Mycobacterium sp. | reverse complement strand
TTGAACATGTACGAGAACGTGCTGTCGCCTTACTTCCGCGACGGCACGCCGCTGGTCGAAAGCGAACCGCAGTGACCGCCAGCGCGGTCAGCCTGCTGGCCCGAATCATCTTGCCGCGCCCCGGTGAACCGCTGGACGTGCGCAAGCTTTACGTCGAGGAGTCGACGACCAACGCCCGCAGGGCGCACGCCGCGACCCGCACGACCCTGCAGATCGGCGCGGAGTCCGAGGTGTCGTTCTCGACGTACTTCAACGCGTTCCCGGCAAGCTATTGGCGGCGCTGGTCGACGTTGACGTCGGTGGTCCTGCGCATGGAGCTCAGCGGCACCGGCCGCGTCGACGTATACCGCACGAAGGCCACCGGCGCGCGAATCTTTGTGGAAGGACGTGCTTTTGAGGCCGATGAGCCGCTTGCGCGAAGAGCAACAGACACCGATGAGCCGCTTGCGCGAAGAGCAACAGAGACCGATGAGCAGCCTGCCGTCGTCGAGTTCGAGGTCGGCTTGGAGCCGTTCGAGGACGGCGGCTGGATCTGGTTCGACATCACTTCCGACAGCACTGTCACGCTGACCAACGCCGGCTGGTACGCACCGCAGACCGCTCCGGGAGTCGCCAACGTCGCCGTCGGGATCCCGACGTTCAACCGCCCGGACGACTGTGTCAACGCGCTGCGGGCGCTCACGTCAGACCCGTTGGTCGACAACGTGATCGGGGCGGCGATCGTCCCCGACCAGGGCACGGCAAAGGTGCGCGACCATCCCGATTTCGCCGAGGCCGCCGCACCGCTGGGTGCGCGCTTGTCCATCCATGACCAACCGAACCTCGGCGGCTCCGGCGGCTACAGCCGGGTGATGTACGAGGCGCTGAAGAATACCGACTGCCAGCAGATCCTGTTCATGGACGACGACATCCGCATCGAGCCGGACTCGATTCTGCGGGCACTGGCGATGAACCGGTTCGCGAAGTCGCCGATGCTGGTCGGCGGACAGATGCTCAACCTGCAGGACCCATCACACCTGCACATCATGGGCGAGGTGGTGGACCGGTCGAACTTCATGTGGACCGCGGCGCCGTACACCGAGTACGACCACGACTTCGCCCGGAAACCGTTGAGCGGCAAGGGTAAAGAGAGCAAGCTGCTGCACCGGCGGATCGACGTCGACTACAACGGCTGGTGGATGTGCATGATCCCGAGGGCGGTCGCCGACGAGCTCGGGCAGCCACTGCCGCTGTTCATCAAGTGGGACGACGCCGACTACGGGCTGCGTGCGGCCGAGCACGGCTACCCGACGGTGACGATGCCCGGCACAGCGATCTGGCACATGGCCTGGAGTGACAAGGACGACGCGATCGACTGGCAGGCCTACTTCCATCTGCGTAACCGGCTGGTGGTGGCTGCAATGCACTGGGACGGCGACGTCCGCGGGCTGCAGCGCAGCATGCTCAAGGCGACGTTGAAACATCTTCTGTGCCTTGAGTATTCGACGGTGGCGATCCAGAACAAGGCCATCGACGACTTCCTCGCCGGTCCCGAGCACATCTTCTCCATCCTCGAATCAGCCTTGCCGGAGGTACATCGCATCCGCCGCGCCTATCCGGACGCGGTGGTGCTGCCGTCAGCAACCGAGCTTCCGCCACCGTCGGGTCAGGTGGGGCGGGTCGGTGAGCCGAAGAGCGTGCCCACCAAGGCAATCCGGCTCCTTCGGGGCATCGCGCACAACTTCACCAGTGCCGACCCAGCACACCACGAGCGTCCCCAGCTGAACGTCTCCACGCAGGACTCCCGGTGGTTCCTGCTGTGCAACGTCGACGGGGTGACGGTCACGACCGCCGACGGCCGCGGTGTCGTCTACCGGCAGCGCGACCGAGCCAAGATGCTGTCGCTGCTCGGCCAGTCCCTGCGTCGCCAGCGCCGGGTCGTCAAGCGCTTCGACGAGATGCGCCGGGTGTACCGAGACGCGCTGCCGGTGCTGTCGAGCAAGCAGAAGTGGGAATCGGTGCTGTTGCCCGCGACGGGCCACGATGACTGAGGCCCCTACAGGTGAAGTCGCCGCGCTGGTGTCCGTGCAGTCGACGCTTGCGCACCGCCCCGGTGTCCTCGCCGCCGCGCGGGCGATGTCACACTTCGGCGAGCACAGCCTCGGCTGGCTGGCCGTGTCGGCGCTCGGCGCACTGCTTGCCCCGCACCGCCGCCGCGAGTGGCTCACCGCGGGCGCGGGCGCGTTCGTTGCTCACGCCGCCGCGGTGCTGATCAAGCGAGCGGTGCGCCGCCGGCGCCCGTCGCATCCAGCCGTCGAGGTCAATGTCGGCACCCCGAGCGCACTAAGCTTTCCCTCGGCACACGCCACCTCCACCACCGCTGCCGCGGTTCTGATGGCTCCGCTGACCGGCCTGCCGTTGCCCGTGCTGCTGGTGCCGCCGATGGCGTTGTCCCGCTTGGTTCTTGGTGTGCACTACCCCAGCGATGTGCTCACCGGAGTCGCGGTCGGCGCGGTGGTGGCGCAGGGCGTCAAGAAGATCGGAAGCAGACGATGAGCGAAGAATTGGTTTCGGAGTCGGGTAGCCGACGACCTTCGGGTTCGGAGTCGCACCCGGCCGGCGTTACCGAGCCGTCGGGCAACGTGATCGTCGGCGTCGTCAAGGCGATGCGACCGAGGCAGTGGGTGAAGAACCTCCTCGTGCTCGCCGCGCCGCTTGCCGCGCTCGGCCGCGGGGTCGCCCACGACTACCGCGAGATGCTGATCCACGTGGCGATCGCCTTCGGCGTGTTCTGCCTTGCGGCGTCCTCGGTGTATCTGGTCAACGACGTGCGCGACGTCGAAGCCGACCGGCAGCATCCCACGAAGCAGTTCCGGCCGATCGCCGCCGGGGTGGTTCCTGAATGGCTGGCCTACGTGATGGCGGTCGCACTGGGTGTCGCGTCGTTGGCGATCTCGTGGTTCGTCTCCCGCGACCTCGTCGTGGTGATGGCGGTGTACATCGCGATGCAGCTGGCGTATTGCTTCGGCCTGAAACATCAGGCCGTGCTCGACATCTGCATCGTGTCGTCGGCGTATCTCATCCGCGCGATCGCCGGTGGTGCCGCCACGAATATCCCTCTGTCGCAATGGTTCTTGCTGGTGATCGCGTTCGGCTCGTTGTTCATGGTGGCTGGAAAGCGCTACGCCGAACTGCGATTGGCCGAGCGCACCGGCGCCAAGATCCGCAAGTCGCTGGAAAGCTACACCGGTACGTACCTGCGCTTCGTGTGGACGCTTTCGGCCACTGCCGTCGTCCTGTGCTACAGCCTGTTCGCGTTCGAACGCGACCGCGCCGGCGCGTCAGGATCGTGGTGGGTGATATCGATCATCCCGTTCACGATCGCGATCCTGCGCTACGCCGTCGACGTCGACAGCGGCATGGCCGGCGAGCCCGAGGAGATCGCGCTGCGTGACCGCGTGCTGCAGCTCCTCGGATTGGCCTTGATCGGAACCGTCGGTGCGGCCATCTATTTCGGCTGACGCGCGCCGCTTCGAACTGGCCACGCGCGTCAGCCTCTGGGTCGGTGTCGTGGTGGTCACAGTGCTGTTCGGCTGGGGCGCGTGGCAGCGGCGCTGGATCGCCGACGACGGCCTCATCGTGTTGCGCACCGTGCGAAACCTGTTGGCGGGCAACGGTCCAGTGTTCAACGCAGGCGAACGCGTCGAGGCCAACACGTCGACGATGTGGACGTACCTGCTGTATCTCGGCGGCCTCGTCGGCGGTCCGGTGCGACTGGAATACGTGGCACTGGTTCTGGCGCTGATTCTTTCGCTTCTAGGTGTGGTGTTCGCGATGCTCGGCGCGGCGCGACTGTACGCACCGAGCTTGGCGGGCCGCAGCGCGCTGCTGCTCCCGGCGGGTGCGCTGGTGTACATCGCGATTCCGCCGGCCCGCGACTTTGCGACGTCGGGGCTCGAAAGCTGTTTAGTGCTGGCCTATCTCGGCCTGCTGTGGTGGATGATGGTGTGCTGGTCGCAACAGCGCGTGACAGGACGGTGGTTCACCGGCGCGCTGGCTTTTGTCGCCGGCCTGTGTGTGCTGGTGCGCCCAGATCTCGCGTTGGTCGGCGGCCTGGCCTTGATCATGATGCTGATCGCGTCGAGAGGCTGGCGCTCACGGTTGCTAGTCGTCGTCGCCGGAGGCTTTCTGCCGGTGGCCTATCAGATCTTCCGTATGGGCTACTACGGGCTGCTGGTACCCGGCACCGCGCTCGCGAAGGATGCGTCGGGCAAGAAGTGGGCGCAGGGCTTCATATACCTGGCCAACTTCAACGGGCCGTACGCGCTGTGGCTGCCGGCGATTCTCGTCGTTGTACTCGGATTCCTCGTCGTCGCTACGCGTATCCACCTTGCCGACGAGCGCCCCGCGATCGCCACGTCGTGGTGGACGCGCCGGCGCCCACCCGACACCCGCCGACGGCTGGCCAAGGTCATTCAGAGCCCGACGGCGGTCGTGGTCTTCATCATCGTCGGCGGACTGCTGCAAGGCGCCTACTGGCTGCGCCAGGGTGGCGATTTCATGCATGGCCGGGTGTTGCTCGCGCCGGTCTTCTGCCTGCTGGCTCCTGTCGCGGTGATTCCGGTGGTGCTGCCCGAGCGGCGACTGTCGCGCGAGACGGGTGCGGTGCTGGCGGGTGCGACGGCGACGGCGTGGCTGGCCATCGCGCTCTGGGCGCTGTGGGCGGCGAACTCGCCCGGTATGGGTGCCGACGCGACGAAGGTCACGTACTCCGGAATCGTCGACGAGCGGCGGTTCTACTCGCAGGCCACCGGCCACGCGCACCCGTTGACCGCCGCGGATTATCTGGACTACCCGCGCATGCGCGCGGTCATCGAGGCGATCAACAACACCCCCGAAGGCGCGCTGCTGCTGCCGTCGGGCAACTACACGCAATGGGACGTCGTGCCCGCGCCTCCTCCGCCGGCACCGGCGCCGGGCCAACCGCCCGATCCGCGCACGGCCGAGCATGGGCCGCACACCGTGTTCTTCACCAACCTCGGCATGCTCGGCATGAACGTCGGGCTCAACGTGAAGGTCCTCGACCAGATCGGGCTGGCGAATCCGCTTGCGGCACATACCGCCCGGCTCGACGACGCCCGCATCGGTCACGACAAGGACCTGTTCCCGGACTGGGTGGTCGCGGACGGGCCGTGGCTGAAGAAGCATCCGTTCCTGCCGCCCTACCTCGACGAGAACTGGGTGACCGAGGCGCAGGCCGCGCTGAAGTGCCCGGCCACCGACGCGATGCTGACATCGATTCGGGGCCCGCTCACGGTGCGGCGATTCCTGTCGAACGTCCTGCATTCGTTCGAGTTCACCCGATACCGCATCGACCGGGTGCCGCAATACGAGCTCATTCGTTGTGGATTGAGTGAACCGCCGTTGACAGGCACGCCCTACACGGGCCTTGCCGCGACCGGGCCGTAGGGCCGGCCACCGCCGACGCCCTCCACCCGCGACACTGCAATCGTGGTGGCGACCCGATGCGGCCCGCCGACGTTTCAGTTTCGAGCAGTCAACGGCCGGTCGCGAGGTTTGGGATTTGGGCAGAAAATGCCCGACCGCTACACTTCAACCCGGCGGTCGCAACGCTGCGTTGAATTTCCGCCGGCTGGCAACCATTCGTGGCCGTTTTCGGCTGCGCAGGTGCAAGCTCTGGAGCCCGCCAGGACAGGGATGCAGGTCGAGAAAGCTACCCGCACATGTGGTTGACTACCCCGGGGCACCGGCGGGCGGGGACGATGCGGTGTGCATTCGACGGCGCAGATTCGAAAAAGATGGGATGGACACGTTTATGAAGTTCGTTGAGAAATTGCGAGGCCGATGGGCGCGCAGACTGACGATCGCCGCGGTGAGCGCGGCGCTGCTGCCGGGTCTGGTCGGTGTCGTAGGTGGCTCGGCGACTGCTGGGGCGTTCTCGCGGCCCGGCCTTCCGGTGGAGTACCTGATGGTGCCCTCCCCGTCGATGGGCCGTGACATCAAGGTCCAGTTCCAAAGCGGTGGCCCCAACTCCCCGGCGGTCTACTTGCTCGACGGCCTGCGCGCGCAGGACGACTTCAACGGCTGGGACATCAACACCAACGCGTTCGAGATGTACTACCAGTCCGGCCTCTCGGTGATCATGCCTGTCGGCGGCCAGTCCAGCTTCTACAGCAACTGGTACAAGCCGGCGTGCGGCAAGGCCGGCTGCCTGACCTACAACTGGGAGACGTTCCTCACCCAGGAGCTGCCGTCGTGGCTGCAGTCCAACCGGCAGGTCAAGCCGACCGGTAGCGCCGCGGTCGGTCTGTCGATGGCCGGCTCGGCCGCGCTGACGCTCGCGATCTACTACCCGCAGCAGTTCCCGTACGCGGCGTCGCTGTCGGGCTTTTTGAACCTGTCCGAGGGTTGGTGGCCGATGCTCGTCGGCATGTCGATGAACGACGCCGGCGGCTACAAGTCCAAGGACATGTGGGGCGACTCGAGCGACCCGGCGTGGAAGCGCAACGACCCGATGGTCAACATGGACAAGCTCGTTTCCAACAACACCCGCATCTGGGTGTACTGCGGCAACGGCAAGCCCAACGAGTTGGGCGGCGGCGACTTCAACGCCAAGTTCCTGGAGGGCTTCACCCTTCGCACGAACAAGACGTTCCAGGAAAAGTACATCGAGGCCGGTGGCAAGAACGGGGTGTTCAACTTCCCCGAGGCTGGTACCCACAGCTGGGCTTACTGGGGTCAGCAGCTGCAGGCGATGAAGCCTGACATCCAGCGCGTGCTGGGTGCTACGCCGACGGCGTAAGCGCAACACGTAACAACGAACGGCGGCGGCCACCAAACCGGTGGTCGCCGCCGTTCGTCTGTGCCTTTTCTACGTGATGTGGTTCACTACGTTGCGGATTCGGGTAAGCCAATTTGCCGCTGGGAGGGGTTTCGATGAAGGTCGGTGTGCTGCTGGTTCGTGCGCTGTTAGCGGCGATCCTCGGGCTGGGCCTGTGGGCCGCTCCGGTGATGTCGGGCAGCGCGAAGGCCGCGGGCTACGAGACCCTGATGGTGCCGTCCGCGGCGATGGGCCGCGACATCCCGGTGGCTTTCCTGGCCGGCGGACCCCATGCCGTCTACCTCCTGGACGCGTTCGACGCCGGCGACGGCGTCAGCAATTGGGTGACGGCCGGCAACGCGATGAACACGCTCGCCGGCAAGGGCATCTCGGTGGTCGCTCCTGCCGGTGGGGCGTACAGCATGTATACGGACTGGGAGCAAGACGGCAGCAAGCAGTGGGAGACCTTCCTGTCCTCGGAGCTGCCCGATTGGCTGGCCGCGAACAAGGGACTGGCGCCCAGCGGTCACGGCATCGTCGGCGCCGCCCAGGGCGGTTACGGCGCGATGGCGCTGGCGGCTTTCCACCCCGACCGGTTCCGGTTCGCCGGCTCGCTGTCGGGCTTCTTGACGCCGTCGCGCACCACTGAAAACGGCGCGATCACCGAAGGCATGATGCGGTTCGGCGGCGTCGACACCCGCAACATGTGGGGCCTGCCCCAGCTTGGCCGCTGGAAGTGGCACGACCCCGACGTCCACGTCTCGCTGCTCGTGCAGAACAACACCCGGCTGTGGGTGTTCACCCCGACGACGTCTGACACCGCCGACCCTGCGGCCGTGATCGGCTACCCGGACCAGGCGCAGGGCATGAGCCGCTTCTTCTATCAGCACTACCGTCAGGTCGGCGGTCACAACGGCCACTTCGACTTCCCTCCGTCGGGCGCGCACGACTGGTCGTCGTGGGGCCCGCAGCTGGGCGCGATGGCCGGCGAGCTGGTGGCGACGATCCGATAGGCCCGCGGTCACCCGGGGCCGCGCTGTTGAGCCGGTACCGTGGAACCGTGCGACGGACGGCGGGCCGGATGGCCGGATGCTCCACCGCGGTGACGTTCTCGCTCGCCGCGCTGGTGACCGGATGCTCGGCCAGCGACGGCTTCATGTCCAGCGTCGCGCTTCCCGCCAGCCGCACCACGACGTCCGCAGCACCGTCGAAGGCCGCCGCGGCACTGCCCGCGAACCCAGCCCCGCAGCCCAGCGCGCTCGCGGTGACCCCGCAGCAGCGCGGCTATCTCGACGCGCTCGCCGCCGGCGGAGTGCACCCGTCGAGCGAGGTCTTCGCGCTGTCCATCGGCTCCTACATCTGCCAGGCCCACGCTGCGGGACAAACCCCGCAGGCGGTGTGGGATTACGTGCATCCCCTGGTGTCCAGCGACATGCACGACGCGCACATGACCTCGATGGCGCCGCCGCCGGCCGACATCGACGCGATCACCGCCAACTACATTCGCATCGCGACTGACCGGCTCTGCTAGCGGGAGAAGATGGAAAAGAACAACCGGCGGAAACGCCATCGCATTCTCGCGTTGATCGCGGCTGGTGCGGTGTCCCTCGTCGTCGCGCTTGTGCTGCTGTACCTCGTGAACGAGCAGTTCTTCATGTCGCGCGCGCCCAAACCGCCGGCAACGTCGCCGCCGCCGCAGGCGCAGCCCCCGTCCACGTCCGCCGCACCGAAGAAGCCGCGTCCTGCGTTTCAGGACGCCAGCTGCCCCGACGTGGATGTCGTCTCCGTCCCCGGCACCTGGGAGTCGTCGCCGCAACAGGATCCGCTGAACCCAACACAGTTCCCAAATGCATTGCTGCTCAATGTGACTCGGCCACTTGGCGACCAATTCGGCGGCGGCCGCATCCAGACCTACACCGTGCCCTACACCGCCCAGTTCCGTAAGCCCTTCTCGCGCGACAACGAGATGACGTACAACGACAGCCGCAAGGAGGGCACCCAGGCGACCGTCAACGCGATCACGGACATGAACAACAAGTGCCCGCTGACCAGTTATGTGATCGTCGGCTTCTCGCAGGGCGCCGTCATCGCGGGTGACATCGCCAGCGACATCGGCAACGGCAAGGGGCCCGTCGACGAGGACCTCGTGCTGGGGGTGACGCTGATCGCCGACGGGCGCCGGCAGGACGGCGTCGGTCAGCACATCGACCCGAACCCCCCGGGCCAGGGTGCCGAGATCACCCTCAAGGACGTCCCGACGCTCTCCGGCGACTTCCCCGATATGTGGGGCATCACGATGACGGGCCCTCGCGATGGCGGGTTCGGAGCGCTCGACGGGCGCACCATCGAGATCTGCGCCAACGAAGACCTGATCTGTGCCGCGCCTCAAGGCGCGTTCGACCCGATGAATCTTCCGCACACCATCGACGTGTTGACCGGCGGCGCGGGCGAGCCCGTGCACGCGCTGTACAACACCACGCAGTTCTGGAGTAATAACGGCCAGCCGGCCACCGTGTGGACGCGCAACTGGGCCGCCGGGGTGATCGACCAGGCGCCGCATCCCAAGCACGGGTGAGGATGGCGAAGAAAAAGACGCGCAGGCGCAATTTCGCGGTCGTGCTTGCCATCGTGCTGGTGGTTCTCGGCGTCGCCTCGGGGTTGCTGTGGTGGTGGCACAACAGGCCGGGCGCCAAGGTAGTCCAAGCCGCCGGATGTCCCGACGTGATGTTGGTCTCGATCCCCGGCACCTGGGAGTCGTCGCCGCAACAGGACCCGCTGAACCCCACGCAATTCCCGAATGCGTTGCTGCTCAACGTAACTCGGCCGCTGACCCAACAATTCGACAAGAGCCGACTCGAGGCCTACACGGTGCCTTACACCGCGCAGTTCCGGCGACCGGGAGGCGATTCGACCGAGTTGACATACAACGACAGCCGCAAGGAGGGCACTGCGACGACAGAGAAGGCGATCGCGGACATGCACGCCAATTGCCTGCTCACCCGGTATGTGATCGTCGGCTTCTCACAAGGCGCGGTCATCGGCGGTGACATCGCCAGCGACATCGGTAACGGCAGGGGACCTGTTGACGACGATCTCGTCCTCGGCGTGACTCTGATCGCCGACGGTCGACGCCAGGACGGCGTGGGCCAGCACGTTCCGCCCGATCCTCCCGGTCAGGGTGCCGAGATCACGCTCAGGGATGTGCCTTTGGTCTCAAGTGGCGCAGGTCTTTTGGGCATTACGTTGACCGGCCCACGCACGGGTGGTTTCGGCGCGCTCAACGATCGCACTAACGAGATTTGCGCCCCCGGCGACCTGATATGTGCGGCGCCGGTGGAAGCGATGAACCCCATCAATCTGCCAGAGACGCTCCGAACGCTGATGGGCGCGGCGGGTCAGCCTGTGCACGCGTCTTACAACACCACGAAATTCTGGAGCAGCAACGGCCAGCCCGCGACGGTGTGGACGCGCGACTGGGCTGCCAGGGTGATCGACAAGGCGCCGCATCCGGCGCACGCCTAACAGTTGCGTCTCGATCCGGCGGCCGATTTGGTCGCCGATGACGCGTCACCTAACATTAAGAAATAACTAAGAGCGGCAATGGTGGCGCGGCCCGAACGGGCTGGTCAACGGCATCGGGACATCCGGTGGCGCCGACCGGTGTGCGTGACGGCGATGACCGTCGAAACCTCGGTACCATCTGTACGGTTTGGGGTTTTGCGGCGATTGCAGCCAGTTGACGGCAAGGCCGAGTGTGCTTTGAACAGGAGAGAAAAACGTGCCGATCTACGTCAACCCGTTCATCGACAAGAAGACGGGCCGGATCAAGTTTCCGGAGGGCTCGAGCATCGTCCGCCACGTGGAGAGGTGGGCCCAGACCCGCGGCGACAACCTCGTGTACCGCTTTCTCGACTTCTCGACCGAGCGCGACGGAGTCGCCCGCGACCTGACGTGGTCACAGTTCTCGGCGCGTAACCGCGCGGTCGCTGCACGCTTGCAGCAGGTGACCCAGCCGGGCGACCGGGTCGCGATCCTCTGCCCGCAGAACCTGGAATACCTGACCGCCTTCTACGGCGCGATCTACTCGGGCCGGCTCGCCGTGCCGCTGTTCGATCCCGCCGAACCGGGCCATGTCGGCCGGCTGCACGCGGTGCTCGACGACTGCACGCCGTCGACGATCCTGACCACCACCGGCTCGGCAGAGGGGGTGCGCAAGTTCTTCCGCAACCGCCCGGCCAATGAGCGGCCACGCATCATCGCGGTCGACGCGGTGCCCGACGAGGTCGCCGGCACGTGGGTGCAGCCCGACAACCCGACCGAGGAAACCATCGCGTATCTGCAATACACATCGGGCTCCACCCGCAGCCCGGCTGGCGTTCAGATCACGCACCAGTCGGTGGCCACCAACCTCGTGCAATTGATGGACGGTCTGCAGGGTGAAGAGGGGCAGCGCGGCGTCACCTGGCTGCCGTTCTTCCACGACATGGGGCTGCTGACGATCATGCTGCCCTCGATCATCGGCCGGCAGATCACCTTCATGACACCGGCGGCGTTCGTGCGTCGCCCGATCCGCTGGATGCGCGCGCTGGGGGTTCAGGATGGCGACACCAGTCGTGCCTATTCGGCGGCGCCGAACTTCGCGTTCGAGCATGCGGCCCGCCGCGGACTGCCCAAGGAGGGTGAGCCGCCACTGGACCTGAGCAACGAGCTGGCGATCCTCAACGGCAGCGAACCGATTTCGCAGACCTCGATGCGCAAGTTCGTCGAGGCATTCGCGCCCTATGGTCTGACCGAGGCCGCGATCAAACCGTCCTACGGGATGGCCGAGGCCACCCTGTTCGTGTCGACCACCGACATGAAGGTCGGACCGACCGTCATCCGCGTCGACCGCGACGAGCTGAACAAGGGCAAGCTCGTCAAGGTCGGCGACGACAACCCCCGCGGGGTGCCGCAGGTGTCCTGCGGACGGATTTCGTATGACCAGTGGGCGGCGATCGTCGACACCGACACGGCAAGCGAGCTGCCGGACGGCCACATCGGCGAGATCTGGTTGCACGGCAACAACATTGGCTCCGGCTACTGGAATCGGGAAGAAGAAACCCGCGAAACGTTTCAAAACATTCTCAAGTCGCGCGCGAACCCGTCGCACGCCGAGGGCGCACCCGACGACGCGATGTGGTTGCGCACCGGCGACCTCGGCGCCTTCCTCGACGGCGAGTTCTACATCACCGGCCGGATCAAGGAGCTGGTGATCATCGACGGCCGCAACCACTACCCGCAGGACCTGGAGCACACCGCACAGGAGGCCACCCGCGCGCTGCGGCCGGGCTTTGCGGCGGCGTTCTCGGTGCCCGCCAACCAGTTGCCGCAGTCGGTGTTCGACAACCCGCACGCCGGGCTGAAGTACGACCCGGAGGACACGTCCGAGCAGCTGGTGATCGTCGGCGAGCGTGCGCCGGGCGCGCACAAGCTCGACGTCGACCCGATTGCCGACGACATTCGCGCCGCGATCGCGGTGCGCCACGGCGTGACGGTCCGCGACGTGCTGCTGATGCCCGCCGGCACCATCCCGCGCACGTCCAGCGGCAAGATCGGCCGGCGCGCATGCCGGGCGGCCTACATCGACGGAAGCCTGCGCGGCGGCACCGCCTCCGTGAATTCGTTCCCCGACGCTGCGGACTGACCCTGCGAATTAGTATGACAGACAACGAGATTCAGGAAACTAGTGGCGGCATGACGGTCGCGGAGATGCGCGCCTGGCTGCGCAACTGGGTGGCCAACGCCACCGGCCAGTCGCCCGACGCGATCGACGAGACCACGCCTATGGTCGAGCTTGGCCTGTCGTCGCGTGACGCGGTCGCAATGGCGTCCGACATCGAGGACCTCACCGGCGTGACGCTGTCGGCGACGGTCGCGTTCCAGCACCCGACGATCGAGTCACTGGCCACCCGGATCATCGAGGGCGAACCGGAACCCGAAGACGCCGACGAGAACGAGGACTGGTCGCGCACCCGGGATGTCGCCGACATCGCGATCGTCGGCCTTTCCACCCGATTCCCCGGCGACATGAACACCCCCGAGGAAACCTGGCAGGCGCTGCTGGAGGGCCGCGACGCCATCACCGACCTGCCCGAGGACCGCTGGGTGGAGTTCCTCGACGAGCCGCGCATCGCAGACCGGGTATCCAAGGCCCGCACCCGCGGCGGCTACCTCAAGGACATCAAGGGTTTCGACTCCGAGTTCTTCGCGCTGTCGAAGATGGAGGCCGACAACCTCGACCCGCAGCAGCGGATGGCGCTCGAATTGACTTGGGAGGCACTGGAACACGCCCGCATCCCGGCTTCGTCGTTGCGCGGCCAGAGCGTCGGCGTGTACGTCGGCAGCTCGCTGAACGACTACAGCTTCCTGGCGATGTCCGACCCGACCGTCGCGCACCCGTACGCGATCACCGGCACCGCGAGCTCGATCATCGCCAACCGGGTGAGCTACTTCTACGACTTCCGTGGCCCGTCGGTCGCGGTCGACACCGCCTGCTCGTCGTCGTTGGTCGCCGTACACCAGGGGGTTCAGGCGCTGCGCAACGGCGAGGCCGACGTGGTGATCGCCGGCGGCGTCAACGCGCTGATCACTCCGTTGGTGACGGTCGGTTTCGACGAGGTCGGCGGCGTGCTGGCGTCCGACGGCCGGATCAAGTCGTTCAGCTCCGACGCCGACGGCTACGCCCGTTCCGAGGGCGGCGGCATGCTGGTGCTCAAGCGAGTCGACGACGCGCGACGCGACGGCGACCAGATCCTCGCCGTCATCGCGGGCAGTGCGGTCAACCACGACGGCCGATCCAACGGCCTGCTGGCGCCGAACCCCGACGCACAGGCCGACGTTCTGCGCCGCGCATACAAGGACGCCGGCATCCACCCGCGCAGCGTCGACTACATCGAGGCGCACGGCACCGGCACGATCCTGGGCGACCCGATCGAGGCCGAGGCGTTGGGCCGCGTCGTCGGGAAGGGCCGTCCGGCCGACAGGCCGGCTCTGCTCGGTGCGGTCAAGTCCAACGTCGGTCACCTCGAATCAGCCGCGGGCGCAGCGAGTCTCGCGAAGATGGCGCTGGCGCTGCACCACGACAAGATTCCGCCGTCGATCAACTACGCCGGCCCCAATCCGTACATCGACTTCGACGCCGTGCATTTGAAGGTCGCCAACACCGTCACCGACTGGCCGCGCTACTCCGGCTACGCGATCACCGGCGTGTCCGGGTTCGGCTTCGGCGGCGCGAACGCGCACCTCGTGCTGCGCGAGGTGCTGCCCCGCGATGTGGTCGAGAAGGAGCCGGAACCGGAACCTGTCGTCGAGGAGAAGCCTCAAGCGGAGGCGGCCGCCACGTACGTGGGCGGGGTGCGACTGGACGAGTACGGGGAATTCCTCGACGAAGCGGACGACGTGCTGCCGGCCGGCCTGGCCGACGGGTCGGCGCACGAGTTACCGGGGCTGACCGAAGAAGCGTTGCGGCTCAAGGAGATTGCGCTCGAAGAGCTCGAGTCTTCTGAGAAGCCCGTTCCTGTTGTGCCGCTTGCGGTTTCGGCCTTCCTGACGTCGCGCAAGAAGGCCGCGGCCGCGGAACTTGCCGACTGGATGGAGAGCCCCGAGGGTCAGGCGTCGTCACTGGATTCCATCGGGCGGGCGCTGTCGCGGCGCAACCACGGCCGCTCACGCGCGGTGGTGCTGGCCCATGACCACGACGAGGCGATCAAGGGCCTGCGCGCGCTGGCCGAGGGCAAGCAGCGGCCGAACGTGTTCTCCGCCGACGGGCCGGTGACCAACGGGCCGGTGTGGGTGCTCGCGGGATTCGGTGCGCAGCACCGCAAGATGGCCAAGAGCCTGTACCTGCGCGACGAAGTGTTCGCCGACTGGATCAACAAAGTCGACTCGCTGGTGCAGGATGAGCGCGGCTATTCGATCGTCGAGCTGATCCTCGACGACGCGCAGGACTACGGCATCGAGACCACGCAGATCGTCATCTTCGCGATCCAGGTCGCGCTCGGCGAACTGCTGAAGCATCACGGTGCGAAGCCCGCCGCCGTCGTCGGTCAGTCGCTGGGCGAGGCCGCCGCCGCGTACTTCGCCGGAGGGCTGTCCCTGGAGGACGCGACCCGCACGATCTGCTCGCGCTCGCATTTGATGGGCGAGGGCGAGGCGATGCTGTTCGGCGAATACATCCGGTTGATGGCGCTCGTCGAATACTCCGCCGACGAAATCAAGACGGTCTTCTCCGATTTCCCCGACCTCGAGGTGTGCGTGTACGCGGCGCCCGGCCAGACCGTGATCGGCGGGCCGCCCGAGCAGGTCGACGCGATCATCGAGCGCTGCGAGAAGGAAGGCAAGTTCGCCCGCAAGTTCCAAACCAAGGGCGCCAGCCACACCTCGCAGATGGATCCCCTGCTGGGCGAGCTAGCCGCCGAGCTGGTCGGCATCGAGGCGCGGCCCACTCAGATCGGCTACTACTCCACCGTGCACGAGGGCAACTTCATCAAGCCCGGTCAGCAGATCCACGACGTCGACTACTGGAAGAAGGGCCTGCGGCACAGCGTGTACTTCACGCACGGCATCCGCAACGCCGTCGACAACGGGCACACCACCTTCCTCGAGCTGGCGCCAAACCCGGTGGCGCTCATGCAGGTTGGGCTGACCACCGCCTCGGCCGGCCTGCACGATGCGCAGCTGATTCCGACGCTGGCCCGCAAGCAGGACGAGGTCGAGTCGATGGCCTCGACCATGGCGCAGCTGTTTGTCTACGGCCACGATCTCGACATCCGCACGCTCTTCGCCCGCGCCCAAGGGCCGCAGGACTACGCGAACGTTCCGCCGACCCGGTTCAAGCGCAAGCAGCACTGGCTCGACGCACGGTTCTCCGGCGACGCCTCGCTGGTGATGCCCGGCAATCACGTCGCGCTGCCCGACGGGCGGCACGTCTGGGAGTACGCGCCGAAGGGCCAGACAGACCTGGCCGCACTAGTGAAAGCCGCTGCCGCGCAGGTCCTTCCCGACGCCACGCTGACCGCGTCGGAGCAGCGGGCAGTACCCGGCGAGGGCGCGCGGCTGGTCACCACGCTGACGCGGCACCCCGGCGGCGCGTCCGTGCAGGTGCACGCCCGCATCGACGACTCGTTCACGCTCGTCTACGACGCGGTGGTGTCGCGCTCCGGCCAGGCACCTGCGCTACCGGCGGCGGTGGCGGTCGGAACCGTTGCGGCGCAGCCGGTTACCGAAGCGCCCGTGGCGGAACCCGAGCCCCAAGAGGATGCGGAAATTCTGCATGACAACCTCACGCAGGGCGCCAACCTCGGTGCGGGGTTCGCGAAGTGGTCGCCGGACACCGGCGAGACGGTCGGCCAGCGGTTGGCGACGATCGTCGCCGGCGCGATGGGGTACGAGCCCGAGGACCTCCCGTGGGAGGTGCCGCTGATCGAGCTCGGCCTGGATTCCCTGATGGCGGTGCGGATCAAGAACCGCGTCGAGTACGACTTCGACCTGCCGCCGATTCAGCTGCAGGCCGTGCGCGACGCCAACCTGTACGCCGTCGAAAAGCTGATCCAATACGCGATCGAGCACCGCGACGAAGTGGCCGAGCTGCACGAGTACCAGAAGACGAAGACCGCCGACGAGATCGCGCAGGAGCAGGCGCGGCTGCTGTCCGGCGCGTCGGCTCAGACGTTGACGGCGCCGGCGCCGGACCCGCAGGCGCCGCCTGATGTTGCGGGTCCTGCCGCTCCGGACGCGGAAACGCAGGAACTTCCGCCTCCGCCCCCCTCGGACAACCCGGAAGGGCCGCCGCGGGAGAAGCCCGACTTGGCCGGTGCCGCCGCCGTTCTGAGCCAGGAGGCGGTGTCCGAGGCGCTGGGCGCGGACGTGCCACCGCGCGACGCATCCGAGCGCGTCACGTTCGCGACGTGGGCGGTGATCACCGGCAAGTCACCCGGCGGCATTTTCAACGAGCTGCCGCAACTCGACGACGAAACCGCGCGGAAGATGGCGCAGCGGCTTTCCGACCGCGCTGACGGACCGATATCCGTCGACGACGTGAAGTCGTCGCCGACCATCGAGGCGCTGGCCGACAAGGTGCGAAACTACTTGGAGGCCGGGCAGATCGACGGGTTCGTCCGCACCCTGCGGCCACGTCCCGAAGGCCCAGCGGGTTCGTCGAAAGTTCCCGTCTTCGTGTTCCACGCCGCCGGCGGGTCGACCGTGGTGTACGAGCCGTTGCTGAACCGGCTTCCGCCCGACACACCGATGTTTGGGTTCGAGCGGGTCGAAGGCACCATTGAAGAGCGTGCGGCGCAATACATTCCGAAGCTACGCGAGCTGCAGGGTGACGGTCCGTTCATTCTGGTCGGCTGGTCACTCGGCGGGGTGCTGGCTTACGCGTGCGCGATCGGGCTGCGCGAGCAGGGCTGCGACGTGCCGTTCGTCGGGCTGATCGACGTGGTCCGCGCGGGCGAAGAGATTCCCCAGACCAAGGAAGAAACCCGCCAGCGATGGGAACGCTATGCGCGCTTCGCAGAGCGGACGTTCAACGTGCAGATCCCGGAGATCCCGTACGAGCACCTGGAGACTCTCGACGACGCGGGCCAGGTGCAGTTCGTGCTGGAAGCGGTCAAGCAGAGCGGTGTGCAGATTCCGGGCGGCATCATCGAGCACCAGCGCACGTCGTACCTCGACAACCGCGCGATCGACACCGCCGAGATCCGGCCGTACGACGGACATGTGACGTTGTA
>DASRFZ010000054.1:0-29892 GCA_035651275.1 Mycobacterium sp. | reverse complement strand
CGCCGAGGCCGCCGCGTCCGACGAGACATGGCAGCAGTTCGTGCAGACATATCTGTCCGGCAGTGAGGCCGACTACCAGGCCGCGGTCCGCAAGTTTGGGGAGGCGCAGTGATATCCGTCAGCCGTCCGGAGGTGTGTGCGGTCGCCTGCGCGGAACTGTTCCGCGACGCGGGCGAGATCATGGTCAGCCCGATGGCCACGATGGTGTCGATCGGCGCGCGGCTGGCACGCTTGACGTTCTCACCCGACATCTTGTTGACCGACGGCGAGGCGCAACTTCTGGCCGACACCCCGGCGATCGGTGCGGTTGGCGCAGTCGAGGGCTGGATGCCGTTTGGCCGGGTCTTCGAGACACTTGCCTGGGGCCGTCGCCATGTGGTCATGGGCGCCAACCAGATTGACCGCTACGGCAATCAGAACCTGTCGTCGTTCGGGCCCTTGCAGCATCCCACCCGGCAGATGTTCGGCGTGCGGGGTGCGCCAGGCAACACGGTCAACCACGCGACGAGCTACTGGGTGGGCAACCATTCGCCGCGGGTGTTCTGTGATGCCGTCGACGTGGTCTGCGGCATCGGCTACGACAAGGTCGACGCAGACAATCCCGCTTTCAGGTTCATGGACGTGCGCCGAGTGGTCACCAACCTCGGTGTGTTCGACTTCGGCGGACCAGATCACACGATGAGGGCGGTGTCGCTGCACCCGGAAGTCACCCCCGACGATGTGAGGCAGGCGACGTCGTTCGACGTCCACGGTCTCGACGACGCCGAACCGACTCGCTTGCCGACTGATGACGAATTGCACCTCATTCGAGACGTCCTCGACCCGAAGGGATTGCGCGACAAGGAAGTACGAGGGGTATGAGGCTGCGGACGCGGCTGACCGAACTGGTCGGCGTCGCCCATCCTGTCGTGCAGACCGGAATGGGCTGGGTAGCCGGGGCGCGGCTGGTGTCGGCGACGGCCAATGCCGGAGGTCTGGGGATTCTCGCGTCGGCCACGATGACGCTCGACGAGTTGGCGACGGCGATCGGCAAGGTGAAGGACGCGACCGACAAGCCGTTCGGTGTCAACATCCGCGCTGACGCCTCCGACGCCGACGACCGGGTCGATCTGATGATCCGCGAGGGGGTCAAGGTGGCGTCGTTCGCGTTGGCGCCGCGCCAAGAACTCATTGCAAAGCTCAAAGATGCTGGGGCGGTGGTGATTCCGTCGATAGGTGCGGCGAAGCACGCCCGCAAGGTCGCGTCCTGGGGCGCTGACGCGGTGATCGTGCAGGGCGGCGAGGGCGGCGGGCACACCGGCCCCGTCGCGACCACACTGTTGCTGCCGTCGGTGCTTGACGCGGTCGACATTCCAGTGATTGCAGCTGGCGGCTTCTTCGACGGGCGCGGGCTGGCCGCTGCGCTGTCGTACGGCGCCGCCGGGGTCGCCATGGGCACCCGGTTCCTTCTCACGTCGGACTCGACGGTTCCTGATGCCGTCAAACAGCGCTACCTCGACGCCGGATTGGACGGCACAGTGGTGTCCACTCGCGTCGACGGCATGCCGCATCGGGTGCTGCGCACGCCGCTGGTCGAGCGACTGGAAAGTGGTTCTCGCGCCAAGGGATTCACTGCCGCTGCCCGCAATGCGGCGAAGTTCAAGAAGTTGTCCGGAATGACCTGGCGGACGATGGTCCGCGATGGGCTGGCGATGCGGCACGGCAAGGAGCTGACGTGGTCGCAGGTGCTGATGGCCGCCAATACGCCGATGCTGCTGCGCGCCGGGCTGGTCGAAGGCAACACCGAGGCCGGCGTGCTGGCATCGGGCCAGGTGGCGGGCATCCTCGCCGACCTGCCGTCGTGTGCCGAGCTGATCGAGTCGGTCGTCAGCGATGCCGTCAAACACCTTCAAGCGGCGGCGGCGCTCGTCGAGTAGCGAAGAGTAGGTTGTGAAAATGCCTACTCATCAAGCAATTCAGGTGGAATCGACTGGTGCGTCGTTGCAGCTGGCCGATGTCGAGACCACGGCACCGGGCCGTGACCACGTGCGCATCGATGTGGCCGCGTGCGGTGTCTGCGGCACCGACCGCGCGATCGTCAACGGCGCCTTTCCTGGGACGCCGTTCCCGCTGACGCCCGGACACGAGATCGCGGGCACCATCGCGGAGGTCGGCGAGGGCGTCGAAGGGTTCGCCGTCGGAGACCGCGTGGAAGTCGGCTGGTTCGGAGGCCACTGCGGGCACTGCATCCCTTGTCGCAAAGGACTTTTCATCCATTGCGAGAACGGTCAGGTGCCCAGCCTCGCCTATCCCGGCGGCTATGCGCAGTCGGCAACCGTGCCAGCCAATGCGCTTGCACGGATTCCCGACGAGTTGTCTTTCGCCGAGGCGGCACCCTTGGGATGCGCAGGCGTCACCACCTACAACGCGCTGCGGCACACCGCCGCCGTGCCGGGCGATCGCGTCGCGGTGCTGGGCATCGGCGGACTGGGCCATCTCGGCGTGCAGTTCGCCCGCGCGATGGGCTTCGAGACCGTCGCGATCGCGCGCGGCAAGGACAAAGAAGCCGACGCGCGGGAGCTCGGCGCGCATCACTACGTCGATTCCACAGCCGCAGACGTCGGCAAAGAGTTGCAGGCGCTCGGCGGAATGACAGCGATTTTGGCGACGGCCGGGAATTCGCAGGCCGTGGGCCAGACGGTCGGCGGGCTGGCGCCGCGCGGGCAGCTCGTCGTCGTCGGAGTGTCGGCCGACCCGCTGCCGATCAGCCCGGTTCAGCTGATCCAGCCCGCGCTCAGCGTCAGCGGCCACCCGTCGGGCACCGCGCGCGACGTCGAAGAAACGATGCACTTCGCCATCATCTCGGGCGTGCGCCCGCGAATCGAGGAATACCCGCTAGCCGACGCGGCCGAGGCGTACGCGTCGATGGAACAGGGCCGGGCGCGCTACCGCGGAGTTCTGACGATGTGATTGCCAACTACTGCGGGATACTCGCGCCGCTTGGTTCGCTGGTTTTGGTGGGTGGAAACCAGGGCGCTCCCCGCAGAGGCCGGTAGTCTGCGACGGCGAAGGCGGTTGCGGCTGCTGAGATCAGCGCGACGAAGATGCCGGGCTGGCGGGTGGCGTGGTCCGGAAAGTCAAACGGAATCAGCCAGGCTAGCAACAACATTGAGGTTGTGTTCAGTAAATCGGTTGCAGCGATAAGCGATAGATCAGGGCGACCGACGCCGTATTGCCCGCCGGTGATCGCCGTGGCGATCCCGAACACGCCGGCGACCAAAAACAGCGTGGCGGCCACAGTGTTGAACTCCCACCCGTTGCGGTTGACGCCCTGACCGCCCGCCCAGGGCAGAAAGAGGGCCAACATCAACGCGGCGCCGCCGATGCCGGCGATCAGCCGTCGGTATACATCGGTTTTCGCAGCCATATCCGTCCTCCCAGTCATCACGGCTTGCCGGCCGTCATAACGATTGTTATTCGATGTCACGACCATAACGCCCGTTATGGCATCATGTCAATGATGACTTCGGCCGACGCCTCGTCAAGCACCCGGGACCGCCTGGTGGCCGCTGCTTTGACCGTGCTGGAGAGAGACGGGCCGGCGGCGATCCAAGCGCGAACACTGGCAGCGGAGATCGGCGCGTCCACGATGGCGGTGTACACGCATTTCGGGGGCATGCCCAAGCTGATCGAAGCGGTGATGCGTGAAGGGCTCGCGCGCTTCGCCGAGCACACTCGCGGGGTACCCCACACCGACGACCCGATGGCGGACCTCATCGCCGGCGGACTGGCCTACGGCGAGTTCGCAATGCAGAATCCGCAGCTGTACCGGTTGTTGTTTGGTCTCGCCGACCTTGGCCGAGCCCAACAACTCCCACCAGATGCGGCAACGCCGTGGGATCTCGCCGAAGGAGCCAACGCACTCTCGGTGCTATCCAGTGCGGTCGAGCGTGTCATCGAAGCCGAGCGGATACGACCGCAGGACCCGGCCCGCGCGGCCACCCAAATCTTAAGTGCCACCCACGGATTCGTGCTGCTGGCGATGACCGGATTCATCGACTCCGATGGATTGCAAGACGTGATGGCCCCGATGGCGATCAATTTGATGGTGGGTCTTGGCGACACGCGCGAGCGCGCCGAACGCTCGCTGGCCGCTGCGATCGAAGCGCGCGCGTCTTAGTGACACATCAACTAGCACCGCGGACCCGAACCACTGGCACAGCAGCAGTGCGACCTCGACGTCGAGCCGGTCGCTGAGATCCGGTCGATGTACTCGAAAGAGATCCGCGCTATCAGCTCGTGGGCGTCCAGACTCCGTTTCGGATGCAGGTTCGATTCGCGGATCTCGTCGAGCATGACGTCCAGTGCGGCCTGGTGACCGAGCCGATATGCTCGCACCAAAGCATTGATTGACATCTCGCGCTGTGCGAGGCGTGGGCGTACTCCAGTGCAGCAGTCGGCAGGGTTGAACAATGTTCGTCAAGAATGCAGACGAGGTCGACGAATACATGGGCGGAATCTTCCGTGAAGCGGGCGATCACCCCGAGATCGGCCCAAAGGTTCGGGCCGTGAATCTCGTCATGCGCCTCCGCCTCACCGACCTGGACGGTGAGCTCACGGTCGCCTTCCGCGAGGGCAGTCAGGTTATCTTCGGCCCCACGGGGCTCAATCCCGCCCTCATCTTGCTGATGCCCACCGGCACCGCTGACCATTTCTTGGACGCCGAGGTCGCCGCAGAGTGAGCGTCGCCAAACCGCATGTCCAGGTCCGCCGGATTTACGACGATCCCGCGCCCGATGACGGCGCCCGGGTTTTGGTAGATCGGATTTGGCCGCGAGGGGTGTCGAAGGAACGCGCGGATCTCGATGAGTGGTGCAAACAAATCGCGCCGTCGACCGAATTGCGCAAGTGGTACGGACACGACCCCGACCTCTTCGACGAGTTCACCCGCCGCTACACGGCCGAGCTCACCGACCGGGCACGGGCCACCGCGTTGAAGCATCTGCGGCAGCTCGCGCGCCAGAAGAAGATGCTGACGCTGCTCACTGCCACAAAGGATTTCGAGATCAGCGAGGCCGCGGTCCTGGCCGACCTCATCAAAGCAAGCAAGGCTCCGTAGCCCCTCGGAAGGCGTCTCGTGTGGCGTCACGATGAGTTTCACCTTGCGGTGCAGTCTTGATCTCCATGGGCAAACTCATCTATGGCTTCAACGTGTCGGTGGACGGGTACATCGCCGACGCACAAGGCAACATCGATTGGACCGATCCGAGCGAAGAACTGCACCAGTACTGGAACGACTTCGAGCGGGAGACCGCCCTGTCGTTCTACGGGCGGCGGCTCTACGAACTGATGTCCGCGTACTGGCCGACTGCCGACAAGGCCCCGGACGCCACCCCTCTGATCGTCGACTTCGCCCAAATCTGGCGCGACATGCCCAAGGTCGTGTTCTCGCGCACCCTGGAGTCCGTCGACTGGAACTCCCGCCTGGAACGCGGCGACCCGGTCGAGGTGGTAACGAAGTTGAAAGCCCAAACCGACGGCAGGCTGGAGGTGGCCGGCGCGACGCTGGCCGCACCGATCGTGCAGGCCGGACTGGTGGATGAGTACCGGATCGTGGTCGCGCCCACCGCCGTGGGCGGCGGCACCCCGTTCTTCCCAACACTGCCGTCTTGGATCTCGCTTCGACTGTTGGAGAATCGCACCTTCCCGGGCGGCACAGTCCTGCTGCGATACGAGGCCAAACACGACTGACCGAGCGGCGTGTCGACCGACAGACACGCACCCTCGCTGAAATGGGCGGTAACGGCTACAGGCGCTCGATGATGGTGACGTTGGCGGTGCCGCCACCCTCGCACATCGTCTGCAGGCCATAGCGACCGCCAACACGCTCGAGTTCGTTGAGCATCGTCGCGAACAGCTTGGCACCCGTGGCGCCGAGCGGGTGACCCAATGCGATTGCGCCGCCGTTCGGGTTGACCTTTTCCGGGTCGGCCTTGGTTTCCTTGAGCCACGCCATCACAACGGGTGCGAACGCCTCGTTGATCTCGACGACGTCGATGTCATCGATCGACAACCCCGTCTTCTCCAACGCATACCGGGTAGCCGGAATCGGCCCGGTCAGCATGAACACCGGGTCTGCACCGCGGGCGCTGATGTGGTGAATGCGGGCCCGCGGCTTGAGCCTGTGGTCGGCGACGGCCTGCTCGGACGCCAGCAGCACCGCGCTCGCGCCGTCGGAAATCTGGCTGGCCATCGCCGCGGTCAACCGGCCGCCGTCCACCAGAGTCTTGAGAGCGGCCATCTTCTCCAGCGAGGTGTCCCGCGGACCCTCGTCGGTGCGGAAGCCGTCGACCTCGATGATCTCGTTCTCGAAATGCCCTGCGCGAATGGCATTCTGCGCCCGCTGGTGACTGGCGAGCGAGTACTGCTCCATCTCCTCGCGTGAGATGTTCCACTTCTCTGCGATCAGCTCGGCGCCGCGGAACTGCGAGATCTCTTGATCGCCGTAGCGGTGCAGCCAGCTCTTCGACTCGTTGGTCGGCGAGGTAAAACCGAACTGCTCGGCGACGGTCATCGCGGAGCTGATCGGGATCTGGCTCATGTTCTGCACACCGCCCGCCACGATCAGGTCGGCGGTGCCCGACATAATCGCCTGGGCGCCAAAGGAAATCGCCTGCTGACTCGAACCGCATTGGCGGTCGACGGTCACACCCGGTACCTCTTCCGGGTATCCGGCAGCCAACCACGACAGCCGGGCGATGTTGCCGGCCTGCGGGCCGATGGCGTCGACGCACCCGGCAATGACGTCGTCGACGGCTCCCGGATCGACGTCCACCCGACCGAACAACCCGCGCCACGCCGCCGCGCCGAGGTCGACGGGATGTACCCCCGCGAGCGATCCGCTGCGCTTGCCCACCGCGGTGCGAATCGCGTCGATGACGTACGCCTCAGCCATATCGAACTCCTCAGCTATCTTTCTCGGCTGTGATCCCGCCGAGAACAATCGAAAGATACTGGCGGCCAACCTGTTCGGCCGTCAGCTGTCCGCCGGGTTGATACCAGCGCACCGAAACCCAGGTGGTGTCGCGGATGAACCGGTACACCAGGTCGACATCGAGATCTGACCGGAAGTAGCCGTCCTTGATCCCCTGCTGCAGCACCCCGACCCACATCTGCCGCTGCTTACGGTTCAAGTCGTCGACATAACGGAACCGCGGTTGCGACGACAGCCGCTTCGCCTCATCCTGATAGATCACCACTTGCGCGTGGCGGTGTTCGATCGCATCGAACGAGGCCATGAACAACCCCTTGAACCGCTCCAACGCGTTCGGCTCGTCCTCAACGATCTGCTCGTACCGCGCGAACAGCCAATCTAAAAAGCCGCGCAGCACCTCGTCGACCATTTCTTCTTTGGACGCGAAATGGTGATAGAGGCTGCCGGACAAGATTCCCGCCGAGTCGGCGATGTCGCGCACCGTGGTGGCGCGCAGGCCCCGCTCGGCGAACATCGCCGCGGCGAGTTCAAGCAACTCGTCTCGTCGGCTGATCGACTGGCTTGTCATGGGTGCTGACTCGAGACCGAAATCACTTCGCCGGTAAGGTAACTCGAGTAGTCGCTGGCCAGGAATGCGATGGTGGCCGCGACCTCCCACGGCTCGGCGGCCCGGCCGAACGCCTCGCCCGACGAAAGCTGGTCGAGCAGGTCCGAAGAGCTAGTCTTCTCCAGGAACTTGTGGCGCGCGATGCTTGGCGACACAGCGTTGACGCGCACCCCGTATTCCACGGCTTCGATTGCGCTGCAACGGGTCAACGCCATCACTCCGGCCTTCGCTGCGGCATAGTGCGACTGAGAATGCTGGGCACGCCACCCCAACACGCTCGCGTTGTTGACAATGACACCGCCGTGGGTGGCCTCTCGGAAGTACCGCAGCGCAGCACGGGTCGCGCGCATCACCGACGTCAGGGTCACGTTCAACACGCGGTCCCATTCGTCGTCGGTCATGTCGACGACGGGTGTCTGGCCGCCGAGGCCCGCGTTGTTGACCAGCACGTCGAGTCGGCCCATCCGTGCGGTGGTCGACGCGACCAGGGCGTCGACCTGTGCCGTCGAGGTCACGTCGCACACCACACTCTCGACCCGGCCCAGCCCCAGTTCGGATAGCTGGTCCCGTGTTTCGCCGAGGCGACGCTCGTGGTGATCGGAGATGACGACGTCGGCACCTTCGGCGAGTGCGCGCCGCGCGACGGCCGAACCGATGCCGGTGCCGGCGGCAGCCGTCACCACGACCACCTTGCCGGTCAGAAGACCATGCCCCTCAACCTCTTTGGGCGCCTCCGCGAGTGTCATTAGCCCTTCACCTCCCGAGGCAGACCGAGGACTCGCTCGGCGATGATGTTGCGCTGAATTTCGTTCGACCCGCCGTAGATCGTATCGGCGCGCGAGAACAGAAATAGCCGCTGCCACTCGTCGAAGTTTCCGTCCGTGAGAGTCAGGCCGGTTTTGCCGACGACGTCCATCGCCAGCTCACCGAGATCACGATGCCAGTTGGCCCACAACAACTTCGACACGTTATCCATCCCTGGCCGCTCGACGTCCATCGTCGCCATCGCATACGACCTCATCGCCCGCAATCCGACCCAAGCACGCGCCAGCCGCTCGCGGATCAGCGGATCGTCAGCCGCGCCGTTTCGTTGCGCCAGCTCCGCAATCCCGGAAAGCTCACGGGCATAAACGATCTGCTGCCCGAGCGTCGACACTCCGCGTTCGAACGTCAGCGTTCCCATCGCGATCCGCCAACCGTCGCCGGGCTCGCCGACCACCAGGTCCGCGTCGGTGCGAGCGTCGTCGAAGAACACTTCGTTGAACTCTGAGTCGCCGGTGAGCTGGTTGATCGGCCGGATGTCGACGCCGGGTTGATCCAACGGCACAAGCAGATACGACAGTCCCGCATGGCGTTTGGAGCCCTTCTCGGTGCGCGCCACCACGAAACACCACTGCGCCCACTGCGCCAGGGACGTCCAGATCTTCTGCCCGTTGATCACCCACTGGTCGCCGTCGAGCACCGCGGTCGTTGACACGTTGGCGAGGTCGCTGCCCGCGCCCGGCTCGGAGTAACCCTGGCACCAGAGTTCGGTGACGTCGAGGATCTTCGGCAGGAAACGCTGCTGCTGCTCGGGGGTTCCGAACGCGATGAGCGTCGGCCCCAGCAGTTCTTCCCCGAAATGATTGACCTTGGCCGGCGCGCCGGCGAGTGCGTACTCCTCATAGAACGCGACGCGGTGCGCGACCGACAGCCCGCGGCCGCCGTGCTCCGTCGGCCACCCCAAACACGTCAGGCCCGCCGCGGCGAGATGCTGGTTCCAGGCCCTGCGCTCCTCGAATGCTTCGTTCTCGCGGCCAGGTCCGCCGAGCCCTTTGAGCTTGGCGAATTCGCCGACCAGGTTGTCCGCGAGCCACTCGCGTACCTCGGCCCGGAATTCCTGGACCTCTTCCATATCTTGTAGGCTAACCTACCAAGCACTTGCTTTGTTAGAGGAGCGTCGATGCCGACCCACGCCTGCACCATTCCCGCGGTGCTGGAGCGGATGGCGCAGCAGCTCCCGGACCATCAAGCGCTGGTGGCGCCGGATCGGCGGTTCACCTTCGCGCAGCTACGCGACGAAGTGCGCCGCGCCGCCGCGGCGATGATCGCGCTTGGCGTGCATGACGGCGACCGCGTGGCGATCTGGTCGCCGAACACCTGGCATTGGGTGGTCGCGTGCCTCGCGGTTCACCATGCCGGTGCAGTCATGGTGCCGTTGAACACCAGATACACCGCCGACGAGGCCAGCGACATCCTGGCCCGCACGAAAGCGCCACTGCTGCTCGCGATGGGCCGGTTTCTCGGCACCGACCGGGTGGGCGACCTTGACCACTCACAGCTGCCCAACCTTCGCCACATTGTTCGCGTGCCGGTCGACGCGGACGACGGCTCCTGGGACGAATTCATGTCGCTGGGCACTGACCTCGAAGCGGTGGATTCCCGCGCGGCCGCAGTAAGCGCCGATGACGTCAGCGACATCTTGTTCACGTCGGGCACGACGGGGCGCAGCAAGGGTGTGTTGTGCGCGCATCGTCAATCGCTCTCGGCGCCGGCCGCATGGGCGGCATGCGGCAAGATCTCCAGCGACGACCGCTATCTGTGCATCAACCCGTTCTTCCACAACTTCGGTTACAAGGCGGGAATCCTGGCCTGCCTGCAGACCGGCGCGACCCTTATCCCCCAGCTGACCTTCGATCCCGAGCGGGCGCTGAAAGCGATTCAGGAGCAACGGATTACGGTACTTCCGGGCCCGCCGACGATCTACCAAACCCTGTTGGATCACCCGAAGCGTCGCGACTACGACCTGAGCTCATTGCGTTTCGCCGTCACCGGCGCGACGACGGTACCGGTGAAGTTGATCGAACGCATGCAGTCCGAATTGAACATCGACATCGTCCTCACCGCCTACGGTCTTACGGAGGCAAGCGGATTCGGCACCATGTGCCGTCCCGACGACGACGCGGTGACGGTCGCGACCACCTGCGGGCGGCCGATCGCCGACTTCGAACTGAGCATCGACTCGCCCGACGACTCGGGCGCCGGCGAGGTACTGCTGCGCGGTCCCAACGTGATGCTGGGCTACCTCGACGACCCGGAAGCCACCGCTGCCGCGGTCGATACCGACGGGTGGCTGCACACCGGCGACGTTGGCACCGTGGATAACTCGGGCAACCTACGAATCACCGACCGGCTGAAGGACATGTACATCTGCGGGGGGTTCAATGTCTACCCTGCCGAGGTGGAGCAGGCGTTGACGCGCCTCGACGGGGTCGCCGACGCGGCAGTGATCGGTGTTCCCGACGAGCGGCTGGGCGAGGTGGGCCGCGCCTTCATCGTCAAGCAGCCAGGTGCCGAACTCGATGAAGATGCCGTGATCGCTTACAGCCGTGACCATCTGGCGAACTTCAAGGCGCCACGGTCGGTGGTCTTCTGCGAGTCGCTGCCGCGTAACGCGGGCGGCAAAGTGGTCAAAACTCAACTCCGAGAGATGGTTTGATGGATCTGGATTTCGACGACGCCACCGAACAGTTCCGAACGGAGGTTCGCGACTTCCTAGAGACCAATCGGAAGTCGTTCCCGACGAAGTCGTACGACACCGCCGAGGGTTTCGAACAGCATCGGCACTGGGACAAGGTCCTGTTCGACGCGGGCCTGTCGGTGATCACCTGGCCGGAGAAATACGGGGGCCGCGACGCCACCCTGCTGCAGTGGGTGGTATTCGAAGAGGAGTATTTCCGAGCCGGTGCGCCCGGCCGGGCCAGCGCGAACGGAACCTCGATGCTGGCCCCGACGCTGTTCGCGCACGGTACCTCCGAGCAGCTCGACCGAATTTTGCCGAAGATGGCCAGCGGCGAGGAGATCTGGGCTCAGGCCTGGTCGGAGCCGGAGTCAGGCAGCGATCTCGCGTCGCTGCGGTCGACGGCCACGCGAACCGACGGCGGTTGGCTGCTGAACGGGCAGAAGATCTGGAGCTCGCGAGCAGTGTTCGGCGACAAGGCTTTCGGGTTGTTCCGCTCCGATCCAGAGGCCGAGCGACACCGCGGGCTGACGTACTTCATGTTCTCGCTGCGCGCCGACGGAGTCACCGTGCGGCCGATCGCGCAGTTGGGCGGCGACACCGGATTCGGCGAGATTTTTCTCGACGACGTGTTCGTTGCCGACCAGGACGTCATCGGCGAGCCGAACGACGGCTGGCGGGCCGCGATGAGCACGTCGAGCAACGAACGCGGCATGTCGCTGCGCAGTCCGGCGCGGTTCGTTGCCGCCGCCGAACGGCTCGTCGATCGGTGGAAGGCGAAGCGCGACAATGTATTCGTCGACCGCGTTGCCGATGCGTGGATCGGTGCACAGGCCTATCGTCTGCATACGTTCGGTACGGTGACCCGCCTGGCCGAGGGCGGCGAGCTGGGAGCCGAATCGTCGGTGACGAAGGTGTTCTGGTCGGACCTCGACGTCGCCCTGCATGAAACGGCCCTCGACATGCGCGGCCCCGACGGCGAACTCGCCGATAGCTGGACCGACGGGCTGCTGTTCGCGCTGGGCGGCCCGATCTACGCGGGTACCAACGAGATCCAGCGCAATATCATCGCGGAGCGGCTGCTCGGACTGCCCAGGGAGAAGTCGAAATGAAGTTCGCTCTTGACGAGCAGCAGCGTGATTTCGCGGCCAGCATCGACGCGGCGCTGGCCACTGCCGACGTGCCAGGGGCGGTACGGGCGTGGGCAGCTGGCGACACCGCGCCGGGCCGCAAGGTGTGGGCACGGCTGGCCGATCTTGGTGTGACTGCCCTCGCGGTGCCAGAGAAGTTCGGCGGCATCGAAGCCCACCCGGTCGACCTGGTCGTCGCGCTCGAACAACTCGGCCGCTGGTGCGTGCCGGGTCCGATAACCGAATCGATCGCTGTCGCACCGATTTTGATGGCCGATGACGAACGCGCCGCGGGGCTGGCGTCGGGCGAGCTGATCGTGTCGGTCGCTCTGCGGCCGGCGGTGCCGCGGGCCGTCGACGCTGAGGTCGCCGGCTTGACGCTGGTAGCGGAGGATTGCGCCGTCAGCGATGCGACTGCGAAACAGGCCCATGAATCCGTGGACCCGAGCCGAAAGCTCTACGACGTCAACGCGACCGGCGACTCTCGTCCCGTCGACGTCGACCGCGCATCCGAGTTCGGCGCACTGGCGACGGCCGCGCAATTGGTGGGCGCCGGCGGTGCGCTGCTGTCCGCGGCAGTCGACTACGCCCAGCAGCGAGCGCAATTCGGTCGGGTGATCGGATCGTATCAGGCGATCAAGCACAAACTCGCCGATGTGCACATTGCGCTCGAGCTGGCCCGCCCCCTGCTGTACGGCGCGGCGCTGTCACTGGCCGGCGGGTCACCCGAGACCGCGCGGGATGTCAGCGCCGCCAAAGTCGCGGCCGCGGAGGCGGCGACGCTGGCCGCCCGCAATTCGTTGCAGACACACGGCGCGATCGGGTTCACATCAGAACACGATCTCTCGCTGTGGCTGCTGCGGGTGCAGGCACTGCGTTCGGCCTGGGGCGACCCGGCGTGGCATCGGCGTCGAGTGTTGGAGGCGCTGTGACGGAAGAACGCGGGCTGCTCCGCGAGACCGTGCGCGGCCTCGTCACCAAGCACGCCGCACCCGAGGCGGTCCGCCGCGCGATGGAATCCGAGCGCGGCTACGACGAGACGTTGTGGAAGTTGTTGTGCGAGCAGGTCGGCGCGGCAGCCTTGGTGGTGCCGGAGGACGTCGGCGGCGCTGGCGGCGAATTAGCCGATGCAGCAACGGTTTTGCAGGAGCTGGGCCGCGGCTTGGTGCCGACTCCGTTGTTCGGCACGACGCTTGCCGAGGTGGCGTTGCTGGCGGCCGACGACGTGGATGCCGACACTCTTGGCGCACTGGCCGAAGGCACCTCGATCGGCGCCGTCGCGTTCGATCCCGGCTACGTGATCAACGGAGACATCGCCGACGTCGTCGTCGCCATAGACGACGGGCGGCTGGTCCAATGGACCACGTTGGCGGCCGAGCGCGTCGACACCATGGACCCGACCCGCCGCCTGGCCCGGCTGTCACCGCAGGACACCAAGGATCTCGGCGCCGACCCGGGCGTCGCTGACATCGCGGCGATCCTGTTGGCGGCAGAGCAGATCGGCGCGGCCGAGCGATGCCTGGAGTTGACGGTGGACTACACCAAGCAGCGGGTTCAGTTCGGCCGGCCGATCGGCAGTTTCCAGGCGCTCAAGCACCGGATGGCCGATCTGTACGTCGCGGTGTCGGCAGCACGCGCGGTCGTCGACGACGCGGTGCATGAGACCAGCCCGACCGCTGCGGCGTTGGCCCGTGTCGCGGCGACCGAAGCATTCGATGCGGTGGCCGGCGAGGCCATCCAGATGCACGGCGGCATCGCGATCACCTGGGAACACGACATACAGTTGTATTTCAAACGGGCGCACGGCAGCGCGCAGTTGCTGGGCCCGCCGCGGGACCACCTACGCCGGCTCGAGGCGGAAGTGTTGAATACCAAAGCGTGACGGTCCCAGTTTCACTGCGCGCGGGCGTTCCGCCGTTCTACGTGATGGACGTCTGGTTGGCGGCGGCCGAACGCGCGCGCACGCACGGCGACCTTGTCAACCTGTCTGCCGGACAGCCGAGCGAAGGCGCGCCGCAGGCGGTGCGCGCAGCCGCCGCGAACGCACTCGAGAACACCCCGCTTGGTTACACCGTCGCGCTGGGTATTCCGGAGTTGCGGGACGCGATCGCTGGGGCGTATCAGTCCCGACACGGGATCGTCGTCGACGCCGACGACGTCGTGGTGACGACGGGCTCGTCGGGCGGATTCTTGCTCGCATTTCTGACGTGCTTCGACGTCGGCGACCGCGTCGTGGTGACAAGTCCCGGATATCCGTGCTATCGAAATATCCTGTCGGCGTTGGGTTGTGAGGTCGTGGACCTGCCGTGCGGGCCAGAGACGAGATTTCAGCCGACAGCCGCCATGCTCGCAGCGCTCGACCCGCCGGTGCGGGGTGTCGTAGTCGCCAGCCCGGCGAACCCCACCGGGACAGTGATCCCGCCGGCCGAACTGGCCGCGATTGCGCGGTGGTGCGAGGCGGCCGGAGTGCAGTTGATCAGCGACGAGGTCTACCACGGGCTGGTGTATTCGGGAGCACCGGACACCAGCTGTGCGTGGCAGACTTCGCCGAAAGCGATTGTGGTCAACAGCTTTTCGAAGTACTTCGCGATGACGGGCTGGCGGCTGGGGTGGCTGTTGGTGCCGCCGGAGTTGCGTCGCGCGGTGGATTGTCTGACGGGAAACTTCACGATATGCCCGCCAGTGCTCGCACAGTTCGCTGCGGTGGCGGCGTTCACGCCGGAGTCGGTGGCCGAGTCGGATTCTCGCGTCGAGCGCTACGCAGTCAACCGCGAGCGGCTCTTGAACGGGTTGCGGGCCATGGGCATCGACCGGCTGGCGCCCACCGACGGGGCGTTCTACGTCTATGCCGACGTCTCGGACTTCACCAGCGATTCAATGTCTTTCTGCTCCAGCCTGTTGGCTGACACCGGAGTGGCGATCGCACCTGGGATCGACTTCGACACCGTGCATGGCAACGCATTCGTGCGGGTTTCGTTCGCTGGCCCGACGGACGACATCGACGAGGCCCTGCGTCGCATCGGGCCGTGGCTGCGCGGGGACATGTGACCCGATAGCCCCCTGACAGCCGCGAGTGTGAATCCTGCGCGTCGACACGCCGATGCACGACGCACAGGATTCACACTGGCGGTTTCTAGGGCGGTTTCTAGGGTGCAGGCAACAACTCTGCGTGCACGGTGCGGCCGTACTTACGCCGCATGAGGCGATGAGTCAACGGCACCACCACGCCGTGAAGGAGTGGATACTTGCGTCGAAGCAGTCGCGCCGCATGCCGATGCTCATCGCCCTGCAGCAGCCGAGTCTTACCGGATTGCATTGTCCCAGTGGCCTTTCCGGTGGCCGTGGACGGACCGAATTCGACGCCGGGGTTTCGCTGGATTCGACGCACTTTGATCGCTCGCTCGAAGCTGCGAAAGTATGCGCGGTCTCCGTCGACGACAATGCTGACCGGACTGGTCCCCGGTGTGCCGTCCTTGCGAAACGTGGTCAGGCGGATCGTCTTCTGTCGCACGAACGGAACCAGCCGCCGATCCGTCGCCACGCCGACGGCACCGAGGACATAACCCAGCTCGCGCCACCGCAGCACGAAACCGACGATCAACGCGACCGACGCCGCGCCCAGTATCCACGCTTCCCAGGCCCAGCCACCCAAGTTCAGGTCGACAAAGTGGTTCACCGTGTGCACGACGTTTGCGACGATGAAGCCGGCGAGCGCGGTCGCAAGCGCGTCTGACCACACCAGCGCGAGCAGCAGCGTGACGCCGAGACCAAGCTGGAACGCGCCGACATCGTGCAGGAAGTGCTCGTGGTTCTCGAAGCCGACGAATCGCGCGAACGAAGCGGGGTCGATCAGACACCACACCCCGATTACCGCGGTCTCGACGCCGACGACCACCGTCAGCGTGACGAGGTAGACCCGCGCGGCCAAGCTCATGGGATTCATTGACACCGCCTTCGCAATCGGTTCACAGCTACTAGACGCGGTTGCTCGCGAATGTGTGACACCGGCGTGTCGCCGAGCAGACGCGCACGCTCGCGGAAACGACGTTAGAGCCAGGTGTCCGGTGTTGTCGCGGTGAGGAAGGCCTCGAGGTCGTCGCGCCATTGGGCGGGCGTGTTCTTGTCGGGCTCGATACCGGTGTACTCGCCGCGGTAGAACAGCAGCGGCCGGGGCTTCTTCTTCGGCACCTCGGACAGCGATGCCACCGAGCCGAAGACGACGAGATGGTCGCCGCCGTCGTGCACCGATGCGACCGTGCAGTCGATGTGCGCCAGCGAGCCGGCGATCACCGGTGAACCCAACGGCGAAGGGTGCCACTCGATTTCGGCGAACTTGTCGGGTTCCTTGGAACCGAACCGGGCCGAGACGTCCTTCTGCTTCTCGTGGAGCACGTTCACGCAGAACCGCCCCGTCGCCTCGATCGCCTTCCATGACCGCGACACCTTCGTCGGGCAGAACAACACCAGCGGCGGGTCCAGCGACAGTGCCGCGAACGACTGGCACGCAAAACCGACCGGCACGTCGTCGTGCACGGTGGTGATTACCGTGATGCCAGTGCAGAACTGGCCGAGCACGTTGCGGAACGTGCGCGGGTCGATGGGCGGCGACGGCATTACTGCCCCGGTCCTATGTCTTCGCGCAAGCGCTCATCCGCGGGCGCCGATCGTGAAGTCGTGACCCCACAGACTGACGGCGGTGCTTTCCCTGGCGATCCAGTCGTCGTCGTCGACTTTGCGTCCCTCGCAACCGAATTCGATGTCGAAGCCGCCGGGAGTCTTCATGTAGAACGACAGCATCAGGTCGTTGACGTGACGACCAAGCGACGCCGACATCGGCACCTTCTTGCGCAGCGCGCGATCCAGGCACAGCCCGACGTCGTCGCTGTTCTCCACTTCGATCATCAAGTGCACGATGCCACTCGGCGTCGGCATGGGCAGGAACGCGAGGCTGTGATGACGTGGGTTGCAACCGAAGAACCGCAGCCACGCCGGGGCTCCGTCGGCTGGGCGCCCGACCACCTGCGGCGGCAGTCGCATCGAGTCACGGAGCTTGAATCCCAAGACATCGCGGTAGAAGTGCAGCGCCTCGGCGTCGTCGCGGGTCGACAACACGACGTGTCCGAGGCCCTGCTCGCCGGTGACGAACTTGTGCCCGTAGGGGCTGACGACGCGACGGTGTTCGAGCGCGGCCCCGTGGAACACTTCCAGGCTGTTGCCGGACGGATCCTGGAACTGGATCATTTCGTCGACGCGACGGTCCGCCAACTCGGCTGCGGTGGCTTCCTTGTACGGAACACCCTCGACGTCGAGGCGGTGCCGGATCTCTTGCAGCCCTTCGGCGTTCGCGCACTCCCAGCCGGCTTCACGCAGCCGGTCGTGTTCACCGGGCACGATCACCAAGCGCGCGGGGAAATCGTCCATCCGGAGGTACAGCGCGCCCTCCACGCTGCCGCTGCCCTCGACCATGCCGAGCACCTTCAGGCCGTACTCGCGCCACGCGGCCATGTCGGTGGCCTCGATGCGGAGGTAGCCAAGGGATCGGATGCTCATGACGCACCTCCCAGGAAATCGATTGTCAGCTTGTTGAACTCGTCGAACTTCTCCACCTGCGCCCAGTGTCCGCATTGCCCGAACACGTGCAGCTGCACACGCGGGATCTGCTTGAGCGCCACCAATGCGCCGTCGATCGGGTTGACCCGGTCTTCACGGCCCCAGATCAAAAGGACCGGTTGACGTAGTTTGTAGACCTCACGCCACATCATCCCCAGCTCGAAGTCGGGGCCGGCGAACGACTTTCCCATCGCACGTGCGGCGGCCAGCGAGTCGGGCTGGCTGGCGATCGCGAAGCGCTCGTCGATCAGCTCGGGTGTGACGAGCTTCTGGTCGTAGACCATGATCCGCAGGAACTTCTCCATGTTCTCGCGGGTCGGGTCGGCGGTGAACTTGCCAAGAAGCTTCACGCCTTCGGTCGGGTCGGGTGCAAACAGGTTGACCGAAAGCCCGCCCGGCCCCATCAGCACCAGCTTACCGGCGCGGTCGGGGTGGTCCAGCGCGAACCGCACCGCCGTGCCGCCGCCAAGTGAGTTGCCCAACAACGGAATACGGCCTTCGAGCTCAAGGTGGTCGAACAGGTTCAGCAACGCCGTCGCGCTGTACCGGTTGTACTGCTCGTGCTCGGCGTGCTTGTCCGAGTGGCCGTATCCGGGCTGGTCGACGGCCAGCACGTGGAAGTGCTGCGCCAGCACAGCGATGTTGCGGCCGAAGTTCGACCAGCTCGACGCGCCGGGGCCGCCGCCGTGGAGCAGCACGACGGTCTGGTTGTTTCCGACGCCGGCTTCGTGGTAGTGCAAGCGCATGTCATCGCGGACCTGCGCGTATCTCGACGTCGACTCGAAGGTGACCTCTTGCTGGTTCTCGGCTTCTTCGATGTAGGCAGTCATCACACCATTGTGTCCTGGGGCGGCAATCCGAACTCGTGGTTGCCGAAGATCAAGTACGCGCGCTCCGGGTCGTTGGCGGCGTGCACGCGCCCGGCGTGTGCGTCGCGCCAGAACCGTTGAATCGGAGCGCTATTGGCGAGCGCGGTCGCGCCAGAGGCCTCGAACAGCCGGTCGATCGAGGCGATCGCGCGGCCGGTGGCACGCACCTGGTCGCGACGGGCCCGTGCGCGAAGCTCGAACGGAATCTCTTGTCCCGCCGCCAACAACGCGTACTCGTCGCTGACGTTGCCGATCAACTGGCGCCACGCCGCGTCGATGTCGCTTGCCGCTTCGGCGATGCGTACCTTCGCGAACGGATCGTCCTTGGCTTTCTCGCCCGCGAACGCGGCCCGCACCCGCTTGCCCTGATGCTCGACGTGTGCCTCGTACGCGCCGTAGGCCATGCCGACGATCGGTGCAGAGATTGTCGTGGGATGCACTGTGCCCCAAGGCATCTTGTATACCGGCGCGGTGTTGGTCTCCAGCCCGCCTGCGGTGCGGTCGTTCATCGCCTTGTAAGACAGGAACCGGTGCCGCGGCACGAACACGTCCTTGACGACGAGCGTGTTGGACCCGGTGCCCTTCAATCCGACCACGTGCCACACGTCGTCGATCTGATATTCGGTGCGCGGAATGAGGAAGCTGCCGAAGTCCACCGGCTTGCCGTCCTTGATCACCGGACCGCCGACGAACGTCCACGTCGCGTGGTCACAGCCCGACGACCAATTCCAGGAGCCGTTGACCAGGTAGCCGCCGTCGACGACCTGGCCGGCGCCCATCGGTGCGTATGAGCTCGAGATGCGGGTGTTGGTGTCGTCCCGCCACACCTCTTCCTGGGCCTGCTGGTCGAACAGCGCCAGGTGCCAGTTGTGCACGCCGACGATCGAGCTGACCCAGCCGGTCGACCCGCACGCGCTGGCAAGGCGGCGCGCCGCCTCGTAGAACAGCGCGGGATCACACTGCAGCCCACCCCACTGCTCGGGTTGGAGCAGCCGGAAGAATCCGATCTCCTGAAGTTCGCTGACCGTGGCGTCGGGCAGACGGCGAAGGTCCTCGGTTTCCTGGGCGCGCTGCCTCAGCTTCGGCAACAATTCGTCGATGGCGGCTAGGACAGACTGGGCAGCCTCGGTGCCCGGGCGCTGTTGAATAGACGTCACTGGATCCCTTTCGAGGTGCAAACTTAGACGCAAGATTAGAACACGTTACGATTTTAGTCGAGTAGCGCATTCCTGCAGCGGGTAGACCTGCAGGAGCAGATTTCTGTAACATGTTCTAGTTGTTGCCGGAGGGAGAGTCGTGACCGACGAGCCGCTGGGCAGCCATGTGCTGGAACTGCAGGTGGCCGACGTCGTCGCCGAGACCGATGACGCGCGCTCGCTGGTCTTCAAGGTGCCGGATGAGTCCCAAGTCCCTCCGCAACGGCTCAAGTACGCGCCCGGCCAGTTTCTGACCCTGCGAATTCCCAGCGACCGCACCGGCTCGGTCGCACGCTGCTACTCGCTGTGCAGTTCGCCGTTCACCGACGACGCGATGGCCGTCACCGTGAAGCGCACCGACGGCGGCTACGCCTCGAACTGGTTGTGCGACCACGCCCATCCGGGGATGAAGCTGCACGTGCTGGCGCCATCGGGCACCTTTGTGCCGAAGACGCTCGACGCGGACTTCCTGCTGCTGGCCGCCGGCAGTGGCATCACGCCGATGATGTCGATCTGCAAGTCCGCACTCGCCGAGGGCGCCGGCAAAGTCGTGCTGATCTATGGCAACCGCGACGAGAACTCGGTGATCTTCGGCAGCACCCTGCGGGAGCTGGCGGCGAAGTACCCCGACCGGCTGACCGTCGTGCACTGGCTGGAAAGCGTGCAGGGGTTGCCCACCGAAGCGGCGCTGGCCGGCCTCGTCGCCCCGTACTCCGATCACGACGCGTATATCTGCGGCCCGGGGCCGTTCATGGTGGCCGCCGAGAGCGCGCTGTCCGCCGCGAGCGTGCCCGCCGAGCGTGTGCACATCGAGGTGTTCAAGTCGCTGGACTCCGACCCGTTCGCCGCCGTCGTGATCGACGACGACTCCGAGGAGCCTCCGGCCACTGCCGTCGTCACTCTTGACGGTGAAACCCACGAGATCCGATGGCCGCGCAACGCGAAGTTGCTCGACGTGCTGCTGGACAAGGGCCTCGACGCGCCGTTCTCCTGCCGCGAGGGCCATTGCGGGGCGTGTGCGGTGCTGAAGCGCAGCGGCGACGTCGAGATGGAAGTCAACGACGTGCTCGAGCAATCCGATCTCGACGAGGGCCTGATCCTGGGTTGCCAGGCCAGGCCGCGGTCGGATTCGGTGGAAGTGACCTACGACGAGTAGTGGCGCGGCTAGCATTTCGCTGCACCGGTCTAGGAGGGGATGTACATGAAGCGGTTGGCGACGACCCTGGCGGCCGGCTTGCTCACCTCAGTGCTCGTCGTTCCCGGGACCGCGTCTGCCGCGGCCGACAACCGCGATACGTCGTTCCCTCTGCCCGACGACACGCAGCTGGAAGTTCATGTGACGGCCAACTGCCCGATCGCCGACAAGCAGTGCTATTTCACGGTGGCCGCCGACCGGCGCGCGGGCGACGAGGTGCTGGGCTTCCCCGGCGATCTGTGGGCACGCCAAACCACGACGATTCGGTCCTCGAACCGCCTGAATAACCTTGAGACTCAGGTGGTTGCCGCGAACACCAAGGTGTTCAAGGAGATGAACCGCCGCGAGATCACGACGATCTACTTCGGCGGCGGCCCACCGGAGAAGTACCAGATTTCTGGGCAGACGCAGCCCACCGACTGGCAGACCGGCCTGCCGCTGCTGACTTCCGACTACATCGTGTGCGCAGAGATTCAGGTGGTGTACTCGGGCGTGAACATCACGTCGCCGAGCACCTGCGCGCAGACGAAGTTCAGCTAACGCGGCAGGCCGAGAAGCCTCTCGCCGGCCAGCGTCAGCAGGATCTGCTCGGTGCCGCCGGCGATCGTCAGGCATCGGGTGTTGAGGAAGTCGTGCACGATCTTGTCCTCGACGAGGCCGCCGGTTTCCGATAGCTGCATCCGCAATTCGGCAAGCCGCTGGCGATATCGCACGCCGATCAGCTTGCGGGCGCTGGCCTGTGGACCCGGGTCGGCGCCGCCGACCGCCAACTGCGCGATCCGCTGATCCAGCAGCGAGCCGACCTGCGCGGTGACGATCAGCGCCCCGAGCCGGTCTTGGTCGGCGGGGTCGAGGTCGACGTCCACCACCGAGGCGAGCAGCTCCTCCATCGGGTTGCCGAGCGCTGTGCCCTGAGCCATCGCGACGCGTTCGTTGGCGAGCGTGGTGCGGGCCAGCCGCCAGCCGTCGTTCACCTCGCCGACGACCATCTCGTCGGGCACGAACACGTCGTCGAAGAACACCTCGTTGAACAAATTGTCGCCGGTGATTTCGCGCAGCGGCCGGATCGTGATGCCGGGCGATTTCATGTCGACGAGGAAGTAGGTGATGCCCTTGTGCTTGGGCGCGTCCGGGTCGGTGCGTGCAAGGCACACGCCCCACATAGCCTTGTGTGCCGCCGACGTCCACACCTTCTGTCCGGTGAGCCGCCAACCCCCTTGAGCCTTAACAGCTTTCGTTCTCAGCGCGGCCAGATCCGAGCCCGCTCCGGGCTCGCTGAACAGCTGGCACCAGATCAGCTCGCCACGTAACGTCGCGGGAACGAAGCGTTCGATCTGCTCGGGGCTGCCGTGTTCGAGAATCGTCGGCGCCGCCCACCAGCCGATCACCAAGTCCGGGCGATCAACTCCGGCCGTCGCCAACTCCTGATCGATCAGCAGCTGCTCGGCCGGAGACGCATCCCGCCCGTACGGCTTAGGCCAGTGCGGCGCAAGCAAACCCGCGTCCGCGAGCGCAGCCTGACGCTTTTCGACCGGTAACGCCGCCACCTCGCCGACAGCCGCCGCGATCTCCGGACGAAGGCCCTCGACCGAGTCGAGATCGATGTGAAGTTCACGACGGACGTCATCGCGCGTCAACGCCGCCACGCGCCGCAACCATCGCGAGCGACCGCCAAGGAACTGCGAAATGCCGTACGCCCGACGCAGATACAAGTGCGCGTCGTGCTCCCAGGTGATGCCGATGCCGCCGAGCACCTGAATGCAGTCCTTCGCGTTGGCGACCGCAGCCTCGACACCGACGGCCCCGGCGACGGCGGCGGCGATCGCGAACTGCGGGTCGTCTTTGCCGTCGGCGGCTGTCGCCGCGTCGGCCGCGGCGACCGCCGCCTGTTCCGAGCGCAGCAGCATCTCGGCGCACATGTGTTTGATCGCCTGGAAACTGCCGATCGGCTTGCCGAATTGCTCTCGCACCTTGGCGTATTCGGTCGCGGTATCCAACGCCCAGCGCGCGACCCCGGCCGCCTCGACCGCCAACACCGTCGTCGCGAGGTTCTCGACGCGCGCCGGCGCGACACGCAGTACCTCTGCGGGCGTGGATCTCAGTTCGATCCGGGCCAACGGGCGGGAAAAGTCCGTCGGCGTCAGCGCTTCCACTGTGGCTCCGTCACCGCTGGTGTCGATCAGCAGCCACTGCTGCCCTGCCGCCGCGATGAGGTATTCATTCTGCTTGGCGCCCAACGCAATTGGGATGCTTCCCGTCACACGGCCGTTGCCATAATCGAACTCGCCGCGCAGGGCCAGGCCAGCGCTGCGTTGTCCCGACATGAGATCACCCAGGGCGGATTCGTCGTCGACAAGCAGCGCCGCCAGCGCCGTCGTCGCGACTGGACCGGGCACCAACGCATAGGCCGCCTCGTCGAGCATCGCGCACATGTCGGCGATGCTGCCCCCGGCACCGCCCAGGGACTCGGGCACCGCGACGCCGAAGAAGCCCAACTCGGCCAGCCCGCGAAACGGCTTCTGCCAGGCGTCGGGATCCCCTTGCTCGACGGCGCGCGCGGCCGCGATCGCACCGGAGCTCGGTGCCCAGGACCGCACCAGTTCTCTGGCAGCGGCCTGCTGATCAGGCACATCCGGCACGGTCGGCCTCCTAAGCCTGGATGGAAAGGCACGTGCAGCCTACTAGAACGTGTTCTAATAGTATGTGCGCCGGCCGTCAAACCGGTGCGCATCGCAGCAGGACACGAGCGCTGCGAGGGTAGGTGTCTGGGAGAAATTTCAGGCCCGCGTGCGTATCGTTTTGGGCACGACGACGAAGAAGGAGCCGCTCAGAAGCATGTCGACGCCAGCGCAGACCAGTCCGGGGTCGCCGGGCGAACCGCGTCAGCCGCAAGTGCTGACGGTGGCCGCACTGGCCGAGTCCGAGCTCGGTTCCGAGGCTCAGCGGGAGCGTCGCAAGCGCATCCTGGACGCCACCCTGGCTATCGCCTCTAAGGGCGGCTACGAAGCGGTTCAAATGCGCGCGGTCGCCGAGCGTGCCGATGTCGCGGTGGGCACCCTGTACCGGTACTTCCCGTCGAAGGTGCATCTGCTGGTGTCAGCGCTCGGGCGGGAATTCGAACGCATCGACGCCAAGAACGACCGGATGACCATCAGCGCCGGCACGCCGTATCAGCGGTTGCACCAGATGATCAGCCGGCTCAATCGGGCGATGCAGCGCAATCCGCTGCTGACCGAGGCGATGACGCGCGCTTTTGTGTTCGCCGACGCGTCGGCGGCCGGTGAGGTCGACCACGTCGGAAAGCTGATGGACAGCATGTTCGCCCGCGCGATGAGCGAAGGCGAGCCCACCGAGGACCAGTACCACATCGCGCGGGTGATTTCGGACGTGTGGCTGTCGAATCTGTTGGCGTGGTTGACCCGTCGTGCGTCAGCCACCGATGTGAGCAAGCGGCTGGATCTCGCCGTGCGGCTGCTGATCGGCGACGAGGACCACCCGAAGATCTAACGCGCTCGCGTTGCGACGAGCGTGCGCAGAATGTACGCATTTCTCGGCGTGTCGGCGTACAGACACGCGCGCTCGCGGAAACGGCTACGCCGGCGGACCGGCTGTGCGGCCGCGGATCAGTTCGGTCGACAACACCTCGTCGGCGGGAAGCCCCGTGCGTGGTGGTGTGTGCAGGAGTTTGCCTGCGAGACGGCCCTTTTCGAGCTTCGGCTGCTTGACGGTGGTCAGTCCCCGGCGCAACGCGTCAGGGACGCCGTCGAATCCCGTGACCGTCATCTGGCCCGGCACGTAGATGCCGCGGCCGCGCAGGTAGTCCATCGCCGACAATGCGAGCACGTCCGCGGTGCACATCAGCGCAGTAATCCGCGGATTCGCGTCGAGTGCGACTTCAGCCGCCGCTCCCCCCGACGTCGGCAAATGCTGGAAGCTCTCGACCACCGTCAGCGACCCGGGGTCGAGACCTGCCGCCTCCATCGCATCGCGTACCCCGTTGATGCGTTCACGCTGAACGTGAAAGTGCGGCGAGCGCAACCGCTCTGGACTTGCGACGGCCGCGAGTGCGGGGGTGCGCTCTCTACCCAGGCGCATGGTCAGCAGGCCGATCTCGGAATGACCCAATCCGACAACGTAATCCGCGAGTTCGCGCATCGCCGCGCGGTCGTCGATGCAGACGCCCGACGTGTTCGGCACACCCTTGGGCTGGTCGACGACGACCACCGGAAGATTGCGTTCCAGCGTCACCTGCAGGTACGGGTCGTCATCGGCAACCGAGTACACAACGAAGCCGTCGACGCCCGCGTTGAGAAGCGCGTGCGATCCTTCTTCGAGGCTGCGTCCTGGCCCGACGGCCACCAGTAGCAGACCCTGGCCTACCTCTTCGCATGATTCGGCAAGTCCCGCAACAAAACTCACGGCGGCCGGGTCGCTGAAGGCGTAGTTCAGCGGCTCGGTGAGCACGAGGCCGACCGCCCCGGCCTTGCGGGTGCGCAGCGACCGCGCGACCGGGTCGGGCCCTGGATACCCCAGCCGCTTCGCGGTCTCCAGGACCCGCTCGCGCAAATCAGCGGACAACTGGTCGGGCCGGTTGTAGGCGTTCGAAATCGTCGTGCGACTGACGTTCAGCTCGGCCGCGAGTGAAGCCAGCGTGGCCCGGCGCCGTCTCGCAGGCGGTCGGCGACCGGCATCGGTGCCTCGCGCGTCCGGCGACATGCTTTTCGACGTTAGTCGAGGTGTCGAACAGGCACGGGAATGCGCTACATTAATGGAAACGGTTTTCATTTGTGTTAAGGCGGGATATGCGTGGGGTGGCATTGTGGCTGGTGGCAGCGGTCGTCGTCGCCGTGTCCGGGTGCGCCCCGACCGGCAGCCAGGGCGGCAAGCCCGACGTCGTGACCTCGACGGACGTGTGGGCGTCGGTCGCCACGGCGGTCGCCGGCGACCACGCGCACGTGCGGCCGATCATCGACAACCCGGCAGAGGATCCGCACTCTTACGACGCCAGCCCGGCCGACGCCGCGGCGATCGCCGATGCGCAGCTGGTGGTCTACAACGGAGGCGACTACGACCGGTTCGTCGACGCGGTCCTCGACCAGCACGCCGACATCAAGCGGGTCAACGCGTTCACCGTCGGCGGCCACCAACCCCATAGCAATCCACACGTGTTCTACGACCTCGACACAGTGTCCGCGGTGGCCGGCGCGGTCGCCGACCGGCTGGCCGCGATCGACCCGGACCACGCCGTCGACTACCGATCGAACGCGCAGAAGTTCATCGGCCAGGTCCACGCCCTCGCGAACACCGAACGCGGTATAGCGTCCGCACACCCCGGTGCGGCATCTGTCGCCACCGAGGATGTCGCCCAATACCTGGAATCCGCAACGGGTTTGACCGACAACACTCCTGAGGGGTACTACACGGCCATCGGAGCCGATGCAGAGCCCGCTCCAGCCGACATGGCGAAGGTGCTCGATTTGGTCAATTCACATGGCGTGCAAGTCGTGCTGTTCAACCCGCAAACCGATACACCCGCGGTTCACCGCATCGTTGACGCCGCAAACTCTGCCGGCGTGCCCGTGGTAGAAGTACGCGAAACCCTGCCCGCCGGTGTCGATTTCCTGACATGGCAGCGTCAGACCATCGACAAGCTGACCGCGGCGCTGCTGAAAAGCTCTGATCACGCGTCATGAACACGCCGGTGGTCAGCCTCAGCGGCGCATGCCTGAAGTTCGGCGAACGCCTATTGTGGGACCGCCTCGACCTGGCCGTCGACGCCGGTGAATTTGTCGCGATCCTCGGGCCGAACGGCTCCGGCAAGACCTCGCTGCTGAAGGTGCTGACGGGCCAATTGTCCCTCTCGTCGGGATCGGCCGACGTTGCAGGACAGCCCGTTTCGGCAGGAAGCAGCCGTATCGGATACGTGCCGCAACACCGGACCGTGACCGGCCCCGCCATGCGCGGCCGCGACCTCGTGCGTCTCGGCGTCGACGGCCACAAGTGGGGACTCACCTGGCAACACGCTGCGCGACGCGAGCGGGATATCGCCGTCGAGCGCGCACTCGCCGAGGTCAGCGCGACGCATCTGGCGCGGGCCCCACTTTCGGTGATGTCCGGCGGCGAGCTTCAACGTCTGCGGATTGCGCAGGCCCTGGCCGGCGACCCCGTCGTACTCCTGTGTGACGAGCCCCTGTTGAACTTGGATCCGGCGAGCGCACAGCATGTTTCGGAGCTGATCGACAAGCGGCGACGTGATGCCAACACGGCGGTGTTGTTCGTCACGCACGAGATCAACCCCGTTCTGCCGTTCGTCGATCGAGTGCTGTACCTGGTCGACGGCCGGTTCCGGGTGGGCACAGTCGACGAGGTGATGACGTCGGAGAACCTGTCGATGCTCTACCGCACCGAGGTTGATGTCTTGCGGGTGCGCGGGCAATACGTAGTGGTGGGCAACCGGGGTTTCTGTCATGAGTGAGAGCCTGACGCACCTGCTGCACAACATGTTTGCGTTCGACGTCACCGCGGACCTTCTCCGCCGCGGGTTCGTCCAGCAGGCCGTGATCGCCGCCGTCTTGCTCGCATTGATCGCGGGGCTGATCGGACCGTTTATCGTGATGCGGCAGATGTCGTTCGCCGTGCACGGATCTGCCGAATTGTCTTTGACGGGTGCGGCTTTCGCATTGCTGACTGGATTGAACCTTGGTGCTGGCGCGCTGGCCGGCAGCCTTGTCGCCGCCGTGCTGTTCGGCATCTTGGGACAGCGCGCCCGCGAGCGGGATTCGGCGATCGGCGTCGTCGTCGCGTTCGGGTTGGGGCTGGCCGTGCTGTTCATCCACCTCTACCCCGGTCGGTCCGGTACGAGTTTTGCTCTTCTGACAGGGCAAATCGTCGGGGTGGGTTACTCCGGTCTGACGCAGTTGGTCGGCGTATCGGTAATCGTCGCCGTCGTGCTCGCAATCGGTTCGCGCCCACTGTTGTTCGCGACCTCCGACCCCGAGGTCGCTTCCGCCCGCGGTGTTCCGGTGCGCGCTTTGGGCATCGTTTTCGCGGCGTTGGTGGGTGTGGTCGCCGCTCAGGGAGTGCAGATCGTCGGCGCACTGCTGGTGATGTCGTTGTTGATCACGCCCGCCGCTGCGGCTGCCCGGATCTGTTCCTCGCCGGGGTGGACGATCGCGGTGTCGGTGGTCTTCGCCGAAATCGCCGCCGTCGGCGGACTCGTACTGTCACTTGCTCCCGGCGTGCCGATATCGGTATTCGTCACCGTCATCTCGTTTCTGATTTTTGTGGTGTGTTGGGTCGTCGAACACCGTCGCCACTCACTTGTTCACGCCTAGGCTGGTTTTCGTGGCTAAGCGGACCATCGACCTGAACGCCGACCTCGGCGAGGGTTTCGGGGTATGGCGGCTCGGTGACGACGACGCGATGCTGAAGGTGGTGACGAGCGCGAACGTCGCGTGCGGTTTTCATGCCGGCGATCCGGCCGGCCTGATGCGTACGTGCCGCGCGGCCGTCGACAGCGGTGTGCGCATCGGTGCACAGGTCGGTTACCGCGACCTCGCCGGCTTCGGCCGGCGCTATATCGACATCACCGTCGACGATCTGATCGCCGACGTCGTCTATCAAATCGGCGCCCTACAGGCGCTTGCCAAGGCCGCGGGGTCGACGGTGTCGTATGTGAAACCACATGGCGCCCTGTATAACACGGCCGTCACCGACGAAGGGCAAGCTCGCGCCGTCGCTATGGCGGTGCACAGCGTGGACCCGTCACTGCCGGTGCTGGGACTCGCGGGCTCGGCGCTGTTCGCAGCGGCCAGCGACCTCGGTTTGCGTTGTGTGGCAGAGGCGTTCGCGGACCGGGCATACCGACCCGACGGCCAGCTGGTGTCGCGTCGCGAACCTGGCGCGGTGATCAGCGACCCCGGCGAGGTTGCCGAGCGGGTTGCAGCAATGATCACGAGCGGTGAAGTCAACGCAATCGACGGATCGGTGATACCGATCATCGTGGAATCGGTATGCGTCCATGGCGATTCACCCGGCGCAGTGAATATCGCTACCGCTGTGCGGCAACGGCTGATCGAATCAGGTGTCGATTTGAAGCCGTTCACCTGAGACCGGATGCGACGGTTTGACGATCGAGATAATTTGTAGGTCGCGGCGTGCGCGCACATATGGTCGGGTACAGTTCCGTCACGCATCGCCACGTTAGAACTGCTGTCACACGGGGGTGGGGGCTAGGAGGAGTTGATGCGGTGGACCGGCGAGGGTGACCCGGTACTCACGCCGTTCATTCGACTCCAATTGGCGTTCTTCCTTGTACTGACAGTTATTGCGCTCTGCATTCTGGGTGTGTATTACCTCCGGCTTCCAACACAGGTCGGCATCGGCCAGTACACGCTGTATGCCGATTTTCCGCAGTCGGGCGGGTTGTACAAGACCGCGAATGTGACCTATCGCGGCGTCAAGGTCGGAAAGGTGACTCAGGTCGAGCCGACCGAGCAGGGCGCGCGCGCGACGATGAGTATCGGCGACGGGTATCGGATTCCGGTCAACGCGTCGGCGAATGTGCATTCGGTGTCGGCGGTCGGCGAGCAGTATGTCGACTTGGTGTCGACTGGCAACGAGAGCCAGTACTTCCACGACGGGCAGACGATCACCAACACCACGGTGCCGAGTGAGGTAGGGCCGGCGCTGGATGCGGCCAATCGCGGGCTGGCAGTGTTGCCGAAGGAGAAGATCGACTCGCTGCTGACCGAGGCCTCGCAGGCGGTGGGTGGTTTGGGTCCGTCGTTGCAGCGGTTGGTGGATTCCACGAC
>DASRFZ010000053.1:0-3500 GCA_035651275.1 Mycobacterium sp. | reverse complement strand
GCGGCAAGCTTGACATTCTATCGAACTGGCGTTCGAATGGATGTGTGCGCTGGGACGGTCAGAGCATTGCGGTCGATGACGGCGCGCTGCCCGGCCTACAGCGCATCGGCTTCGTCCGTAGCGTGCGCACGCCACAGTTCGACGGCATCACGTTCCACGAAGTGTTGTGCAAATCGGCAATCAACAAGATCCCGCATGCCGCGATGCTCCCGTTCCAATACACCGTCAACGGCTACCGCGGCTGTTCGCACGCCTGCCGGTACTGCTTCGCGCGGCCCACGCACGAGTATCTCGATTTCGATCCCGGGCGGCAGTTCGACACCGAGATCGTCGTCAAGACCAACGTCGCCAACATGCTCCGTCGCGAACTGAGTCGGCCATCATGGCGCCGCGAGACCGTCGCGCTCGGCACCAACACCGACCCTTACCAGCGAGCTGAAGGCCGTTATGCGCTGATGCCGGGAATCATTGGCGCACTGACAGATTCGGGCACACCGTTCTCGATCCTCACCAAAGGCACTCTGTTGCGGCGAGATTTGCCGCTGCTGGCGACGGCGTCCGATAGCGTGCCGGTCAGCTTGGCCATTTCGCTGGCGGTCGGGCATCCCGACGTCCATCGTGACGTCGAGCCCGGGACGCCCTCGCCTCAAGCCAGACTGGCGCTGATCTCCGCAATCCGCGACGCGGGCTTCGACTGTCATGTCATGGTGGCGCCGGTGCTGCCGTACCTCACCGATTCGACTGAACGCCTCGACTCACTGCTCCACCAGATCGCCTGTGCCGGAGGCACTTCCGTCACAGTGTTCGGCCTGCACCTGCGGGGGTCCACACGCGGCTGGTTTATGGCGTGGCTGACGCGGTCACATCCGCAGCTGGTCGCCTCGTACCGGACGTTGTATGGCCGCGGCGCGTACCTGCCGTCGGACTACCGCGAAAACTTGCGAGAGAGGGTCGCGCCGTTGATCAGAAGACACGGATTGTGCGGTGACAAACGGGAATTCACTGCCCCGGTAGCCCCGGTTTCGGTCGCGGCGGCCGTGCAACCCACGCTGTTCTGATGAATGTTGACCGGTTCGGCCAGGACATCGGCGAGCTGCATCTCGCGGTGTGCTGCCGATTCGGTGAAGCCGTCCGCGCAGCCGGGGGCAAGTGGGATCGTCCGTCGCCGTGCGACGCGTGGGATGCGCGCGGCGTCCTGGAACATGTCATCGGGTTTCACGACGTTCTGTTGTTGCGGCCGTTGGGGTTGAAGCCGGATCGGCCGCGCGACGATCCGAAGCGGCGCTGGGAGGTGACCGTCGACGGGCTGCGGGCCGCCTTCGGTCGCGAAGGCCTGTTCGAGCGCGACGTGGAAATCCCTTCTGTCGGGGGCAATCCCGCGTCACGGCTTGATGCGCGCAGCCTGGTGCCGAGCCTCAGCCGCGATGTGCTGGTTCACACGTGGGATCTCGCCCGTGCCGTCGGAGCCGACGATCAACTCGATCCGCAATGGTGTGCGAGGTTCCTCGACAGCCTGCCCGCCGATTCGGATGTACTGGCCAAATCCGGCATGTTCGCCCGGCCGATACCGACAGACCTCGACGACGTGCAGTCACGACTTCTCGCCCGTCTGGGCCGTGATCCCTTGTGGCGGAGCCCGTTATGACGCCGAGTCGACGGACTTTTCGATGAACTCCGCGAGCAGCCTACCGACCAGCGTTTCGATCGTCGATTCGATGGACGAGGCCAACGTCGCGGCGACGGACGCGACGGCTTGGGTGCGGAATCGCACGAGCATCGTGATCAACTCCGCGATCTCGGCGTCTTTGGGCAGCGCCTCGCCGGGCTTGATCAGCTTGCCGACGTGCTCCGCACCAGCCCGCACCAGGATCGCGCTGATTTCGTCGACCAGGGGCACGATCTGCTCGTGCAGATCGATCAGCTTGTCGATGCCGATCCCATACGTGCGGATCTCGTTGAACGCGTCGATCAGCTTCGGTCGAAGCAACGTCGCGGTGTCTCCGTCGATCCTCACAAGGTTGAGGTCCACAAGTCTTTGCAGCGCTGCGTCGTCGCCGATCAGTTGCTCGAATTCGGCGCGTGCCAAGGTCTGGGGTTTTTCCGCTGACCATGTGCCGACGAGCGCGGTCTCCAACCCGAGCACGTCGCCCAGATCTTTTCCCTCCTGCCACGCACTCAACATTTCGTCGACGTGAGCCAGCGTGTAACCCCGGTCGAGCATCGAGGTGATCAGCCGCAGTCGGGTGAGATGCGAGTCGTTGTACAGCGCGATGCGTCCGACCCGTGTCGGCGGCGGTAACAAGCCGCGATCGCGGTATACCCGGATGTTGCGTGTGGTGGTGCCGCCGAGCCGTGCCAGGTCGTCGATCCGGTATTCACCGGAAGTGCTTGCGCCATAAGGCTCTTGAGTGGCGGCGTCGAATAACTGGGCTACTGCGGATTCGACGATGTCACGGCCCTGGCGGCGCACCCGCCCGGGCGCGCGGCGCAGGTTGGCCAGCACAGCCGCGATTCCACCTGGGTGTGACGGCCGGTCGGGCGCCATGTCAGGCCAGCGACCGGTCGGCTGCGGCGGGCGCGACTTCTCGTCGCACGACGTGGTAGTGCCCGATCCGGAAATCGCGCATCTGCCGAAGATACTGCGTCGCAAAGCCTGGATACATCGCGGCGTTGAAGCCGTCTTTGGTCAGATACCAGCTGCTGCATCCCGACATCCAGGTGGTAGACCGCAGCCGGCGCTGAATGGCGGCATTGTGACGGCGCTGGACGTCGGCGCGCACGTCGAGATATCGCACATCGTCGCGCAGAATCGCGGTGATGGCGGCGAGCGCATACCTGAGCTGACCTTCGACGTACGCCAACAGCGAGTTGTGCCCAGGCCCGGAGTTGGGTCCGGTCATGAAGAACAGGTTCGGATAGCCGTGGGCGTTGATGCTCTTGTATGCCTGTCCGCCGCCGGCCCATTCGGCGGCAAGCTCGCGGCCACCGAGCCCCGTCACCGGGAACGGCGGCCCTTGCAGGTGGACGTCGTAGCCGGTGGCGAACACGATGCAGTCCAGGTGGTGTTCGATGCCGTCGCTGGTGCGGACACCGGCCGGGCTCAATGTCGCGATCGGCCAATCGATCAGCTTGCAATTGTCGCGCTGCAGGGCGGGGTAGTAGTCGCTGGAGATGAGCATGCGCTTGCACCCCGGTGTGAAACTCGGGGTGAGCTGGCGGCGCAGCCACGGATCCTTGACCGTGCGCCGCAGGTGGAGCTTGCCCAGACCCGCCACCACATTGGTCAGCGTCGAATTCCACACCAGCGCAAGCGCGCTCACCTCGTGGCCCCAGAACAGGGCTTCGCGCGCCAGTTGCTGGGCAGCGGGAACTTTCGTGAACAGCTCCTGAACCGCCGGCGGCATCGGTGGATTGAGCCGCGGCAGCACCCAGCCGGGTGTGCGCTGGAACACCTTCACGAACTCCGCCTGCTTCACCAACTCGGGGATGATCTGGACCGC
>DASRFZ010000052.1:0-9089 GCA_035651275.1 Mycobacterium sp. | reverse complement strand
CCCACCCAGGATGCGACTCGACAGCGCCAACGCCGCGGCGGGACCGTTGGTCATCCCCCACTTGTTGAAACCCGTTGCGACAAAGATCTTTTCATTCCCCGGCAGGATCGGCCCGACGTACGGCAGCTGGTCGACGGGCGTGTAGTCCTGCGCCGACCAGAAGTGCGTCTGCACCGCGCCCGGGTAGTGCTTACGCGCCCACGACGACAGCTCCTCGAGCGCCGACGACGGGCTCTTCTCACGCCCCACCGGATGGCCTGCGCCACCGACGATCAACCGCTCGCCGTCGGCCGCCGGCGCATAACGCACCGACCGCGTCGGCGAATCGGACGAAATCATCATCGGCCGTGTGATAGTGCCGGGAACCTTGAACGCCAGGCAGTACGAGCGGTTCGCCTTCACCCGCGCGAAGAACCCACCGCGGTCGAGAATCGGAATTCCGGTGGCCAGCACCAGTTGTCGCGCCTGGATGTCGACGTCCGCGCGGTCGGGGCCGTTGACGCGCAGCGCCACGCCGTCTCTGCGAGCCGACACCGACCGCACCCGCGCATGTTCGACGAGCCTGCCCCCGCGATGCAGCAGCTCGACTACCAGCGAGTCGAGGAATGGCATCGGGTCGAACTGCGCTTGGTCGGGCAGCCGCACCCCGCCGTGGTACGGGAACGGCACGTCGGCGTCGTCGTCCCACTTCGCATCCAATCCGACTGCCTCACAAGCCTTTAGCTCCGCACGGGCCGACGGCACGCCCTTGCCTGACTGCGCATACGTGTACGCGTCCTCACGCTGCACCGCGACGCCGTGCGTCTCGCAGTGCTGCACCACCCACTCCATGCCTTCGCGGTTGCCGGCGACGTAGGCCTTCGCCACGTCGGTGCCGTGCCGTGCGATGACCCGGCTCAGCTGAGTGCCCTGCAGCAGGCTGATTTTCGCGGTCGTGTTCCCGGTAGCCGCGGCACCCACGGTGCGCGCTTCCAGAACCAGCACGCTCTTGCCCGCCCTGGCCAGCAGCGCGGCAGTGACCAGCCCGGTGATGCCCGCGCCTACGACCACGACGTCGACGCCCTGGTCGGGTTCGAGAGTGCTTGCAGACCACGCAGGCTGGGATCGCCCGTCGAGCCACAGTGACGTCATGGTGTGGCGCTTACCCCCGCGCCCGCGGCGGAAAACGCGTTTGGCTGTCACACACGTCGGGTACGTTCACGCTCGTGACCTCCGAACTGACACCGGGCGAGCCGATCGACGACCAGGTTCCGGTCGCCGACGCCGTCGACCAGCGCCGTGAGGTCGACGAAACACCCCCTCTCGCAGAGCACTTCGAGCCGACCGAGGTGAACGAGATCGCGGCCGAGCCCGCCCCGCCGGATGCTGATCCCGCGGATTGGCAGGAGCAGCGAAGGGCCGCGCCCGAGGACTGGGACGCGGACGTCGACCGGTAGCCGGCCGCGAGAGCTACGTCACGCTCCGGCCAGGTTTAGCTGTCGAGGGCCAAGGGAAGCCAGGGTTTCGACGGGCAGAGCGGCCCGCGGACCGAAAGCAGCCATCAGGAGAGGATCCATGGGCGAGGACAACAAGAACAGCGGACCAGAAGAAGCCATCAAAGGCGTCGTCGAAGGCGTAAAAGGAAAAGCCAAGGAAGCCGTCGGTACGGTAGCCGGCCGCAACGACTTGGTGCGTGAGGGCCAGGCCCAGCAGGACAAGGCCGACGCGCAGCGCGACGCCGCCAAGAAAGAAGCTCAAGCCGAGGCGGCCCGTGGGGGCGCGAAGGCGGCTGAAGAGCGCCAAAAGGCCGAACAGTAGCTAGCTGATCGCCGATAGGCCCAGTCCGATCAGGGCTGGGCCTATCGCATTTGTGAGGTCACTCCCGTGGTGCGTTCGCGCGGGCGACGCGGCCCACCCGCCTGCGCTCGGCGTACACCCAAACCGATCCGGCCGCCGCCGCGAGCACCGCGACGATCCCCGCGCCGACAGCCCAGCCGATCGCGCCCACTGCGGCCGCCACGATGCAGATCACGACCGCGACCACCGCCACGGCGATCAGGACGTATCCGGGAAGTCCGCGGTTGTCCTTCATCGCTTCGCCAGCGCGGGGCACGGCAGTTCGAGCGTGATCGGTCGGGTCATCCAGCCGGTCGGGCATCAGAGCCTCCGTGTGGTCGAGTCATCCGTCGTTAGCGCGGCTACCCAGACCCGGGGCAGGCAAAACCGCCCCCCGAAGCCGGCGACGCCCCGCTATGCGTGGCGACGGCGCTGCTCGCCGGGATGTTCGGCCAGCCAGCGGGCTTCGATGCGCCGCACGCGGCGGCGCTCGACGGCAAGCCACGAAACGCCCCCGCAGAACGTCAGCACCGCCGTCGCCCCGGCCCACACCAACAACTCCGTGTGGTGGTAGGCCAGCGCCGCAAGGAATCCGACCAGGGCGACGACTCCGACCGCGATCAGGAAGAGTCCGGGCCAGAAATAAACGTCGATCATCGATTCACCGGCGTGCGGCTGATGTGTGCGGGAGTGATCCGTGGGATCTATATGCGTGTCTCCCATACCGGTCTCCTTGTGCAGAAGATACCGACAAGGATACTCGGCAACCCACGCCGCGAAAGGACTTGCGCAGGCGGCCAAAACAGTTATAAGAGCCCCACGGGAATCGTCATCGACAAGACGAGGAGCATCAACACCAGAAGGAACCAGCCGGCGCCCTGCCAAATCCACCAGCCGCCGCGCGCGCGCCAGGTCTGATACGTGCGGACGAACGCCCACGCGCCGCCCACGAACAGGACGATCCCCGGACCGACCGCCACCAGGTTGCGCTTGACCGCACCGCAGTTCTGCAGCGTGCCCATGCCGGCCCCGGTCTTGCATCCGCTGACCCAGAACATGGCGCCGAAGAAGATCACCAGCGCAATCACAACGAAGATCGCCACGAACCTGACCGCGTCGGCGAACGTCGAACGGTCCCGTTGCGGATCGGACGTGTCCGGCGACATCTTCATGACACTGCGCCCTGACGCTACGCCCCGGCCGGCGTTGGATATCTATCGTTGATGTCGGCGTTGCTCGCCTTGCGCGCACAGTGCGCGCAGCAGTAGATCGCGTCTTCCGTTTCCACACCGTGGCCCAAGATGCGGCAGCCACAATGCGCACACTCCGGCGCCACTCTCAGCGCCGCACACTCGATGCTGTCGAACGTCGCGGTGCCGCCGGCCCAGTTGACGGTGAACGCTTTGTCGTATTCATTGCCACAGACATCGCAGATCGCCATGACAGACGGGTTCCCCGGGACCGCATTCGACAAACGCGGGCTCCAGTCAGCGCTGCGCGCGCTCGTGAGCCGTCACCAGCAAGCGGTCAAAGACCGTGCGGGGCGGCAAGGTATCACCGGAGCTCTGTGCGACGAAGTCGGCGGCGATCTGCTCGGCCAGCACCCGCAGTTTCACGTTGGCTTCCTGCGAGCGCCACTTCAGCAGCTCGAACGCGGTGTCCGCATCGATTTGGTACACCAGCATCAGCATGCCCTTGGCCTGCTCGATTACCGCGCGGCTCTGGGCGATCTCGGCGACCGCCTCCGACACACCGTCTTGTCGCGTCTTCTCCAAGAGCGGCGTCACGTCGACGTAGAACCCGTGCGTGCCGATGACGTTTCCGTCCTCGTCATACAGCCGGTCGGCGGCCACGACGACGTGGTGGGTACGGCCCTGCTTGTCGACGATGCGGTGCCGGGTGGAGAACGGCGCCGACACCCGGCGCACCTCGTCCAGCGTCGCCGCCACCTTGCGGTAGTCGTCAGGGTGCTTGTGCGACAGCACGATCTCCGTCGTCGGCTCGACCTCACCCGGTTCGTAGCCGTGCATCCGCTGCACCTGCGGCGACCATTCCCACCGCTCGTCTGCCAAGTAGAAGCGGAACCAGCCGACCCGTTGCGCGTCGCCCCCGACCAGTGCCTGTTCGACCGCTGACCCAGCCAGGTCGTCGGCGACTTGTTCGGCCATAACCAGCAGAATATCCGCCTGGGCTGGCAATGGGGCTGAATGGTTTCCGCCGGCTGCGGGTATGCGGGACGAGGTGACCACCGCGGAGTGGACTCGGCGCGTCGCGCGATTGTCGCTGTGGGCGTATCTGGTATGGGTCGTCCTGACGTGGACGGCCACCGTCGAAGACCAGGTCGTCGGGATCATCGTCGCCATCATGTGCGGGCTCGCGTTCGCGCCGCTCGGCCCGGTGGTCGCGCCGTCGGCAGTCCTGCGGCCACGCCGATTCGCCGCGCTGGCAGCACTTTTCGTGTCGTGTCTTGCCCGCATCGTGCGGGCCAACCTCTCGCTGAGCCGGCGGATTCTGTTGCCGTCGCGTCCGCTGCGTTCCGGGATGGTGATCACGCCGACCGAGGCGTAGTGGCGGTGCTGGTCCTGTCGCGGGGGCGAGAACCACGCTCGGAGTACGTCGGCGAAGCCAGCGCGGGCCGCACCGAACAGGCCTCCGCCGACCCGGGAAGAGGTGCCGACGCTGAGGAGTCCGCCGCGCGCGAAGCGGAAAAGGAAGAGGGAGAAGAGGCTTCACCCCCTGACGACGCCGACGAGGATCCTATAGGCGAACCGGCCCCTGAGCGCGCCCTGGGCATGACGGTGGTCGTGCGGGTCACGTCGCGAGTGGCCGCGGTGATCCTCGCCGTCGCGGGCGTCTACCTCTTCGCATGGGGCTACACACCCGGCGGTGGCTTTCCGGCAGGCGTGGTGCTCGCCGGTGTGGCCCTGCTGCTCTACACGGCATTCGGTCATCGCGCGGTACGGCGTGTCGTGAGGCCAGCGTTGCTGGAGCCGATCGAAATGGCCGGCGCCGCAGCGATAATCGCGATGGGACTGATCGGGTTGTGGCGGCGCGGGTCGTTTCTCGACAACTGGGTGCCGCTCGCGCCGCAGCAGACGATCAGGGCGGGTGGCACGCTGCAGCTGTTCTCCACATTCGAATTCGTCGAAGTCGCAACGGGTATCACGATCGCGGTGTTCGCGCTTCTCGGGATGGGCCACGACTGGACGCCCGACGAAGACGACAGCGACACCGACGAGGCCGAGGCGCAGTCGTGATCGTCGGCAACTATGTCGTAGCGGGGCTGCTGTTCTGCCTCGGCGTGTTCACCGTCGTGTCCCGGCGCAACCTGATAAAGATCGTGCTCGGCCTGTCGCTGATGGAGAGCTCGACGTATCTGCTACTCGTCTCGCTGGCGTACCGCAACGGTTCGACGGCACCCGTGCTCGCCGGGCTGCCCAGCGGCCAAACGCAATCCGGGCTCACCGCCGGAAACGTTGCCGACCCTGTGCTGCAAAACTTCTGCATCACCGCGGTCGTCATCGGAGTGGCGATCACCGCCGTGTTCCTCACCGTCGTCGTCCGGGCCGCCCAGCACTACCGCAGCGTCGACGCCGACGACCTCACCGAACTGAAGGGCTGACCCGCGCGTGACGGCCGCGCAGCTTCTCCCGCTCCCGGTGGTGCTGCCGCTCGTCGGGGCGGTACTGGCACCGCTGGTCGGCCGGCTCGCCGCGCGTCTGCCCCTCGTCGTCGGACTCGTCGCCCTGTCAGGCTCGTCGGCGGTGCTGATCGTCCAGGCGACACATGTGTATGCGGGCGACGGGCATGCGCTGACGCACTTCTTCTCCAACGAACAGCCGGTACATGGGCAGGCGCTGGGCATCGCGTTCGCCGCCGACCCGTTCGGCTTGACGTTCGCGTTGCTCACCGCGGCGGTCGGTGTTCTGCTTCTGGTCAGCGTGCTCTCCGAGCTGGGCCACCTCGGGCCGCGCGAACTCGGCGGGCTGGCCGGCTTGGTGCAGCTGTTGCTCGCCGCACTGATCGGCGCGGCGCTGACTGCCGATCTGATCAACCTGTTCGTGTGGTTCGAGGTTGCGGCACTTGCCAGTTACGGGCTCACCGGGTTCTTCCTGGAGCGGCCGATCGCGTTGGAAGCCGCATTCAAGAACCTGGTGCTCACCAGCATGGCCGGGTTCGTCGTATTCATCGGCAGCGCAATGCTTTACACGACCAGCGGAGCCCTCAATCTCGGTCAGCTTCACCACGCTGTGGGCGCGGAAGCGTCGCGCGCGCAGCTCGTCGCGATCGCGCTACTCGTCGGCGGCTTCGCCACCAAGGCCGGCCTGGTGCCGTTCCATGCAGGGCTTCCCGACACGCACACGCCCGTGCCGGGCGCGGTGTCCGCGTTGTTCTCGGCGCTGATGGTCGATCTCGGCGTGATCGCTCTCGCGCGGATCGGGCTGCTGGTATTTCCCGGCGTCCCTTCGCTTCTCGGGCTGCTGACCGGGCTCGGGGTGGCGTCGGCTTTGATAGGCTCCGCGCTCGCGCTGGTGCAAGACGACATCAAACGGCTGCTCGCGTGGGACACCGTCGCCCAAACCGGGGTGCTGGTAACGGGATTCGCCAGCCGCAGCGCGGACGGGGTCGCGGGCGCCGTGTACCACCTGGTGAACCACGGCTTGTTCAAGGCTCTGCTGTTCCTGTGCGCTGGCGCGATCGTGCACTCCACCGGACTGACGAAGCTCGACGAGATGGGCGGTTTGGCGCGGCGCCGTCCGCTGCTGACGGCCGCGTTCACGGTTGGGGTGTTGTCGATCGCCGGCATCCCGCCGTTCAACGGGTACGCCTCGCTCGGGCTGATTCACCACGGCCTCGAGAGCCCGCCCGCCGTGCTCGTGTGCGCGTTGACCGCGCAAGTGCTGACCGTCGCCGGGCTGGGCCGTGCCGCCTATCTCGGCTTCTACCGCCGTCGCAGCGAGGAGTACGAGCACTTCGAGCCGATCCGGCTCGGCATGCGGATCAGCCTGCTCTGCCTTGCCGCCGGCTGTGTTGCGTTCGGGGTGCTGGCCGATCCGTTCGTACGGCGCATCGCGGGACCTGCCGCCGCGGGTCTGCTCGACCCGGCGCGGTACGCCGCCGCGGTGCTCGGCGGCCCGGCCGCGCTGCCGGGACTTCACGTTCACTTCGAATACCTCGATGCGAACAAGCTTCTGCTCGTCGCGGGCGAAGTGGTGCTCGGGCTTCTGGTGCTCTGGCTGAGCGTCCGGGGACGGGTGGTCGAGTCGCTCGTCGGATGGTTGCGCCGGCTGCACACCGGTTCCGTCAACGACTACGCGACGTTCGCGACGGTCGGATTGCTCGTCGTCACGTCGGTGATGCTTATCTGAGCAGCCGCGCCACGACCGCCGCTCCGGCCGCGACCGCCGACGCGCCGACGCCGGCGAGCAGACCGTGATGCTGTGACGCCCACAGTTGAGCCGACCGCGATTTCGATTCATTGCCGAAGATTCCGTGCGCACCGAAGTCGTGGCCGTCGGGCCCGTCGGCCGGCTGCCAGAGGTTCGCCGGCTGATCCGGCGACCGGGGCTCGTCGGTCTGCTGCGACTTGAAGCCCGTCTTCGCCAGATAGCGATCCAACAGCCCGGGCGCGACGGCGTTGGCGGCCAGCGTGGCGGCGGTGCTTCCGCCGACCCAGTACTCGCGGCGCTTCGGATGGTCCGCGGCGTAGACCACTGCCTTGGCGGCGATCTCCGGCTGGAAGATCGGCGGCACCGGCTGCGCGTGGTTGGGCAGCCGCGACAGCACCCAGGAGAACTGCGGGGTGTTGACAGCGGGCATCTGGACCATGGTCACGTGCACATTGCTGCCCTCGTGCAGCAGCTCACAGCGCAGCGACTCGTTGAACCCCTGGATCGCGTGCTTGGAGCCGCAGTACGCGCTCTGCAGCGGGATGCCGCGATACGCCAGCGCCGAGCCGACCTGCACGATCGTGCCTTTATCGCGCTCGCGCATCCGGCGCAACGCCGCCATCGTCCCGTAGACGAAGCCCAGGTAGTTCACTTCGGTGACTCGCTTGAACTCGTCGGCGCTGATCTCCCAGAACGGAGCGAACACCGAGGTGAACGCGACGTTGACCCACACGTCGATCGCGCCGAGGGTGCTCTCGACGGCCGCGGCCGCCTCATCGACCTTTGCGGCGTCGGCCACGTCGAGCGGCAACACCATCGCTTTTCCGCCGGCCGCCTCGACGTCTCGGGCCGCGGCGGCCAACCCCGTCTCGCCACGCGCGAGCAGTGCGACGTGCGCGCCCCGCTCACCGAATGCTCGCGCGGTTGCGCGGCCGATACCTGCACTGGCACCGGTGATTACGACCACTTGCCCGGCGTCGGCCACTGCGGTTCTCCTTCATTGCGTTTGGTCAGGGACTGTTACGGGTGGCGGTATTCCTGCTTGTACGTGTCCAGCTCGCGCCGTGACGGCCGCCAGCGCAACAGACCGCCCCGGCGCTTTCCGGCGATCGTCAGCAGCGTGAACCCCACCGCGAAAAACACGACCGTGGCGATCCCCGTCCCGATCATCTGCCACTCCGCCCGCTGCCCGGCCGCGGCCAGCCACCAGCCCAGCCCGCCGAAGCCCGCGAACACCAGGACGAATCCGAGAAAGACCGCCGGGAAGCTCGACAGCCAGGATTTGTGTTGTTCTTCCACCACGCCCTTTGCGTACCCGCAATCGCCCATGGCTAACGGTCCGATCCGCGTGTCGTACCCCCTTGGCACGATGGAGGCATGAGTTCGTCCACCGATCCGCTCCGGCGCTTCAACGTCGCCACCCGGGAGTGGTTCGCGGGCACCTTCGCCGCCCCCACGCCGGCGCAGGAGCAGGCTTGGTCGGCCATCGCCGACGGCGACAACACGCTGGTCATCGCGCCTACCGGCTCCGGCAAGACGTTGGCGGCGTTTCTCTGGGCCATCGACCGCCTGGCCCACGAGCCGCGCACCGGCACGGGCACACGGGTGCTCTACGTGTCGCCGCTCAAGGCACTAGCGGTCGACGTCGAGCGCAACCTGCGAACGCCGCTGACCGGAATCACCCGCACCGCGCAACGGCTCGGCTTACCCGACCCGCAGATCAGCGTCGGCGTGCGGTCCGGGGACACACCTTCCGGGCAGCGACGTGCGCTCATCATCCGTCCGCCTGACATCTTGATCACCACCCCCGAGTCGCTGTTCTTGATGTTGACGTCGGCGGCGCGGGACACGCTCGCCGACGTCGAGACGGTCATCGTCGACGAG
>DASRFZ010000051.1:0-5385 GCA_035651275.1 Mycobacterium sp. | reverse complement strand
CGATCGCGGTAGTCACGTCATACCTCCTCGTGAGACGCTCATCACCCAACGAGGTTTACTTTAGAGGCTAATTTGTCTGCTGTCTAGACATTCATTAGTGTTTTGTAAAACGGCTTGCCCCGACTTCTGCGTTAGGGCTGTTTCCTCGGAGAAATCACGCCCCTCCTGCAGAAATCGTAGCGGACCGCGTCGCGATTACCGAGCGCCGACGTCCGTAGCAGAAGTAGACGACGACGCCGACGGCCATCCAGACCACGAACCGGATCCAGGTCAGAAGGGTGAGGTTCAGCATCAGCCACAAGCACGCCAGGATTGCGGCGATCGGCAGCGCCGGGACCCACGGCGCCCGGAAGTCGCGGCGCAGGTCGGGCCGAGCGCGCCGCAGCACGACGACGCCAGCCGACACCAGCACGAACGCGAATAGCGTGCCCACGTTGACCATCTCCTCGAGCTTGCCGATCGGGAAGACCGACGCCGCGACTGCGATCAGCACGCCGACCAGCACGGTGATGCGAACGGGAGTCCCCCGCGGGCCGGTGCGGGCCAGCGACCGCGGCAGCAGTCCGTCGCGCGACATCGCAAACAGCACCCGCGTCTGGCCCAGCATCAGCACCATCACGACCGTCGTCAGCCCGGCCAGCGCCCCGATCGAAATCACTTCGACCGCCCAGGTGACGCCGTTGGCCTTGAACGCGGTCGCAAGGTTCGCATGGCCGCCGGCACTGTCCTTCAGCGCGGTATAGCGCACCATGCCCGACAGCACGACGGCCACGGCGACGTAGAGGACAGTGACGATCAAAAGCGTCGCGAGAATGCCGCGCGGCACGTCGCGCTGCGGCTTCTTGGTTTCCTCCGCGGTGGTCGCGACGACGTCGAACCCGATGAACGCGAAGAACACGATCGACGCCCCGGCGAGGACGCCGTACCAGCCGTAGGTGCTGCCACCGGAGCCGGTGAGTAGCGAGAACACCGACTGCTCGGCGGTTGAGGCGGTGTGCTGCGCGGGCGGGACGAACGGGTGGAAGTTCGCAAGCTTGATGTAGAACGCACCGACTACGACGACCAGCACCACCACCGACACTTTGATCGCCGTGATCACCGCCGAAACTGTCGCCGACAACTTCGTGCCCAGCGCGAGCAGCGCGGTGAGCACAGCGATGATCAGCAGCGCGCCCCAGTCAAGCGTGAGCGGGCCGAGATCGACTGTGCCACCGGAGAATCCGAACACCGACCCCAGATAGGACGACCAGCTCTTGGAGACCACCGCCGCGCCGACGGCAAACTCCAGCACGAGGTCCCAGCCGATCACCCAGGCGACGAACTCCCCGAACGTGGCGTAGGAGAACGTGTAGGCACTGCCCGCGACGGGCACCGTCGACGCGAACTCGGCGTAGCACAAAGCCGCCAGCCCGCAGGCGACCGCGGCGATGACGAATGCGATCGAGATCGCAGGGCCGGTGATGTTGCCCGCCGTGGACGCGGTAACCGTGAAGATGCCCGCGCCGACCACCACCGACACCCCGAAGACGGTGAGGTCCCACCAGGACAGGTCCTTGCGCAGACGGGTCTCGGCGTCGTCGGTGTCAGCGATCGACTGCTCGACCGATTTAGTGCGCAGATCCATGGCTCGTCCCCTCCACAGCGTTGCTCTACTCTGCCCGCATGGTCCGACGAGGCAAACACGCGGTCGTCATCGGCGCGAGCATTGCCGGCTTGTGCGCGGGCCGCGTGCTGTCGGATTTCTACGACGACGTGACGTTGTTCGATCGCGACGCGCTGCCCGAGCAACCCGCCAATCGGGCAGCCGTGCCGCAGGGCCGCCACGTGCACATCCTGATGGCGCGCGGCGCGCAGGAGTTCGGTGCGCTGTTTCCCGGGCTACTCGACGACATGGTGGCCGCGGGTGTGCCGATCCTCGAGAACCGTCCCGACTGCATCTACTTCGGCGCAGCCGGTCATGTGCTCGGGACTGCGCACTACCTCCGCGAGGAGTTCACCACCTACGTGCCGAGCCGTCCGCATCTGGAGTGGCAGATCCGCCGACGCGCCAGCGAGCTGCCGAATGTGACGGTCGAACAGCGCTCGGTGAGTGCGCCGCGTTTCGACGCCGCGGCGCAGCGAGTGACTGGCGTGGTGCTCGACCACGGCGCGTCGGTAGAAGCCGATCTAGTTGTCGATGCGACAGGCCGCGGCACGCGGCTGCCGGTGTGGTTGGGCGAGTGGGGATTTGACCGGCCGCGCGAGGACACCGTCGACGTCGGCATCGGCTACGCGACGGCACAGTTACGAATTCCCGACGGCCTGATCGACGAGAAGGTGGTCGTTGCCGGGGCGTCGCGCACGCAGCCGCTGGGTATCGGCATGCTGTTCTACGAGGACGGCACGTGGGGCATGACGACCTTCGGGGTCGGCAAAGTCGAACCGCCGCAGACGTTCTCACAGATGTGCGACGTGGCCGACGTGGTGCTGCCCAAGCACGCCGCGGCGATCCGGAAGGCCGAGCCCATCGGCGAGGTGGCATTCCACAAATACCCGACGAGCCGCTGGCGCCGCTACGACAAGCTGGCCCGATTCCCTTTAGGCATCATCCCTTTCGGCGATGCCGTAGTGAGCTTCAACCCGACGTACGGGCAGGGGATGACGATGACGTCGCTGCAGGCGGCTCACCTGCGCCGGGCACTCGAGTCATCTGACGACCTCGCCGGTCAGTTCAACAGATCCACCGCGAAGACCACGTACCCAGTATGGACGATGAACGCGATCGGCGATCTGGTGCTGCACGGCGCGCAGGGGCCGATGCCGAGGTGGTACAAGCCCGTCGGGAATCTATTCGACCAATTCCTCGGGGCCGCAGAGACCGATCCTGTTCTCGCCGAATGGTTTTTGCGCAGATTCTCATTGCTCGACAGTCTGTACATGGTTCCGTCCGCACGGATCGTCGGCCGCACAGTGCGACACAACATGCGCGCCTGGCTGGCTGAGCGCCGGGAGGCGCGGGCGAGAGGTCTATCTTCGGCTCGAAACCCGTAGCAAGACTTCGGCCAGCGCCGCGGGGCGGGAAATCTGTGGGGAATGGCTGCCTGGAAGCTCAACGAGATCGGCGCCGATGCCGGCAGCGATTCGCTTGGACCACGCAGGGTTCACGATCTGGTCCGCGGCGCAGACGACGGAAGTGCAAGGCACGGTAGGCATTTCGGCTAGCGGGAAGGGAGCCGTGAAAGGGAACGCACACTGCAGGCGGAAGCGCTTGAACGCCCACGCCACGGTCTTTTCGTTGCAATCCGCGTAGAGCAACTCTCGGGCAGCATCGATGTCGATCCAAGGCAACCGCAACTGGTCGTCGGGCGCACCCAATCCCTTGTCCCAGTCGGGATTGCACATGTCGGGCTGCTCTTCGCGTTGGTCGACCAGACTGCGTCCGGGCTCCGGAACTGCCGCGCACAAATACACCAAATGCCGAACGGGCCGCCGCGCCGCCACCAATGTCGCAGTGGGACCAGCAAGCGAGTGGCCGACGACGACGACGTCCTCGTCGCGACTATGAAGTGCTGCACACACCACATCGGCGTACGGCTCGAAGGTCCTCGCCGACCCGTCATCACATGGCAGATCTGGCGCGGCCACGTCGTGTCCAGCCCGCTGCAGAAGCGGCGCAAGTAACTCCCAGCACCAGGCGCCGTGCCAGGCGCCGTGCACCAACGCGAACGTCGTCACGGCTGCCTATTGTGGGTCGAGATTGCAGCCAGGGTCGTGCATTCGGCCGAAATCACGACCGTGAGTGCAATTTCGGCGGAGAAATGTCACGCGTCTAGGCTGACTGAGCGGTCGAGGTCCGGTTCCAGATAGATCACCCGCGCGGCAGGCACCGCCTCCCGAATGCGCGACTCGGCGACGTCGATGGCACCGGCGACGGTCGGCAAATCGCAGCCCGGCGCCATCGCGATCTTCGCGCCGACAAGCATCTCCTCGGGCCCCAGATACTGTGTGCGCAAATGGATCACGCGGTCAACGTGAGGCGTGCGTTCCAGCGCCACGCGAATGGCCCGTTCCTGCTGGGCAGTCGCGCCCTCGCCGATCAGCAGGCTGTGCATCTCGACCATCAGAATCACCGCGATCACACCGAGCAGCGCCCCGATGCCGACGGTGCCGATGCCGTCCCACACCGCATCGCCGGTAAGCACCGTCAGCCCGACGCCGATCAACGCGAACACCAAGCCGATCAGCGCGCCGCTGTCCTCCAACAGCACGACGGGCAGCTCCGGATTGCGCGACGTACGGATGAACCGCCACCAGCTCCCGCCGCCTTTGAGCGGCCGCGACTCCACCACCGCGGTGCGAAAGCTGTAGGACTCCAATGCAATTGCGACGACGAGGATGGCGATAGCCACGATCGGCGACGTCAGCGGTTCGGGATGCGAGATCTTGTGGTAGCCCTCATACAACGCGAACACCGAACCCAGCGTGAACAACACCAGAGCAACGACGAACGAGTAGAAGTACCGGCTGCGGCCGTAGCCGAACGGGTGCAACTGGTCGGCTTCTTTGCGCGCCTGCCGCTGACCGAGCAGCAGCAGCCCCTGGTTCGACGTGTCGGCCACCGAATGGACCGACTCGGCCAGCATCGACGAACTGCCGGTGATGAGAAAGCCGACGAACTTCGCCACAGCGATACCGGCATTGGCCGCCAGCGCCGCAATGATCGCCCGGGTACTGCCGGCGCTCGACACGTCGAACTCTCCTAGATGCCTGTGCTCACCCGAAACAGCTCCGCCGCTTCGTCGGCAACGAGCCGGATCTGGCCGTCGTCGGCGGGCACCCAGGCCGCCTGCCCTCGGTTCAACGTGACTGACGACGACTTCGCGTGCAGCAACACTGAACCCTCGGTGCACAGCAGCACCTGCGGCCCGTCGTGACGCACTGCGGCGTCGATCTCATGGCCGAGGTTCTCGCCGTCGATGCGAAGCCGGGAGACAGCGAACTCGTCGGTCGGAATGCCGTAGATCAGTTCTTCACCGTCCCTGCGCATTTCGGGCCGCAGCGCCTCCTCAGACACAGGGTGAAAATCCAGAATGCGCAGCAGCTCGGGAACGTCGACGTGTTTGGGCGTCAGGCCGCCGCGCAACACGTTGTCCGAGTTAGCCATCACTTCCACGGCCACGCCGCGCAGGTATGTATGCAGGTTGCCGGCGGGCAAGAACAGGCCCTCTCCTGGATTTAATGTCAACCGGTTCAGCAGGAGCGCGGCAAGTACCCCGGCATCGCCCGGATAGCGCTCGCCGAGTTCCAGCACATCCTTAACTTCGGCGGCGAATTCCTTTGCACCCGATCGCATATAGCTGATCGCCCCGTCGAGCACCGCCGGAACCAGCAGGTCGAGGTCGGGCT
>DASRFZ010000050.1:0-3561 GCA_035651275.1 Mycobacterium sp. | reverse complement strand
AGCGGGCTGAAGTGCGTGACCTTCAGCAAGCGGTTCTGGTCGACTTCGAGGATTTCTCCCTTGTCCTCGAAGGCTTTTCCGTTGAATTCGCCCGACCAGGTGATCGAACTGCCCGGACGCCAATCCGTGTCCACTCGACTTCCGAAGAAGTACTGCGAGATCTTCTCGGGATCGGTGAGCGCATCCCACACATCCGATGACGGTGCGTCGACATCGATTTCAGCTTTCGCAATATATGATTGAGTCATATATCTAGGCAACCACTCTGGAGGGCAACCGTCAAGGCCGACGATTCTCGACTCGTGAACTTGCTGGGCGCCGCCGCGCTCGGGCTCAGCGACGCACTCGATGAGGTGGCGTCAGAGGCGGGACTCGACCGCACGTCGGCGGCCGCTCTGGTGGCGATGCTCGATCTGGCCCGGGCCGGCTCCGTGCAGCGGCTGAGTCAGATGATCGGGATCAGCCACTCCGGCACCGTGCGGCTGGTGGATCGGCTGGCCGATGCCGACCTCGTCGAGCGCACCGCCGGCCCCGACGCGCGCACCCTCACCGTCAGGCTGACGCGCCGCGGCCGCACTGTTGCTCGTCGTGTCCGCGACGGACATCGCACGGCTGTCGACGCGACCCTGGCCGGGCTGACCGATCCCCAACGCCGTCAGTTGACCACGATCTGCGAGGCACTGGTCGCCAACCTGACCTCCGCGCGGCTGGCGACTCGCCGGGCGGGTGGCGTCCCTAGCGGCGGGGCGCTGTGCCGGATGTGCGATCCCGTGGCGTGCGGCCGTCCGGCCGGCAGATGTCCGTCCGAGCGGACCGCCGCCGGTTAGCCCGCGAGACCCAGCGCGCCGCGGGCCGCCGGATCGCAGTCGTCGAGCAGATCGAGGCAGCGCTGGTACTCGTCGGTCTCGCCGATCGCGTCGGCCGCGCGCGCCAATGCCGCGACACAACGCAGGAATCCGCGATTCGGTTCGTGCTGATAAGGCACCGGACCGAAGCCCTTCCAGCCGTTGCGCCGCAGCTTATCCAGCCCGCGGTGATACCCGGTGCGGGCGTAGGCGTACGCCGTGATCGCCTTGTCCTCGGCCAGGGCGTCCTCCGCCAACTGCGCCCATGCCACCGAGGCCGCTGGATGCGCGGCGGCGACGATGGCCGGGTTCTCGCTGGCCTGCAGCTCGGCCTCGGCCTCGTGGTCGCCGGGCAGCAGGACCGGTTCAGGGCCCAACAAATCGCCGAACGAAGTCATGGCGCCTATTGTGCCGTGCGGCCGACAACGGTCGGCGCGGGGCGGCGCACCCCCAAGGTGAACTCGTTAAGCTTCGGAGGCGAATCACCCGCCCTCGTCACGAAAAAGAGGACAGCACCACGGATGTCGACCCCATCTGGCCCCGACCAGGAGAACGCGCAAGCGCCTGACGACAGCGACCCGCCCGAGGAGACCCCGGAGCCCGACGAACCCGAGGCGGCCGTGGAAGTGCCGGTGCCCTCGGAAGCGCCCACCGAAGTCATCTCGACCACCCCCGAACCAGAGAGCAGCGACGCCGGCGATCGTCGGTACACCGCGCCGTCGGCGTTCGACGTGTCGTCGACGGAGAAGATCGAGAATGCGCCGGAGCCGGCGACCGAAGTGATCACCACGTCGCCGTCATCGACATCGAGGCCTGCTGCGCCGCAAGAGATTCCGCCGCGACCCGGAATGGGACGCCACCGAAGCTGGCTCCTGGTGGCGGCGCTGATACTGGCGATCATCGTCGTCGCGGCCGTTGTGGTGTACGTGATCATCCTGGCCACTCACGACCAGTCGCCGAAGTTGTCGCAGCAAGACCAGGTGCGCCAAGCGATTCAGGACTTCGACACCGCGGTCCAGAAGGGCGACCTCGCCCAGCTGCGGAGCATCACCTGCGGCGACATCCGGGACAACTACCTCAAGATGCCCGACGACGACTGGGCGAAGACGTATCAGCGGATCGCAGCGGCCAAGCAGTACCCGATGGTGGCCAGCATCGACGAGGTGGCGGTCAACGACCAGCACGCCGAGGCCAACGTCACGACGTTCATGGCTTACGCACCACAAGTGCGGTCGACGCGCAGCTTCGACCTGCAATACCTCGACGGCGGCTGGAAGATCTGCGAGGGGCCGATCAGCTAACCGGTGACGGACCGCCCGGCGCAATGCAGGTCTCTGCAGGCTTCGACGACGCGCTCCGTCATGCCGGCCTCGGCCTTCTTCAGGTAGCTGCGCGGGTCGTACGCCTTCTTGTCGCCGACCTCGCCGTCGATCTTGAGCACGCCGTCGTAGTTCGTGAACATGTGTCCGGCGACCGGACGGGTGAACGCGTACTGCGTGTCGGTGTCGACGTTCATCTTCACCACCCCGTAGCCCAGCGCCTCCTCGATCTCCGACTTCAACGAACCCGAGCCGCCGTGGAACACGAAGTCGAAAGGCTTTGCGTCTGAAGGTAATCCGAGTTTGCGCGCGGCGACCTCCTGCCCTTCGGCCAGTACTTCCGGCCGCAGCTTCACGTTGCCCGGCTTGTACACGCCGTGAACGTTGCCGAACGTCGCGGCCAGCAGATATGTGCCGTGCTCACCGGCACCCAGCGCGTCGATGGTCTTCTCGAAATCCTCGGCGGTGGTGTACAGCTTCTCGTTGATCTCGTGCGCGACGCCGTCCTCTTCACCGCCGACGACGCCGATCTCGATCTCGAGGATGATCTTGGCGGCCGCCGCCTCTTTGAGGAGTTCGCGGGCAATGTCGAGGTTCTCGTCGATCGGCACCGCGGACCCGTCCCACATGTGCGACTGGAACAACGGATTGCGGCCGGCCGCGACCCGCTCTTGTGAGATCGCCAGCAGCGGCCGTACGTACGTGTCGAGCTTGTCCTTCGGGCAGTGGTCCGTGTGCAGTGCGACCGTGATTGGGTACTTGTCGGCGACGACGTGCGCGAACTCAGCCAGCGCGACCGCGCCGGTGACCATGTTCTTGATGCCGAGTCCCGAGCCGAATTCTGCCCCGCCAGTGGAGAATTGGATGATGCCGTCGCTGCCGGCGTCAGCGAAGCCCTTCAGCGCCGCGTTGATGGTCTCAGACGACGTGCAGTTGATGGCCGGGAAGGCGAACGAGTGCTCCTTGGCGCGGCTCAGCATTTCCGCGTAAACCTCGGGGGTGGCGATGGGCATGGCAGTTCCTTCCGGCGACGCGAGCTCACAGGCAGTATCTCAGGGATCACCCGGCCGTGGCGCACCGGAGATTCCGGATTCCTGGCACAACTCTGCTCGGGACCCCGCTGTGGGCCGAACAGGCCCGCGCCGAACTTGGCCGCCGAGTGGCCGAGGCCGCTACGTAGGAACTTTCGGCGCGACCTTCCGCGCGAGATCCACGGCCGCCGCGTTGGCGTCGTCGCGGGAAAGCCTGAGCACGGCGACTTGCACGGTGTTGGACCGGTCGCCGGCCGCGAAGCCGACTTGCCCACCGCCCATGTACCGCATCCCGTCCGGGCCCGGTGTGAAACCGTACGCGGGGTCGACGGGCGGCAGCGTGTTGTTGGGTGCCGTGCCCGGGTT
>DASRFZ010000049.1:0-4343 GCA_035651275.1 Mycobacterium sp. | reverse complement strand
GACGATCACGCTCACCCCCAGTGCGACGGCTGTCGGCGCACAAGTCCGCAAGATCGAGATCTCGACGGTCAACGGCACCACCACCATTCGATACGACAAGCCCGGACAGCCCCTTTCGGCGGCACTGCCCTACGGCGAGACACCGTGGGTGCGGATCAAGGCCATCGGCACCGACGACGGTTCGGCTGGGGTGCAGTTCGGGATCACTGACATCGCGGTAACCCAGTACGACGCAAGCGGTTTCGCCCATCCGGTGACTCTGCGTCATACCGTGATGGTCCCAGCTCCGCCTGGCGGTTCGGCGGTCGCGGGCTGGGATCTCGGCGACGAAATGCTGGGCCGCGCGGGCTGCGCCGACAGTCCGGACCGCGTGCGCTGCGCCGCGACAATGGCGCTGGCTCCGGAGGAGCCGGTGAACCTCAGCCGCACGCTCAACGTGCCTGAGGCGATGAACGTCACGCCGGTCGTCTGGGTGCGCGCGCGCCAAGGACCCAAGCTCGCCGACCTCATCGCGCAGCCGGGCGCCGCGCGCGCGATGGGCGACGCCGACGTTCTCGACGTGCAGGGCTCCGCGTTCGCCGCCGCCGACGGCGACCCGCGCACGTCGTGGGTCGCACCGCAGAACGTCGTGCACGACCGGACGCCGCCCAACCTGACGCTGAAGCTGCCGCGGGCCGCCGAGGTGACGGGCGTCAGGCTGACGCCGAGCACGTCGTCGGTGCCCGCCCATCCGACGCTCGTCGCCGTCGACCTGGGCACCGGACCACAGGTGCGGGCCTTAACGCAAAGCCACGGCGATGAGCCGCTTGCGCGAAGAGCAGACAATGACGACAGCGACCCCACGATCCCGCTGACCCCGGCCGTCACGGACACCGTCAAGATCAGCATCCTGGCCTGGGACGACGTCATCGACCGCACCGCGCTCGGATTCGACCAGCTGAAGCCGCCCGGCCTCGCGGAAGTCGCGGCGATCGGCAGCGACGGCCGACCGATCGCTGCGGCCGACGCCGCTCGCAACCGTGCGCGGCCGGTCGACCTCGGCTGCGGCGCCGGGCCGATGATCGCCATCGCCGGCCGCTTCATCCCGACCTCCATCCACACCACCGTCGGCGCCCTGTTGAGCGGTCAACCGATCGCGGCTCAGCCCTGCCAACGCGACCCGATCGCGCTGCCCGCCGGCAAGCAGGAGCTGCTGATCAGCCCCGGAGAAGCATTCGACGTCGACGGCGCCCAGCTGCTCACGCCCCGCGCCTCTCAACTGACAACAGCGACGAAAACCGCTGCACCCGTTGGCGTCTGGGGACCAGCCCGTCGTGAAGTCCGCGCCGACCCCGCGCCGACGGAACGCGTGCTCGTCGTGCCGGAAAGTGTGAACCCGGGCTGGGTGGCGCGCACCTCCGACGGCAAGCGGTTGACGCCGGTCGTCGTCAACGGCTGGCAACAAGGGTGGATCGTGCCCGCGGGCACCGGCGGCACGATCACGCTGACGTTTCCGTCCAACACGCTGTATCGCGCCGGGCTGGGCTGGGGCTTGGCGCTGCTGCCACTGCTCGCGCTGCTGGCTCTGGTGCGCGGCCGCAGGACCGACGACGATCCGGCGCGACCGTGGCGTCCCGGCACCGGCGGCGCCGCGGTGGCAGCACTGGGCGCGGGCTGGCTGATCGCCGGTGTTGTCGGAATCCTCGTGTTCGGTGCGAACCTCGTTGCGCGGTATGCGTTTCGGGAATCAGTCGCCGACCGGATCACGCTCGGCACCGCCGCGACGGGCTTCATCCTGGCGGGTGCAGCGCTGTCACGTCATCCGTGGCGGTCGGTAAGCGGATACGACGGACACTCTTGGGGTGTGCAGTTGCTCGCGCTCATCGCCGTCGGCGCGCTCGTGGCATCAATAGTCCCGATCACGCGAACGCCGCGGAAGGGGAGCGATGACTGAAACCGCAGAGACCGTCGTACCCCCGATCAGCACGCAATTTTCGCGCCTGGCGGCGCTGGCTCCTGACGAGCCGGCCGCCACCTGCGACGGGCGCACGCTGACCCGCGGCGAACTCGACCGCTCGACCAACCGGCTGGCACGCGCTTTCGCCGAACGCGGCGTCGGGGTCGGCGACTACGTCACGATCGCGCTGCCGAACTCGATCGAATGGTTCGAGGCCGCGCTGGCGGCATGGAAGCTCGGCGCGACTCCGCAACCGTTGTCGCCGCGGTTGCCCGACCCGGAGTTCGACGCGCTGATGCAGTTGCATCCCCGGGCTCTGGTCGTCGGTCGCGATGCGCGCGATACCCCAAGCGTGCCAATGGGTTTCATTCCAGATCCAAGACTGTCCGACGAACCACTGCCGGAGGCCGTTTCTCCGACGTGGAAGGCGATGGCCTCTGGGGGCAGCACGGGTCGGCCCAAGCTGATCGAAGCCGGCGGCGACAGCCGGTTCGCCGCAACGCTTTTCGGCTACGGGATGGGCGCCCAGGAAGGCGACACCCAGTTGGTGTCGGTGCCGCTCAGTCACAACACCGGGATGACCGCGGCGACTATCGGTCTGCTGATGCGCCAGCACCTGGTGCTGTTGCCGCGGTTCGAACCCGCGGAGTTCCTGCGGCTGGTCACCGAGTATCGCGTCAACTTTCTTGCGACCGTCCCGACGATCATGCAGCGGCTCCTTCCGGTATACCGGGCGAATCCGGATGCCTACGACCTATCGTCGATCCGGCGGTTCTGGCATGTGGGCGCGCCGTGCCCGCCTGCAGTCAAGCAGGCGTGGATCGACATCCTCGGGCCCGATGCCGTCTGGGAACTGTACGGCGGCACCGAACTTCAGGCGATGACGTTCATCAGCGGCGAGCAGTGGCTGGCACATCGCGGCTCGGTGGGCGTGGTGGTGGCGGGCGAGATGAAGGTGCTCGACGACGACGGAAACGAATGCCCGCCGGGCGTCGTCGGCGAGATCTACATGCGGCCCTCCCCCGGCAGCGCACCCACGTACCACTACGTCGGCGCCACAGCCAAGAGCCGCGACGGCTGGGATTCGCTGGGCGACCTCGGCTACTTCGACGACGACGGCTTCCTCTACTTGTCCGACCGCCGCGTCGACATGTTCACCGTCGGCGGTCGCAACGTGTACCCGGCCGAGATCGAGGCGGCGCTGTCCGAACACCCGGCGGTTTTGTCGTGCCTCGTCGTCGGCGTACCCGACGAGGACCTCGGCCAGGTGCCGCACGCGATTGTGCACGCGGCCGACGGCGCGGGACTCGACGAGGCCGCGGTGATCACCTTTGTCGGCGAGCGCCTCGCCGCCTACAAACGGCCCCGCACAGTCGAATTCGTCGACACCCCACTGCGCGATGACGCCGGCAAAGCGCGACGCTCAGCCGTGCGCGCCGGCGTCATCGCACGACGGCAGGCTCGAACGAATCAGTGACCGAACTATCCAACGGTGGCGCCGTCCGGCGATACTCCCAGCGCCGCAACGCAACTCGGCACGGCGACTCGACGAGCCCGTAGCTCACCGCTGCGATCGCGCACCCGAAGATCACGGTCAGCACCAGCACCACCGGCATGTCACCGTTGAACGCGAACTCACCGATCACCGGGAACACCATCGTCAGCGCGGCCAGGTGCCAGACGAACAAGCCGTACGACCATCGGCCCAGCGTCACCATCGGCCGGCTGCCGAGGAATCGGTGCGGTGTGTCCGGGGCGTCGAGCACCAGCGGGGCGATCAGCGCCGCGGCCACCACCGCGCCCATCACGGTCTTGACCACGAACTGGCTGGGCGCGGCGGGGGTCAGCGCCTCGTTGGCAGCCAGCGGCGAGGCCGCCACAAGGAACGCGACGAGCGCTACCACGGCCATCAGCACCCGACGGCGTGCGAGCCGGTGCATCCAACCGGGCGGGGTGACCGTCCACTCCGCGAGCAGCATGCCCGCGGCGAACCACGAGAAGAAGCCCGGCGGCCAGTTCCAGGTGTTCGCGCCGTCGACTCCGGTCATTGGCAGAAACGCCCAGCCCCAACTGAGGGCGCCCACCGCCGCGATCGCCGGCACCCTTGCCCGCACCGACAACCGGCGCACCAACAGCGCCAGCAGCGGCAGCGCGAGATAGAAGCTGACCTCCACCGACAGGCTCCACATCTGGGTGAGCCCGGCCGTCAGTGTCAGCGGGACGTAGATCTGGGTCAGCGTCAGATTCGCCAACCAGACTGTGCTACTTGATGTTTCGGCGTCGGGCAGCAGGGTCAGGATCACCACCACCGCGACCAGGTAGCCCGGCATGATCCGGACGATCCTCGACCGCAGGTAGTGCCCGGTCGGCGGCACGTGCCGCATGCCCCGCGCCGCCGCGGCATGCC
>DASRFZ010000048.1:0-38323 GCA_035651275.1 Mycobacterium sp. | reverse complement strand
TGCGGTTCAAGATCCAGCACGAACACACGGTAATCCCAGGTCACCGCGAGTCGTCCGACGTCGCTCGGCGTGTCGCGGTTTGGTAACGCTTACTCGCCTACCTCGCCGACGCTGTGGCGCAGCGCGACCCGGCCGTCGGCGAGGTGATAGGTGAGCCCGACGATCCCCACCTCTCCCGATGAGATCCGCTCGTGGATCGCGCTCGAACGCGACAGCAGCTGTTCGGCCGTCTCGTGGACGTGCCGCGCCTCGAACTCGTCGACCTGGGTCAGTCCCTCGCGGCGTCCGGCGAGCACGGACGGGGTGACCCGTTCCACCAGGTCGCGAACGTATCCGCCCGGGATCTCTCCGTCGTCGAGCGCGCTCAACGTGGCTTTGACCGCTCCGCAACTGTCGTGGCCGAGGATCACGACCAGCGGCACGTCGAGAATCGTCACCGCGTACTCGATCGAGCCGAGCACCGCCGAGTCGATGACGTGGCCGGCCGTGCGCACGACGAACATGTCACCGAGGCCTTGGTCGAAGATGATCTCGGCAGCCACCCGGCTGTCGGCGCAACCGAACACGACCGCAGTTGGTTTTTGGCCGGCGGCCAGACTGGCGCGGTGCTCGACACTTTGGCTCGGATGCGCGGGCTTGCCCGCAACGAACCGCTCGTTACCCTCCTTGAGTGCTTTCCATGCGCTGGCGGGATTCGTGTTCGGCATGGCTGCCATTGTGCAACGCGTGACGATCGACGCGCCCACCCTGGTCGGCTGGTACGACACTTCGAAACGCGACCTGCCGTGGCGGGCACCAGGCCTCACGCCGTGGCAGGTCCTGGTCAGCGAGTTCATGCTGCAGCAGACGCCGGTCTCGCGGGTGCAGCCGGTCTTCGAGGAGTGGGTGCGGCGATGGCCCACACCGTCGGCGACAGCCGCGGCCAATGCGGCCGACATTCTGCGGGCGTGGGGCAAGCTCGGCTATCCGCGCCGTGCGAAGCGGCTGCACGAGTGCGCGAGTGTCATCGCCCGCGAATGCGACGACGTGGTGCCCGACGACGTCGAGACGCTGCTGACGCTGCCGGGCGTCGGCGAGTACACCGCGCGTGCCGTTGCGGCGTTCGCGTACGGCCGCCGAGTTCCGGTGGTCGACACGAATGTGCGAAGGGTCATCGCGCGGGTCGTGCACGGAGTCGCCGACGCGTCACCGCGTGCGCGCGACCTTGCCGACGTGGACGCGCTGCTGCCGAATGACGGCTCCGCAGCACGGTTTTCGGCGGCGCTGATGGAACTGGGCGCAACCGTATGCACTGCGCGGTCGCCCCGCTGCGGGGTATGTCCGCTCACCGGCTGTGCTTGGCGAGCGGCTGGCTATCCGCCATCCGAGCAGCCGGCTCGCCGCGCGCAAACTTACGCCGGGACTGATCGGCAGGTGCGGGGCAGATTGTTGGATGTGTTGCGAGCCAACGACTCTCCGGTGGTGCGCAGCGAGCTCGACGTCGCGTGGGTCACCGACGCCGCGCAACGTGATCGTGCGCTGGCGTCATTGCTGGCCGACGGCCTGGTGGAACAAACCGCAGACGGCCGGTTCGCGCTCGCAGGCGAAGGCCGTTGACTATCAAGCTGTTTGGCTGTCCACACAGGCGAATCTGCGGCGGTATTGAGATGGTGTGACGCCGACGAGTCGCCGGAAGTGATGGCGTAGCAGAGTCGCGGTGCCGAAGCCCGAGCGGTCGGCGATGCGGTCGATGTCGAGGTCGGTGTCCTCGAGCAGCTGCCTGGCCAACAGCACTCGTTGGTCGGTCACCCATTGCATGGGCGTTGTGCCGGTCTCCTCCACGAACTTTCGCGCGAACGTGCGCTGCGACATGTTCGCGCGACGGGCAAGCGTCGCGACCGAGTGCGGCTTGTCGAGGTTGGCGAGGATCCAGTCGAGCTGCGGCGCGAATCCGGACGAGCAATGCGTCGGCACCGGGTGGTCGATGAACTGGCGCTGTCCGCCGTCGCGTTGGGGCGGAACGACCATTCGCCGCGCGATGATATTCGTTATCCTGCTGCCCAATTCGCGGCGCACGAGGTGCAGGCACGCGTCGATGCCCGCCGCTGTGCCTGCGCTGGTGATGAGGTTTCCGTCGTCGACGAACAGCACGTTGCGGTCGACGCGCGCCGTCGGATACATGCGGGCCAGGTCGTCGGCATGCATCCAGTGCGTGGTGCAGCGCCGGCCGTCGAGCAGTCCCGCCGCGCCCGCCACGAACGCCCCCGAGCAGACCGTCAAGATCGTCGAGTCGGCCTCGGCGGCGGTGCGCAACGCGGCCAGCGCCTCCGGCGGATAGCTGTGGAAACCGCCCGGCGACGACACCGCGGGAATCGCGACGAGGTCGGCGCCGACGAGGCCGTCCAGTCCGTGCTCGGGGGTCACCTGCGCCCCGACTGTCGTTCGTAGCGGTTGGCCGGCATGCGGTCCGCAGACCCTGAAGTCGAAGTTCGGAACGCCGTCGGCTTCGCGGTCGATGCCAAATACCTCACAAACGACACCGAATTCGAAGACCGCGAGCCTCTCGAGCACTAAAACCGCAACAGATCGCAGCATGGCAGCATATTATCGCAACGCGTCATTCCTGCCACTGTTGGCCGGATGTTGGCGGGTGAAGACTTTCTGCCATGACCTTCTTTTTGACGGTTTCGATCCTGATGGCCCCGTTCGCGGTGGCAGCAGCGATCGCCTGGATTGCGCACCGGTCGGCCGGGTTGCGGGTGGGGCTGGACCAATTCCGGGTGTCCGCGCCGATGCGCGGCCGGCTCTGCAGCGAGAGTTCCGACGCGCCGCGGATGGCGCACGAGCTCGACGCGATCCGCACCCGGTTCGAGCAGCAGCCGGCCTGGCCGACGTCAGGCGCGGTGGGTGAGCGTCGTTAGAAAGGCGGTGACCGCACTGCGGTACGTTTCCGCGGCTTCGTCGTGCACCAGATGCCCTGACTCGGGGACACGGAGATAGGTTGTCCGCCAGCCTGTTTCGTGCATCTGCGCCATCTGCCCGGGTGGGGTGACCGAGTTGCCGGCCTCGATCAAGAGCGCGGGAACCCGCACGGCGCGCCACGTGCCCCAGTAGTCGCGAGTGCCCCACTCTGCCGCAATCTCGATCCAGCGCTCGACGCAGCCGTGCAGCCGCCACCCTGTCGCGGTGCGATCGAAGGCATCCAAGAAGTACTGGCCCGCAACGTCACCGAACTCGTCGAAGATCTGCCGTGCCGCCGCGAACTCGACAGGCAACGCGTGCAGCCACGGCTCCCACGGCCCGGTGGTCCGGCCACGGAAATCGGGCGCCATGTCCTCGACGACGAGACCGATGACCAGCTCGGGGCGTTCGGCAGCCAGGCACCACGCGTGCAAACCGCCCATCGAGTGCCCGATCAGCACGGCGGGTGTGCGCAACGACGCGACGGCGTCGCCGAGGTCTTCGACGAAGCGCTCGGTGCTGATCGGGTGCGGGTCGGCGACGTCACGGCCGCGGTGCCACGGCGCGTCGTAGGTGTAGACGCTGCCCAGCGCCCTCAGCCACGGCACTTGTCTGCGCCAGGTGCTGCCGCGTCCCATCAGTCCGTGCACCAGCACCAGGGGCGGTCCCTCTCCGCCGCACTCGGTCAGTAGCTCTGCTCTTGCCACGATGGCCGCACGGTAGCCTGAGTTCCATGGCCGTGGTCAAGATCAACGCAATCGAAGTGCCGCCCGACGCCGGCCCCGAACTGGAGAAGCGGTTCGCGCACCGCGCACACGCCGTCGAGAATTCACCCGGCTTCCTCGGCTTCCAATTACTGCGGCCCGTCAAGGGCGAAGACCGCTATTTCGTGGTGACGCAATGGGAATCCGAAGAGGCGTTCCAGGCGTGGGCGACCGGCCCCGCCATCCAGGCGCATGCCGGGCACCGGGCGAACCCGGTGGCGACGGGAGCGTCGCTGCTGGAGTTCGAGGTTGTGTTGGACGTTGCGGGGACCGGCGCCGAGGGCTAGCGCAAGCCGGGCGCGGCTGCGCGCGGTGGCACTGCTTGCTACCGCCGGCACGGCCGCGGCCTTGGTTTGCAGCTGTTCGACACCACCGGCGGCCTCCATCACGCCCGACACCGGGGTGAAGATCAGTCTGAACACGCCGGCAGGCTTGCGCGCCAAGCAGACCGTCGACATGCTCAACTCGGACTGGCCGATCGGCTCCAACGGCGTCGCGACGCTGGCCGCGCCTGACAAGGCGAGAAGCGTCCAGTCCACGATGGAAAACCTTTGGTGGGACAGACCTTTCACGGTTTCTGGCATCGACTATTTCGCCGGGCGTGCGACGTTGCATCTTGTCAATTCGTTTGGCGCGGCACAGGACATCGACATCCGCACGGACGAGAAGGGGATGGTTGAGCAGTTCGACGCCGAGCTGAAACAGCCGCCGATCAGTTCGTGGCCCGACGTGGATGCTGCGTTGGGCAAGTCTCACGCACACTACTCGTATCAGGTCGCCAAAATCGTCGACGGCCGGTGCGAGAAAGTGGCGGGCACGAATACCTCCGAATCCTTACCGCTCGCTTCGATTTTCAAGCTGTACGTGCTGTACGCCGTAGCCGACGCGGTGAAAGCGGGCACGCTGTCGTGGGACGACCAGTTGACCATTACTGCCCGGGCGAAAGATGTTGGCTCGTCGGGCCTGGAGGAGCTGCCGCCGGGCGCGAACGTGTCGGTGCGCAAGGCCGCGGAGAAAATGATCGCCAACAGTGACAACATGGCCACCGATCTGCTGATCGGACGTGTCGGGACGGCGGCCGTCGAGCGGGCGTTGAAGCAGGCCGGGCATCACGACCCGGCCAGCATGACGCCGTTTCCCACGATGCACGAGATGTTCGCCGTCGGCTGGGGCAAGCCAGACATGCGCGAGCAATGGAAGGCGGCGGTTGCCGCGGGATCGGCGCAGCAGCGGGGCCAGCTGCTTGCGCAAACGAATTCCCGTCCATACCAACCTGATCCGGAGCGCACCCATACGCCCGCATCGCCGTACGGAGCGGAGTGGTACGGCAGCGCCGAGGACATCTGCCGAGTGCACGCGGCGCTGCAGACCGGTGCGACGGGCGCCGCCTCGCCCGTGCGCCAAATCATGTCGGCAATCCCGGGCATCGATCTCGACACAACGCGGTGGCCGTACATCGGCGCGAAGGCCGGAAACCTGCCGGGCGACTTGACATTCAGCTGGTACGCCGTGGACCGTCAGGGTCAGCCCTGGGTGGTCAGCTTCCAATTGACCTGGCCCCGGTTCCACGGTCCCAGCGCCGGCGCGTGGATGATCTCAATCGCCAAGCAAGTGTTCGGGATGCTGCACTAACCCGAGCGCAGCGTCCACGCCTGGCCACGGAAATGCAGGGAGGTGCGGCTCGCGGGAGCGATGTCAATGCGCCAGAACGATTTCGGTGGCGCGTCGAGGGCCAGCAGGATCGCGGCTCGGATGACCGCAGGGTGAGTGATTGCCACCGTGCGTGACCGATTCGCCGACATCGATTCGAGCCAACCCGACACCCGCTGCATCAGCTCGAGCACCGATTCACCGCCGTGGGGCGCGCTCGACGGATCGGTCAGCCACACTGCGAGGTCCGCGGGCAGCACCCCGCTCAGTACGTCGCCACGCCAGCGTCCGCAGTCCAGGTCGGCCAGCCGCGGTTCCACCGTCGCGTGCAAGCCGAGCAGCTCGGCCGTCTGCAGACATCGTTGTTCCGGCCCGCGTACCGACGTGAATTCCGTTGCGCCGAAGTCGATTGACGGGCCGAGCTGCCGCCGTCCGCGGGCGTTGAGAGGCTCGTCGGTCGGGAACCGGCCGGCCGACATTGCGTCGGTCATCGCGTGCGAGACCAGCGTCAGCCGGGTTACCTCGCTCACGCGGTAAGACTATGCTCCTGACGGTTCGGCCGCTCGCCCAACAGCCGTGCCGCCGACGATGCGAACACCACCGAGATCGTCGCCCACATCACCAACTGGGTTGCCAGCGAATACACCCGGAAGTCGTACAGTGTGTCGGCAGGGAAGCCGGCCGGTGTCTCGGCCACGCCAGGCAGCACCGACATCACCACCGCGACCGCGAGCACATACGCCCCGATGCCCGCCAGCGACGCGCTCCAGACTCCCAACCGCGACACCAGCTTTCGGCCCAGCCAGAGCCCTCCAAAAGCCAGCGCCACCGACACCAGCACCATGAGCAAGTACAGTCCGGTGCGTTCGCGAATGGTGTCCGCGTGACCGATCGAGGGTGGATTCGGAGGATACTTCAGCGCGGGAACCAAGATCATGGCGCCAAAAGCGCCGGAACCCAACAAGATTGACAGAGCTCGCGGGCGGATGTTGCCGACTCGTCCGTAGGCCACGACGAATGTGACCGCGAACATGGCACCCATCGCGACCGCGAATGCGACGACTCCGAAACCCATTCCGATGTTGGCCTGCACACTGCGCGTGAACAATTCGGCACCGTGGTCGTGGGCCGCGATGTGCGACTCCTCGAAGCCGACAGCACGCCCGATGGTCGGTTCGACGAACGTGCGGGCGAAAAGGTACGCGACTACTCCTGCGATCGCGCCGGCCAGCAGACCGCGCGCGATGATGCGCTTTTCCATCCCGGCGTCAGTGGCAGGGGAAGCCGAGCAGATGCCGGGCGTCGTGCATGAACTCGTGCACGTGCGTATCGCTGCCGAAAACCGAAACCGCACCTTGGTCGATGCCGACGAAGTAGATCACCAGAAGCGCCAGGAACATCGTGCCGGCCAGCCACAACGCGGCGGCGGTCGCGGACAGGTCAACCGGACGAGCCTTGACGGCCGGTGACTTGGCGGCTTCGGGTGAGGTCATGTCGTCACTCCTTTTCGGGATTTCGCGTCCCGGTTGCAGGGTCGGACGGACGTCGGGTCTGACTGTAACAGTGGCGCGACCGTCTGGAGTCTCACCAGATTCCTTCGCCCGTCAACTACCGAGGCGAGCTTAGAGCCCGCCCGAGCGGAGCGTCAACGCGATGCGGCGCTATTCCGTCGCGGCCGCGCTGTGCGTCCCCGCGGCGCCGGCCTGAGCCAAATCCGGCTCCGGCTCCTTGGGCGGCTTGCGCGCGCCGGTGAACGTGAACACCGCGTCCTCGCCGGCACTCTCGCCATCCCAGTTGTCGACGTCGACCGTCACCAGCTGGCCGGGACCGACCTCCTCGAAGAGGATCTTCTCGGACAGCTGATCCTCGATCTCGCGCTGGATCGTGCGCCGCAGCGGCCGCGCGCCCAGCACCGGATCGAACCCGCGCTTGGCCAGCAGCTCCTTGGCCTTGGGGGTCAGCTCCATCGCCATGTCCTTGCCCTTCAGCTGCTTCTCCACCCGGCCGATCATCAGGTCGACCATCCGGATGATCTCGTCCTTCGTCAGCTGGTGGAAGACGATGACGTCGTCGATGCGGTTGAGGAACTCCGGACGGAAGTGCTTCTTCAGCTCGTCGTTGACCTTCTGCTTCATCCGCTCGTAGTTGTTCTCGCCGCCGCCCTGGGTGAAGCCCAGCCCGACCGCCTTGGAGATGTCGGCCGTGCCCAGGTTGGACGTGAAGATCAGCACAGTGTTCTTGAAGTCGACCGTGCGACCCTGACCGTCGGTGAGCCGGCCGTCCTCGAGCACCTGCAACAGGCTGTTGTAAATCTCTTGGTGGGCCTTCTCGATCTCGTCGAACAGCACGACCGAAAACGGCTTGCGCCGCACCTTCTCGGTGAGTTGACCGCCCTCCTCGTAGCCGACGTACCCGGGGGGCGCGCCGAACAGCCGCGAGGCCGTGAAGCGGTCGTGGAACTCGCCCATGTCGATCTGGATGAGGGCGTCTTGGTCGCCGAACAAGAACTCCGCCAGCGCCTTGGACAGCTCGGTCTTTCCGACACCGGACGGGCCGGCGAAGATGAACGAGCCCGACGGGCGCCGCGGGTCCTTCAGCCCTGCGCGGGTCCGCCGGATCGCTTTGGAGACCGCGGTGACGGCGTCCTCCTGACCGATGATCCGCTTGTGCAGCTCGTCCTCCATGCGCAGCAGCCGAGTGGTCTCCTCCTCGGTCAGCTTGAACACGGGGATGCCGGTCCAGTTCCCCAGCACCTCGGCGATCTGCTCATCGTCGACCTCCGCGACGACATCGAGATCGCCTGAGCGCCATTGCTTTTCACGCTCAGCGCGCTGCGCGACGAGCGTCTTCTCCTTGTCGCGCAGGCTTGCCGCCTTCTCGAAGTCCTGCGCGTCGATCGCGGACTCCTTCTCGCGGCGCGCCTCGGCGATCTTCTCGTCGAACTCGCGCAGGTCTGGCGGTGCGGTCATCCGCCGGATCCGCATCCGGGCACCGGCCTCGTCGATCAGGTCGATGGCCTTGTCCGGCAGGAACCGGTCGTTGATGTAGCGGTCGGCCAGCGTCGCGGCGGCCACCAGCGCCGGATCGGTGATCGACACCCGGTGGTGCGCCTCGTAGCGGTCACGCAGACCCTTCAGGATCTCGATCGTGTGCTCGACCGTCGGCTCGCTGACCTGGACAGGCTGGAAGCGGCGCTCCAGCGCGGCGTCCTTCTCGATGTACTTGCGGTACTCGTCGAGCGTGGTGGCGCCGACGGTCTGCAGCTCGCCGCGCGCCAGCTTCGGCTTCAGGATGCTCGCGGCGTCGATCGCGCCTTCGGCGGCCCCGGCACCGACGAGCGTGTGCAGCTCGTCGATGAACAGGATGATGTCGCCGCGGGTGTTGATCTCCTTGAGCACCTTCTTCAGGCGTTCCTCGAAGTCACCGCGGTAGCGGGAGCCCGCAACCAGCGATCCGAGATCCAGCGTGTAGAGCTGCTTGTCCTTCAGCGTCTCGGGCACCTCGCCGTGCACGATGGCCTGCGCGAGCCCCTCGACGACGGCGGTCTTGCCGACACCGGGCTCGCCGATCAGCACCGGGTTGTTCTTGGTGCGGCGGCTCAGCACCTGCATCACCCGCTCGATTTCCTTCTCGCGGCCGATGACGGGGTCGAGCTTGCCTTCCATCGCGGCCGCGGTCAGGTTACGGCCGAATTGGTCGAGCACCAGCGAGGTGGACGGGTTGCCGGACTCGCCGCCGCGGCCGCCGGTGCCGGCCTCCGCGGCTTCCTTGCCCTGGTAGCCACTCAGCAGCTGGATCACCTGCTGACGCACGCGGGTCAGCTCGGCGCCGAGCTTGACCAACACCTGCGCAGCGACGCCCTCGCCCTCACGGATCAGCCCGAGCAGAATGTGCTCGGTGCCGATGTAGTTGTGGCCCAGCTGCAATGCCTCGCGCAGCGACAACTCCAGCACCTTCTTGGCGCGCGGAGTGAACGGGATGTGACCGGACGGCGCCTGCTGGCCCTGGCCGATGATCTCCTCGACTTGGCTGCGCACCCCTTCGAGCGAGATGCCCAGCGATTCCAGCGACTTGGCGGCGACGCCCTCACCTTCGTGAATGAGTCCCAGCAGGATGTGCTCGGTCCCGATGTAGTTGTGGTTGAGCATCCTGGCCTCTTCCTGGGCCAAGACGACAACGCGGCGCGCGCGATCAGTAAATCGTTCGAACATCGGTGGTTACCTGCTCTCCGTCACCAGTGGGCGTCACGGTCGACTCGTTGCATCCGGATACCCGCTGTCCACTCTAATGGCCTGCCTGCCTCGCCGCCCCACCACGCGAGCCCGGCGGCCGACGCAATTGCACCCGTTTGCCGGGGCGCTTGCGCTGCACCCGTGTAACGCGGGCAAACGCCGATTCGTTTCCCGCCGCCGGGCGCCCGCGGTTCGCCGCTAGCGAAAGTCCGAAAGCCGTAAGAGTCAGACCGCCTTGCCGTCAGGTTGCGGCGTGGAACGCGTCGATCACGTCGGCGGGGATGCGGCCCCGAGTCGAAACGTTGTGGCCGTTGCGGCGCGCCCACTCCCGAATCGCGGCGCTCTGCTCGCGGTCGATCGCCGCGCGGCCACGGCCCGAACCCGCCGACCGGCCCCGCCGCCGACCGCCGACCCGCCGGCCCTTTTCCACCCACACCTTCAGATCGTCACGAAGCTTCTTGGCATTCTTGGCGGACAGATCAATCTCGTATGTCACCCCGTCGAGACCGAATTCGACTGTCTCGTCGGCGGCTGCCTCGCCGTCGAAATCATCGACCAGCGTCACTGTTACTTTCTTGGCCACTTTCTACACTGCTCCTTCTGAACTGCGGCCTCGCGTCGATGACGCAGAAGTCGACTATCGATGTCCCAATGTGCCATACAATTGTGCGCCGCGCCAACGCGGACCCTTACTCGTCGAGAGACACCAGTTTCAGTTCAGGTGCCGACGAACAATGGGGAACAATACCGTGTCTCTAATTCCGAGTCCCGTCAATGCCATCATCAAGCGATCGATACCCATTCCGGTCCCGGTGGTCGGTGGCATCGCATACTCCATCGCGGCAAGAAAGTCCTCGTCAAGAGCCATTGCCTCGTCGTCGCCGGCCGCAGCCGCACGCGCCTGCGCTTCGAAGCGTTCGCGCTGTATCACCGGGTCGATCAATTCCGAATAGCCAGTTGCCAACTCGAAGCCACGCACGTACAGGTCCCACTTTTCGGTCACTCCTGCAACACTGCGGTGCTCACGCGTCAACGGAGTAGTTTCGATGGGAAAATCTTTCACGAACGTAGGCGCGTGAAGATATTTGCCAACGGAAAATTCCCACAATTCTTCGACGAGCTTGCCGTGCCCGAACGGCCGGTCCGTCGGTATCTCGATCCCCAGCCGAGTTGCGATGCTGTGAAGATGCTCAGCAGTTGTCTCCGGAGTAATCGGCTCACCGAGAGCTTCAGACAACGACGGGTACATTTCCACCGCGGCCCATTGCCCGTCGATGTCATAGCGGGTTCCATCGAAGAGTGTCAGTACTCGCGTACCAAAAACTTCGTCGGCGACTTCCTGAATAACCTCGCGGATCATCACCGCTGAATCGTCATAGGTGCCGTATGCCTGGTATGTCTCCAACATCGAGAATTCCGGCGAGTGCGTGGAATCGGCGCCCTCGTTTCGAAAGACCCGATTCAGCTCGAAGACGCGGTCGAAACCGCCGACAATGCAGCGCTTCAGGAACAGCTCGGGCGCGATCCTCAGGTACAAGTCGGCGTCCATCGCGTTGGAATGGGTCGCGAACGGGCGCGCGGCCGCGCCGCCGGCGATGGTCTGCAGCATGGGGGTTTCCACCTCGAGGAAGTCCCTGGAGTGCAGCGCGTTTCGCAGTGCACGGACGACGGCAACGCGCTGGCGGGCGATCGCACGCGCCTCCGGCCGCAAAATCAGATCGACGTAGCGCTGGCGGACACGCGACTCTTCGTTCATCTCCTTGTGCGCGACCGGCAGCGGCCGTAATGCCTTGGCGGCCATTTGCCAGGAGTCGGCGAGAACGGACAGTTCGCCGCGGCGGGAGCTGATCACCTCGCCGTGGACGAAGACGATGTCGCCGAGGTCGACATCGGCCTTCCAGGCATCGAGCGCCTCTTGGCCCACACTCGCGAGGCTGAGCATGGCTTGTAGCTGCGTGCCGTCACCTTCCTGCAGGGTGGCAAAGCACAACTTGCCCGAGTTGCGGGCGAACACCACGCGGCCAGCAACCCCGACGACGTCGCCGGTGGTGGCGTCGGCTTCGAGATCCGGATACCGCTCGCGGACCTGCTCGAGGGTGTGGGTGACGGGCACGGCGACCGGGTACGGCGGCCGGTCCTCACTCAGCAGTCGCTCGCGCTTGCCCTGACGGATCCGGAACTGCTCCGGAATCTCGGGCTCGGGATCGCGCGGGTCTGCTGGACTCACGACGTGCCAGCTTAGTGCGCACCCGCTTTCCGTACCGCGAGCGGAAAGCTAGCGGGCTTGCTTGAGCCTTCCCCGGTTGCTGTCGCGGTTGCGTTCGTAGACCATTCGCAGCCCGTCGAGTGTCAGGTGCCTGTCGTAGCGCTCGACGGTGTGCAGATCGGGCAACAGCAACGGCGCGGTGTGGCCCGTCGCTACGACGGTGACGTCGTGTCCGGAGAAACCGTCCACGTCGTCGCGGATGCGCTGGACCAGTCCGTCCACCAGCCCGGCGAAGCCGAACATTGCTCCGGACTGCATGCATTCGACGGTGTTTTTGCCGACGACAGAGCGAGGCCGGGTCAGCTCGACACGCCGCAGCGCCGCCGAGCGGGCGGCCGCGGCGTCAGAGGAGATCTGAACGCCCGGCGCGATCGCGCCGCCGAGGAATTCGCCTTTGGCCGACACGACGTCCACGCAGATCGACGAGCCGAAGTCGACGACGATCGCCGCGGTGCCGTATTTGTTGAAGGCGGCGAGACAGTTGACGATTCTGTCAGCGCCGACCTCTTTCGGGTTGTCGACGAGCAGCGGGATGCCGGTGCGCACGCCGGGCTCGATCAGCACATGTGGCACGGACGGCCAGTACTGGTCGAGCATCTCGCGCACCTCGTGAAGCACGGATGGGACGGTCGACAGCCCGACGGCGCCGGTCAGTCGTTCGGAGTCGTCGCCGATCAGTCCGTCGATGGTCAGCGCCAACTCGTCGGAGGTGACTTCGGTTTCTGTCCGTATCCGCCAGTGCTGCGACACCTTTGCGTGCGAGCCCGTTCCGGAGATCAAGCCCACGACGGTGTGGGTGTTGCGGATGTCGATTGCGAGCAGCACGGCTACCGCGGCGACACGAGGTCGTATTGATCAGGTACGAACGCCGGGTCGGCGCCAAGGTGGACTTGCCTGTTGTCGGCGTCGACGAACACGATGCGTGGCTGATATTCGCGCGATTCTGCGTCAGTCATCGTGCCGTAGGCGATCAGGATCACGATGTCGCCGGGATGCACGAGATGCGCTGCGGCGCCGTTGATTCCGATGACGCCGCTGCCCCGCGCGCCGGTGATCGCGTACGTGACCAGTCGGGCCCCGTTGGTCACGTCGACGATCGTCACCTGCTCGCCCTCGAGCAGGTCGGCCGCATCCATCAGGTCGGCGTCGATGGTGACCGACCCGACGTAGTGCAAGTCGGCCTCCGTCACCGTCGCGCGGTGAATCTTGGACTTCAACATTGTGCGTAACATCAGTTCCTCCATGGTAATTCGTGATGGTCGTCCGGCCCGCCCATCGAATGCCCGTCGGTGCCGGCGATATCGATCGCAATGTTGTCGATGAGCCTGGTCTTTCCCAGCCGCGCGGCCACCAGCAGCCGGCCGGGACCACTGGCCGGCGCGTGCTCGAGCTCGGTGCCGCGCACCTCCAAGTAGTCGACGTGGATTGCCCGCACTTCGTCGAGCACCGCACGCGCCGCGTCGAGCACCGCGTCGACTCCTGCTGGCGCCGCGTACATTCCGGCCAGCAGCGCCGCCGACAACGCGCCGGCCTGCTCTCGCTCACTCGGTGTCAGGTAGCGGTTGCGCGACGACAGCGCGAGCCCATCGGCTTCCCGCACGATCGGCACCCCCACGACGCGCACGTCGAGGTTGAGATCGGTGACCATCTGCCGGATCAACACCAGCTGCTGGTAATCCTTCTCGCCGAAGAACGCCCGGTCGGGTGCGACGATCTGCAGCAGCTTCAGCACGACCGTCAGCATGCCGGCGAAATGCGTTGGGCGCGAAGCACCTTCGAGCTCCTGCGCGAGCGGGCCCGGATGCACGGACGTGCGCGGGCCGTCGGGATACATCGCCTCGACGCTCGGTGCGAACACAACCTCGACAGCTTCGCGGCGTAGCAGATCCAGATCGGCGTCGAAGGTCCGGGGATAGCGGTTGAGATCCTCGTCGGCGCCGAACTGCAACGGGTTCACGAAGATCGAAACCACGACCACCGAACCCGGAACCCGACGCGCGGCCCGCACCAGCGCCAGATGGCCGGCATGCAGAGCGCCCATCGTCGGCACCAACATCACCCGCCGGCCCGTGTGGCGCAGCGCGCGCGTCACTTCCGCGACGGCCTTCGGCGTCTCATAGACGTTCAGCTGTCCGGCATGAAACTTCTTGGCCAACTTCGTCGTCATGCGAGTGCCTCGAATACATTCGCGTCTGCGTGCGAACGCTGCGCTGTCCGAAGGGAATTCGTCCGATAGGCCTCGGCCAGTTGCGGATCCACTTCGGCGAGCGCGCGCAAATGCGCGGTGACGGCGTCGGCGTCGCCGCGGGCGACCGGACCCGTCAACGCGGATTGCCCGCGCCGCAAGGTGTTCTCCACCGCAGCCAGGGTCAGCGGGCCGATGACGCGTTCGGCCAGGCCGCCGGGCGCATCGTCGACAAGCTGCTGGCCCAGTAGTTCTTGCCCCGACAACGCGGCCCGCAACGCCTCCAACGCGTCGGCGACGACAGTGACGACGTGGTTGCTGGCATGCGCCAGCGCCGCGTGATACAGCGTGCGGGCGTCCTCACGGACGCGGAACGGTTCGCCGCCGATTTCGAGGACCAGCGACTGGCCGATCGCATACCCGACTTCGTCTGCCGCGGTGACGCCGAAGCAGGTGTCCGGCAGCCGTTCGATGTCCTCGTCGGAACCCGTGAACGTCATGGCGGGGTGGATCGCGAGCGGACGGCAGCCCTGCTCGGTCAACGGTGCGAGCACGCCGATCCCGTTGGCGCCCGAGGTGTGGACGACGATCGTGCCGGGACGCACCGACTGCGTCGCCGCCAGGCCCGACACGACCGACGGGAGTTCGGCATCGGGCACCGCGAGCACCAACAGCTCACCGCGGCCTGCGACTTCGTCAACGGGCAGGATCGCGGACTCGGGCAGGCGCCGCTGGGCACGCTGCCGCGACGCGTGCGACACCGCGCTGCATGCCACGACGACGTGGCCCGCGCGTTCCAGCGCCGAGCCCAGTGCCGCGCCGACCCTTCCGGCGGAAATGATCCCGACCGAGAGGCGAGCCGGGCGCAGTCCGTCGTGAGGTCCCCAGGCGCTAGGGGACTGCTCCATCGCAGACGACCTCGCAAAAGTCTGTGAAAATCGTTCCGGTCCTGCCGGGCAGGTACCGGACGGTCAGCAACAGCCTAACTCAGTCGTCGCGCCGGCGACGACGCCCACCCCCGCTGGAGGTGGCGGTGGCCTGCAGCCGGGCCAGCAGGTCAGCGACCGATTGACCGGCGTCGTCCGTTGCGCCGTGCCTCGATGTCGGCGGGGGCGGTGGAGCCTGCGGGGGCGGCGGGGACGGCGGCACGAAGCGCTCCTGCGCTGTCGCATGCCGTGCCGGCGTCGCCCCAACCGGCTCGGGCTGCGCGGAATGCCGACCAGGGTGTGGCGCGGGATACACCGGTTCGGCCGGGGGCGCAGGAGGCTGAGGCGACGACGGCGCATGACCATTCGTGGCGGGTGCCCAGGTGTCGTCCTGCCCGCGTTCGTTTCCGTGCCGTGCCAGTCGGGGTGAGTGTGGCTGTTGCGGTTCCGGCGCAGGCGGGAAATCCCAGCGAGGTTCGGCCGGGTGCTCGGTCGCGGCGACGAACGTCTCGTGGGGGGCCTCGACCCGGACATCCTCCTCTGGGATCGCCGGCTCCTCGGGGACGTCGATGATCGCGTCCTCCACGCGTTCCTCGGGCTCTGCCCGAGCCGCCTGGGCGACGAACCGCGCACCGCCCCGTGAACCAGCGTCGGTGTCGCGCTGCCAGTCGCTGTAGGCCCGCACCGGCGGCCGGTCCGTTTCGATGGCGGGCCGGTGGGTCAGATCCGCGTCGAACATGATCTCGAGGTTGTTGCGCAGCGCCGCCAATTCGGCGCGCAGCGCGGCGACCTCGTCGGCGGCCTGATTGCGCAACTCCGACGACAGTTCGCGGCGCAGTTGCGACTCCACCTCGAGCTCGTACTCGCGGCGGGCCGAGATCTCGCGGTCGAGCTGTAAGTCGTAGACCATCTTGAGGTCTCGAGCCCTGGCCCGATCGAGGTCGCTTTGCCGGCGGTAGATGACCGACACGAACGCGGCCGCGGCGGCGGCCCACAGCGACAGGATCACGGCGAGCTTGAGCAGCTCGACGCGCTCGGTGAACACCAACGCGGAACTGGCCGCGATGGCCAGGACTAGCAACACCGTGAGAAGCAGCCAACCGGGCCTGCGACCGCCGCGCCGGGGGCGGGTGCCGCGGCTCAGATCGGTCATGCGCCAGACTGTACCCGCGCAGGTCACGTCATGTGACGACCGAGCCCGGCGATTCTAGTCATCTGTTCCGCCGCGGTCATCAGGCGGTTCTTCGGGCTTCGTGCAGCAGTGCTGAAGCCACAGCGCGGCGACGGTCAGCGCGAGAGCGCTCGCGGCCGCGATGGCCGCCCCGGGCGTGTCCTTGCCGGCGACGTCGATGCGGTCAGGGTTGGGCAGCAAATACCCGAGCATGCCGAGCCACCACCCGAGCATCACCGCGCCGACCCAAGCCGACGCCTTGGCGATCATCACGGTTCGGGCGACCGCCAGAGGATGCAGCCGGCCGCCTCCCGCGCCGATTTCGCCGGCGTTGATCTTCGACCGCACGTAGCGTCCCCACGTCGCCTCGACCGCCGCGATGGCCAGCAGCGAGATGCCCGTCAGCGCGGTGATCCGGGGGAATCCCCGCGCGTAGAACATGAGCATCAGCAGGTAGCCGACCACCGCGACGGCCACCACCGCGGCCGTCAGGTCACGTTTGCGGGTCGGTCCCATGTCACACCCGAGAAACCAGGGTCATATCCGTCAGCCGCACGCCGGCCTTTTCGACGGGCTCGATGTCGTCGAGCAGCTGCGTCACAGCTGTCGGGACATCGGCGACCGTGAGCCGCGCGTCCGGGTCGATCTCGAGCCACGGAATCAGCACGAACGCGCGCAGGTGAGCGTACGGGTGCGGCAGCGTCAGATCCGGTTCGCTCATCACCAATTCCGTCCCACCGTCAGAGCAGCTGACGATGTCGACGTCGAGACTCCTTGGCCCCCAATGCTGCTCGCGGATGCGGCCGGCCGCCTCTTCGATGCGCTGGGCGCGGTGAAGCCAGCCGGACGGCGTGAGCGTCGGGTCGTCGGCGATCAGCACCGCGTTGAGGAACGGGCCCTGCTCGACGCCGCCCCACGGCACCGTCTCGTACACGGGTGAGACCGCGACCACGGCGTCACGCAAAGTATCGATAACCGATTGCAGCGCACCCAGGCGGTCGCCGAGATTCGATCCGATCGACAGAACGGCGCGCGTCATGACGTCTCCCTCGAGCGCCGGGACCGACGCGCGACGACAGCAATATCACCGAATTCCAATGGGATTGGCGCTTGGGGCTTGTGGATGGTGACTTCGACGGCGTGGACTCTCGTGTCACGCATCACGTCCTCGGCGATGTTCGTGGCCACCGACTCGATGAGATTCTTCGGTGGTCCACCGACGATGTCGGCCGCCCTCTTCGCGAGCTCTCCGTAGTCGAGAGTGTCGGACAGGTCGTCGCTTGCCGCGGCCCTGTCGAGGTCGATCCACACCGTGAGATCGACGACGAACTCCTGACCTTCACGCCGTTCGTGGTCGAACACGCCGTGATGGCCGCGAACGGCCAAGCCGCGCAACTCGATTCGATCAGTCATCGACCGCCGTCCATGCCTCGACGACCTTCAGCGCGTCGACCGTCGACCGGACGTCGTGCACCCGCACTCCCCAGACTCCGTGCAAAGCCGCCAATGCGGAGATCACTGCAGTGGCAGTTTCGCGGCCGGCGGGTGGACGGATTCCAGCATCGTCGGCGAGGAGCGAGCCGAGGAACTTCTTGCGTGAGGCACCGACGAGCACCGGGATTCCGGTGGCGACGAATTCGGGCAGCGCATGCAGGAGCGTCCAATTGTGTTGCGCTGTCTTGGCGAAACCCAATCCCGGGTCGATGACGAGCCGGGATGGGTCCACCCCCGCGGACGTCGCGGCCTCGACGCTGGCGAGCAACTCCGCCTTGACGTCCGCAACTACGTCGGCGTAGTCGGGCACCTCATGTGGATGCTCGGCGCTGACAGAACGCCAATGCATCAGGATCCATGGCACGCCTGCGTCGGCCACCACGCCGGCCATCGCGGGGTCGGCGCGCCCGCCGGACACGTCGTTGACGATGCGGGCGCCGTCCTGCAATGCCGCCGCGGCGACGTCCGCGTGCATCGTGTCGATGCTGACCGTTATCCCTTGTGCGGCAAGCTCTTTGATTACCGGCACGACGCGGTCGGTCTCGATGCGGGCGTCGATGCGGGTGGCACCGGGCCGCGTCGACTCGCCACCGACGTCGATGATCGCGGCTCCCTCGGCGGCCAAGGCCACGCCGTGCTCGACGGCACGGTCGCGGTCCAGGAACAGTCCGCCGTCGGAAAAGGAGTCGTCGGTGACGTTGACGACCCCCATCACCTGCACGTTGGTTCCGGAACGGAACCGAAGATCTGGTGAGGTCACTTGCGCAACATCAGGTCCAAGGCTTCAGCGCGGGAGGCCGCGTTGCACTTGAACTGGCCGCGCACCGCCGAAGTGGTAGTCACTGCACCGGGCTTGCGCACGCCGCGCATGGCCATGCACAAGTGCTCGGCCTCGATGACGACGATCACGCCGCGCGGGTCGAGCTTGCGCATCAACGCGTCGGCGATCTGACCCGTCAGCCGCTCTTGGACCTGGGGACGCTTTGCGTAGAGGTCGACGACGCGCGCGATCTTCGACAGCCCGGTAATCCGGCCGTCGTCGCCGGGGATGTACCCGACGTGTGCGACGCCGTGGAACGACACCAGGTGGTGTTCGCACGTCGAGTACAGCGGAATCTCTTTGACGAGGACGAGTTCGTCGTGCTGTTCGTCGAATGTCGTCTCCAGCACAGAATCCGGGTCGGTGTACAGGCCTGCGAACATCTCGTGATACGCGCGGGCCACCCTCGCCGGGGTGTCGCGAAGGCCGTGCCTCTCGGGGTCTTCACCGATCGCGATCAACAGCTCGCGGACCGCGGCTTCGGCCCGCTCCCTGTCGAATACGGGTGGGGTGATCCTGGGGACACGCGAATTCGGCTGGGCCATCAAGCCTCCCGTTCGTCCTCAGCCCTGAGGGTCGGGGGCGTCGCCCCGCTCCTTGCGCGCCTGATCGTCAGGAGCGCGGCCTTCCGATTGTGGCTGACCCTGCGGATTCTGTTGATACGGCCCATGCCCCTGCTGCGGCGCAGACCAAGACTTCTGCTGCTGCGGCTGCGGCGGCCACCCGGGTGCGCGCCAGCCAGCGGGAGCTCCGTAATCGGGCTGGGTGGCGGCCGGAACGCTTTGCGGCGCACCGTGCGACCCGTTGCCGTTGCCACTGGATGCATTGCCCGCCTCAGCCTCAGCCTGTGCACTGGCCTGGGCGATGGCCTTCTTGAACGCCGGCTCCGGGACGGGCTGCGGCCACGGTTCACCGCGCTCGATCGCGAGCTCGCCGGGCGTCTTGATCGGGGGCTTGTCCGACGGGATGCGGCCGCCGAAGTCGTCGAACACCGTCAACCGCGGACGCTTCTGCACGTCGCCGAAGATCGCTTGCAAGTCGGCGCGGTGCAGCGTCTCCTTCTCCAGCAGCTCACCGGCGAGCGTGTCAAGCACGTCGCGGTATTCGGTCAGGATTTCCCACGCCTCGGTGTGGGCGGCCTCGATCAGCTTGCGGATCTCGTCGTCGATGTCGCGGGCGACCTCGTGGCTGTAGTCGGACTGCGTGCCCATCGTGCGGCCCAGGAAGGGGTCGCCGTGCTCGGTGCCGTACTTGACGGCGCCCAGCTTTGAGCTCATGCCGTATTCGGTGACCATCGAGCGGGCGATCTTGGTGGCCTGCTCGATGTCGGACACCGCTCCGGTGGTCGGCTCCCGGAACACCAGTTCCTCGGCCGCGCGTCCGCCCATCGCGAACACCAGCCGCGAAATCATCTCCGAGCGCGTCATCAAGCCCTTGTCGTCCTCGGGGACCGAGACGGCGTGCCCGCCGGTGCGGCCGCGGGCGAGGATCGTCACCTTGTAGATCGGCTCGATGTCGGGCATCGCCCACGCCGCAAGTGTGTGGCCGCCCTCGTGGTAGGCGGTGATCTTCTTCTCCAGCTCGCTGATCACCCGGCCCTTGCGGCGCGGCCCGCCGATCACCCGGTCGACAGCCTCCTCGAGTGCGGCGCCGGTGATGACGGTCCCGTTCTCGCGGGCGGTCAGCAGCGCAGCCTCGTTGATGACATTGGCCAGGTCGGCGCCGGACATGCCGACCGTGCGCTTGGCCAGCCCGTCCAGATCGGCGTTAGGCGCCAGCGGCTTGCCGTCCGAGTGCACCCGCAGAATTGCCTTGCGGCCGTTGAGGTCTGGGTTGGAAACCGGGATCTGCCGGTCGAAGCGGCCCGGCCGCAGCAGCGCCGGGTCCAGGATGTCGGGCCGGTTGGTCGCCGCGATCAGGATGACGCCGGTGCGGTCGCCGAAGCCGTCCATCTCCACGAGCAACTGGTTCAGCGTCTGCTCGCGCTCGTCGTGGCCGCCGCCGAGCCCGGCGCCGCGCTGGCGGCCGACCGCGTCGATCTCGTCGACGAAGATGATGCACGGGTTGTTCTGCTTGGCCTGCTCGAACAGGTCACGCACCCGGGATGCGCCTACGCCGACGAACATCTCGACGAAGTCGGAACCGGAGATCGTGAAGAACGGCACGCCCGCCTCGCCGGCGACCGCCCGCGCGAGCAGCGTCTTGCCGGTTCCCGGCGGCCCGTACAGCAGCACGCCCTTGGGGATCTTGGCGCCCAGCGCCTGATAGCGCGACGGGTTCTGCAGGAAGTCCTTGATCTCGTAGAGCTCTTCGACGGCCTCGTCGACTCCGGCCACGTCGGCGAACGTGGTCTTCGGCATGTCCTTGTTGAGCAGCTTGGCGCGAGACTTGCCGAACCCGAAGCCCATCCGGCTGCCGCCCTGCATGCGGGAGAACATCACGAACAGCCCGACGAGCAGCAGCAGCGGCAGCAGGTAGATCAACAGGGAACCGAGCACGTTGCCCTGGTTGACGACCGTATTGACTTTTGCGTTCTTGCTATTGAGCTGGTCGAACAGCGTCGCGGCGTACCCGGTGGGGTACTTCGTGATGATCTTGTCGCTGCCGTCGGTCTTGTCGTCGCCCTTGTTCAGCGTCAGGCGCAGCTGCTGCTCGCGGTCGTCGATCTGCGCGCTCTTGACGTTGCCGGCGTTGATCTCCGCGACCGCCGCCGAGGTGTCGACCTGCTTGTAGCCGCGGGTGTCGTCACTGAAATAGAAGAACGACCACCCGAGCAACAGCACGACGGCGATTGCCACCAGCGTGCGGATCACGTTTTTCCGGTTCATCGTCTGCATCGGCCGTGCTGAGGCCAGGTCCTTCCACTGCGTTAGAGGAGATAGTCAAGGCTACCGCTAGACCAACGTTCGACGGTTCCGGACGGGTTGCCCGGGGTCTGTCGCCGAAATTGCGTTCCGCGCGACAAAGTGCGGGTGGGGGCCACGTGGAATGCAATTTCGGCGGATTAGGGTGAGACCGTGGTCACATCAACCGAGCGGTTAGTTGACACGAACGGCGTCCGGTTGCGGGTCGTCGAGGCCGGTGAACGCGGCGCGCCGGTGGTGGTGCTCGCGCACGGCTTCCCCGAGCTCGCGTACTCGTGGCGGCACCAGATCCCCGTGCTCGCCGACGCTGGCTATCACGTGCTGGCACCCGACCAGCGCGGCTACGGCGGCTCGTCGTCGCCGGACGCGATCGAGGACTACAACATCAAGGCACTGTGCGGTGACGTCGTCGGGCTGCTCGACGACGTCGGCGCGCAGCGGGCAGTGATCGTCGGACACGACTGGGGCTCGGTGGTCGCGTGGAATCTTCCGCTCTTTCACCCAGATCGCGTGGCCGGCGTCGTCGGGATGAGTGTGCCACCGGTGCCGCGACCGCAGGCCGCACCGACCCAGCTGTGGCGCAAGGCGTTCGGCGAGAACTTCTTCTACATCCTCTACTTCCAGAAGCCAGGGGTCGCCGACGCCGACCTGAGCCGCGACGTCCGCGAAACGATGCTGCGGGTGTTCGGCGGCCCGCGGCACCCCGACGACACCGACGCCGTAGCTCGCATGCTCGCGCCGGGACCCATGGGCTGGGTCGAGCGACTGCCGAAGCCGACAGCGCTGGCCGACTGGATCAACGACGACGAATTCGAGTGCTACGTTTCGGAATTCAGCCGGACGGGCTTCACCGGCGGCCTGAACTGGTACCGCAATTTCGACCGCAACTGGGAAATCACCGCCGACCTGCCTACGACGACGATTACAGTGCCGTCGCTGTTCATCGCCGGTGCTGCAGACCCGGTGCGGCATTTCACCCGTTCTGATCGCGCGAGCGAAGTGGTGACGGGCGACTATGAAGAAATCGTGCTGGACGGTGCGGGCCACTGGATCCAGCAGGAGCGCCCCGACGAGGTCAACGAGGCGCTGCTCAAGTTCTTGTCCGGATTGGAGTTGCAGTAACGATGCAGGGTCCGCTCAACTTTGGCGTTTTCATCACCCCGTTCCATCCTGTCGGCCAATCCCCCACGGTCGCACTGGAATACGACCTCGAGCGTGTCGTTGCACTGGATCGGCTCGGCTACGACGAAGCCTGGTTTGGTGAACACCATTCCGGCGGTTACGAATTGATCGCCTGCCCTGAGGTCTTCATCGCAACGGCCGCTGAGCGCACCAAGCACCTTCGCCTCGGCACCGGGGTGGTGTCGCTGCCGTACCACCACCCGTTGATGGTGGCGGACCGCTGGGTGCTGCTAGACCACTTGACGCGCGGCCGGGTGATGTTCGGCACCGGGCCGGGAGCCTTGCCGTCGGACGCGCACATGATGGGCATCGACCCCGTCGAGCAACGGCGGATGATGCAGGAATCGCTGGAGGCGATCCTCGCGCTGTTCCGGGCCGCGCCCGACGAGCGCATCAGCCGGCACTCGGATTGGTTCACGCTGCGCGACGCGCAACTGCACATCCGTCCGTACACCTGGCCGTATCCCGAAATCTCCACCGCGGCAATGATTTCACCGTCGGGACCGCGTCTCGCAGGGCAGCTCGGCACGTCGCTGCTCTCTCTGTCGATGTCGGTACCGGGCGGCTATGCGGCGATCGAGACGACGTGGAACGTGGTCGCCGACCAGGCGAAGAAGTCGGGTCGCGACGAGCCAGATCGGCGCGGGTGGCGCGTGCTCGGCATCATGCACCTCGCCGACACCCGCGATCAGGCGATCGACGACTGCACCTACGGGTTGCAGGATTTCGCGAACTACTTCGGCGCCGCCGGTTTCGTGCCGCTGGCCGAAACGGTGGAAGGCGCGCAATCCCCGCGCGAGTTCGTCGAAGAGTATGCGGGCAAAGGGAATTGCTGCATCGGCACTCCGGACGACGCGATCGCCTACATCCAGGATCTGCTCGACCGGTCGGGCGGCTTCGGGACGTTCCTGCTACTCGGCCACGACTGGGCATCGCCGGAGGCGACCTATCACTCGTATGAGTTGTTCGCCCGCAAGGTGATTCCACACTTCAAGGGTCAACTGGCCGCACCCCACGCGTCGCACGAATGGGCTAAGGGCAAGCGCGGGGAACTTCTTGGCCGGGCGGGTGAAGCGATTGTCAAGGCGATCGGCGAGCACACCGACGAACTGAAACTCAAGGACAAGACGCGATGAGGGCGGCCGTACTCCGCGGCGGCCGCATGGTGTATCGCGACGACGTCAACGACCCGGTTCCCGGCCCGGGCCAGGTTCTGGTGGACGTGAAGGCATGCGGAATCTGCGGCTCCGACTTACATTTCGCGAAGTACGGCGACGAAGTGCTGTCGCTTTCCGGACAGGTTCAGGGAATGCCGTCGGGCGACGGCGGCGTCGACTTGAGCGCCGATGTGTTCATGGGTCACGAGTTCAGCGCCGAAGTGCGAGAAGCCGGGCCCGACACCGACGCGCCGCCCGCCGGCACGCTCGTCACCTCGGTTCCGGTGCTGCTGTCGTCGAAAGGCGTGTCACCGATCGTCTACTCCAACACCACGATCGGCGGTTACGCCGAGCGCATGCTGCTGTCAGCGCCGCTGCTCCTCAAGGTCCCCAACGGTCTCGGCCCCAAGCCCGCCGCGCTGACGGAGCCGATGGCCGTCGGGCTGCATGCCGTCAACAAGTCCAACATCGACCGCGGCGAAACCGCGCTCGTCCTTGGCTGCGGACCGATCGGCATCGCGATTATCGCGGCACTACGTCACCGCGGCGTGGAAAGCATTGTGGCGGCAGACTTCTCGCCGAAGCGGCGTCAACTGGCCGAGACCATGGGCGCGCATCGGACTATCGACCCCGCAGAGGGGTCGCCGTTCGACACCACAAAGCCCGCTGTGGTTTTCGAAGCAGTCGGTGTTCCCGGCATAGTCGACGACGTGTTGCGTCGCACGCCCGTCGGCAGCCGCATTGTCGTCGCCGGCGTGTGCATGCAGCCCGACACCGTGCACCCGTTCTTCGGCATCGCCAAGGAAGTCAACATCCAGTTCGTCCTCGGCTACGACCCAGCTGAGTTCGCCGACTCGTTGCGGGCGATCGCAGCGGGAGACATAGACGTCGCACCGTTGATCACCGGCGTGGTCGGACTCGACGGCGTCGGTGCCGCGTTCGACGACCTGGCCAACCCGGGCAGCCACTGCAAGATCCTGGTGACGCCGTAAGCGCGTAGGGTGCTCGGTATGCGCCATCCCGCAAAAACGCTGTTGCGCAACGGGTTAGTGATCGTCGTCGCGGTTCTCGCTGTCGCGGGGGTGTCTTCGTGCGGCATCGTGGGCTCCGAATCCGGGCCGGACGCGCGGCTGGTCACCGTCGTCGGCACCGGGCACGTGCAGGGTGCACCGGACACGTTGGCCGTCGACGTCGCATTCGAATCCACCGCGCCCGACGCGACGACCGCGATGAATCAGACCAGCCAACGCACGCAGGCAGTGATCGACGCGCTGGTGAACACCGCGAAGATCGACCGCCAGGACATCAGCACCACGAACGTCAGCCTTCAGCCGCAATACGGCCCCGATTCGTCGACGATCAGCGGCTACCGCGCAACCAACTCGCTGTCGGTGAAGATCCGCAAACTCGACACCGCGTCGCAGACGTTGGGCTTGATCACCAGCACCGGTGGCAACGCGGTCAGGTTCAACTCGATCAACTACTCGATCGACGACGATTCGAAGCTGGTGAGCGATGCGCGGGCGCGGGCCTTCGACGACGCCAAGGCGCGTGCCGAGCAGTACGCGCAACTGTCCGGGCTCGACCTGGGCAAGGTGATCTCGATCTCCGAGAACGGCGCGGGAGGGCCGACTCCGACGCCGATGCCTCGCTCGATGGCCGCCGAGCCGGTGCCGGTAGAACCCGGCCAGCAGACGGTCGGCTTCACAGTGACGGTGGTCTGGGAACTCACCTAGCCGGGTGGTTACTCCTCGTAGACCCGCGGATCCAGCGTTCCGATGTACGGCAGGTCGCGGTAACGCTCGTCGTAGTCGAGCCCGTAGCCCACGACGAACTCGTTGGGGATGTCGAACCCGACGAAATCCATCTCGATGTTCGAGCGGGCGGCATCAGGCTTGCGCAACAGCGTGCAAACTCGCAGCGAGCGTGGATGCCGCGCCGCAAGATTGCGCAGCAGCCACGAGAGCGTGAGACCCGAGTCGACGATGTCCTCGACGATCAGCACGTCGCGGTCGTGAATGTCGCGATCGAGATCCTTGAGAATACGAACGACTCCCGATGACGACGTCGCCGAGCCGTAGGAGCTGACGGCCATGAACTCCAGCTGGGTCGGCAGCGGGATCGCGCGGGCCAGGTCGGTGACGAACATGACCGCACCCTTGAGCACCGTAACCAGCAGCAAATCCTCACCGCCGCTGCCGATCAGCCCGCGGTACCGCTCGCCGATGGCCGCGCCCAGGTCCGCGATGCGGTCACGGATCTGATCCTCGGTGAGCAACACCGACTTGATGTCGCCCGGATACATCTCGGCTGCTGCCTGCGCTGCCACGCCATCAGCGTGCCATGCCGGACCAGCGCGTACCAACGCAGTCCGTCAGACCGGCTCGTGGTGCAACCGCAAACATCCGTCGGCGCGCCCCGCGACCAGACGTTCGCGGCGCAGCGACGACCCCACCGCGACGCCGCCTTGCCCACGCCAGTTCACCACCAGATCGTCGACACGACGAATCTGTTCGTCGGTGAGATCAGTTGCCCCGCCGGCCAGCAGCCAGCCACGAATCACCCTGCGGCGCACCGCATCTGGCAGTTCACTCAGGGCCGACGCGTCGAGTCCCCCGTCGGCGACGTCCACCGTGGCCCCCGCCAGCTCGTCGAGCGCGTCGCAGTCTTCGCGCAGCGCGGTCGCGGTGCGCGCGAGAGCTTCCGCCACCCCGCCGCCCAGCACATCCTCGAGCAACGGCAGCACCTCGGTGCGCAGCCGCACCCGGGTGTACGCCGGGTCGGCGTTGTGGGGATCGCGCCATGGCGTGAGCCCGAGTTCGTCGCACGCGGCATGCGTCGTCGCGCGTCGCACACCCAGAAGTGGCCGGCACCACGGCGGCTGGTGCGGGCGCATACCCGCCAGGGACCGCGGGCCGGAGCCGCGGCCCAGGCCCAGCAGCACGGTCTCTGCCTGGTCGTCGAGTGTGTGGCCGAGCAACACCGGCGCGCCGCCGCTCCCGGTGCGCAACGCCTCGTAGCGAGCGGACCGGGCGGCGGCTTCCGGGCCGCCGTCACGCCCGACGTCCACGCGCAGCACGTGCGCGTCGGCGCATCCCACGTCCAACGCTTGAGTCCTTGCTCTGTCCGCCACTTCCGACGAGTCGGCCTGCAGCCCGTGGTCGACGATCAACGCGGTCGACGGCCGCAGACCGGCCGCAACAGCGGTCAGTGCCAACGAATCGGGACCGCCGGAAAGTGCTACGCACCAAGGGATTTCGTCGGCGAGATAGCGATGCGCAAACGTCGACACCGCCCGGCGTACGGTGGCTACAGAACCCGTTCGATCCATCGCGTGGGCTCGTCGATCTCGTCGGGCAACGGCAAAGTGTCCGGGCTCGTCCAGACCGCGTTGAACCGTTGCATACCGACCCGCGAGACGACCGCGTCGACAAACGCTTTGCCGCGGGTGTACTGGCTCATCTTCGCGTCGAAGCCGAGCAGCGCGCGAATCAGCCTCTGCAGCGGCGGTTGTCGACGCGTACGACGTTCGTCGAACCGCCCGCGGATCGTCGCCACGGTGGGCACCACCGCGGGGCCGACCGCGTCCATGACGTGATCGGCATGGCCTTCGAGCAGTGTGCCGAGCATCAGCAGTTGGTCGAGCGCGCGCCGCTGCGGCTCCGACTGGATCGCGCGCAAGAGGCCGATGACGCCGTTGCTGTTCGGCTCGTCGGCAGCGCCGTCGCGGCGGGACCGCACCCACTCGGCGAGCCGGCCAACCACCTTGGTGACATCCTCGCCCGCGTCGGCCGTGATGACCGCCAGCGCCGACGACATGTACTCGGCCAGCCACGGATTGGCGGTGAACTGGACCCGGTGGGTGACTTCGTGCAGACACACCCACAACCTGAAATCCTTTGGCACAACCTTCAATTGGCGTTCGACGGCAATGATGTTGGGGTAGACCAGCAGCAGCTTTCCGCCATCGCTCGCGAACGGGTCGTACTGCCCCAGAATCCCCGACGCGACGAACGCCAGCACCGCACCGGTCTGCGCTCCGGTGATCCGCCCGCGCACAAGGCCGCTCGGCTTTCCGTCGCCGCCGGTCATCACCCGCATCGAGTCGGCCGCCATCCGGATCCAGTGCGGCCGGTCGACGACCAGCGCGTCGGGCACCTCCCCCTCCGGCGCAAGGCCCGTGACTTCCCGCACCGGAACCTCTGCGCGCCGCGACGCGTCGGCGAGTTCGCCGACGATCTGCTTCTGCGTGTAGTTGGTCGACGGCGGGCCGGGACGCGCCAGCCACGCGCCAGTGCTCGCCGCGAAGTCCCAGTCGACCACGTGCCCGACCGTGAGCTTGCGGCTCTCGTCGGTGGAGGTCATGAGCCGCACCCGCAGGTTCGTAGCGTCGCCGCGAGGTCGTCGAGCGCCGTGCGTCCGGTCGGTCCGGCGTCGTTCGACATCAGGGCGAACGTCAACACCCGACCGCTGACGTCGGTGACGATGCCCGCGAGCGTGTTCGTCTGCGTCAGCGAACCGGTCTTGGCGCGCAACCACCCGGCGGCGTCGTCGGTCTGCGGGTCGTTGTAGCGGTTGGACAGCGTGCCGCTGCCGCCGGCGATCGGCAGCAGGTCGAGCAGCGGCCGCATCGACGGATGGTTCGACCCGGCGGCCGCGCCGATCACGTCGTCGAGGGCCTTGGCGGTCAGCCGGTCGTCCACCGACAGCCCGCTGGAGTCCATCAGGGTGGCTCCGGTGATGTCGACGCCGGCGCCGGCAAGCGTCTTCGTGACCGCGTCCACCGAACCGGCGAACGTGGCGGGCCGGCCCGTCGCGACGGCCACCTCACGCCCGATGCATTCGGCCATCACGTTGTCGGAGTGGTTCATCATCTCGCTCAGCCGCTCGATCAGCGGCGCCGACTGCACCGACGCGATCTGATGACCGTCGCGCAGCGGCACGTTGGCCATCGTGACGGCCTTCGGGTCGACGTCCAGCGCGGCGGCCAAAGACTTCCCGGCGTCCAATGCCGGCGTGAACGATCCGACCGAGTCAAGGGTGAGCGGCTGCGTCCGCCCGCCGTCGACCATGACGGCCTCGATCGGTGCCATGTCGCCGCCCTGGATGTCGGCCGGGTCCCAGCCGGGCGCCAACGACGGGCCGCTGAACAGGCTGCCGTCGACCTGGATCGCGGTGACCTTGATTCCGCTGTTGCGGATTTGCGCCGCGAGGTCGGCGATGCGCCCCGCGTCGTGATACCGCGGCTCCTGGCCGGGCGCCGCAGAGGACAGCGTCGGATCGCCGGCTCCGACGAGCACGATCAGACCCGGCTGCTTCGTCTGGTCGGCGGCCATCACCGTCGTGGTCTGTCGCGCGTCGTGATTCAGCGTCAGCAGCGCCGCGCCCGCGGTGAGCAACTTGTTCGTCGACGCCGGCTTCAACGGCACCTGCGATCCCTGTTCCCACAACTGTGTTCCGCTGATGGCATCGGTGACACGACCGGTCAGCTGGCCGAGGTCGCGATTGGCCAGGGGTTGGCTCAGCGCGGCGGCCAGGCCGGCGGGCGTCGGTTGGGGTGCGCTGTCGGGCAGCGGGACGACGGCGGGCTTGGCGGTGACGGCGGCCGGTTCGCCGTCCACGGCGGAGGTGCCACCGCTCGATCCGCCGCCGGTAAGCAGCGCAGCAACCGTCACGACGACCGCGACCGTCACCACCACGGCCGCGCCGATCAGGAAATGGGTGGAGGGACGCCACCGCGCCGGGCGCATGTAGTGCAGGGTAGCCCTCCACTAGTGTTGTCCCGACGTCTGACAGTGAAGGAGCCCGGCGCGTGCAATTCGACGTGACCATCGAGATCCCGAAGGGCCAGCGCAACAAATACGAGGTGGACCACGAGACGGGGCGGGTGCGGCTGGACCGCTACCTGTACACGTCGATGGCCTACCCCACCGACTACGGGTTCATCGAGGACACGCTCGGCGAGGACGGCGACCCACTCGACGCGCTGGTGCTGATGCCGCAGTCGGTGTTCCCCGGCGTGATCGTCGAAGCGCGACCGGTCGGCATGTTCCGGATGACCGATGAAGCCGGCGGCGACGACAAGGTGCTGTGCGTGCCGGCCGGCGACGAGCGCTGGGACCACATCAAGGAGATCGACGACGTGCCGTCGTACGAACTCGAGGCGATCAAACACTTCTTTGTTCATTACAAGGACCTGGAGCCTGGCAAGTACGTGAAAGCGGCTGACTGGGTCGGGCGTGAGGACGCCGAGGCCGAGGTGCAGCGGTCGATCGAGCGCTTCCGCACGGAAGGCCACTGACCGCTCGCGCTCGGTGCGAAACGGCGGTTTCGCACACTCGCACTCGAACTTTGCGTGCGAAACGGCGGTTTCGCACGCCAGGGAAACGGCCGCGTTAAGCCTTGTTACGGCCGGGTCAACTCTGGTCTGTCGCATGGATATTCGGCGGCACCGAGTTCGATGATTGCGGTGTGTTGCTGCATCAGGGAATCGGCCTCGACGCCTTCAACCGGATGGCACCGCATCGGGCTTTGCACGCGCTGTACGAGTGCTGCGGCAGCGTCATCCTGGCCGGCGACCTGGCGAGTGGACGTCCGTACGCCAACCGTGAGGAACTGTTTCGCCGCGCCGACGCCTTGTTGTTCGCACTGTCCGACGATTCAGTCGACAACATCCTGCAGACCTACCCGCACATCGGGCGGCGGCCGGGCAGTAGCACGCGCGCGGAGCAATGCTCGGTGTGGGACCCGCGGCCCGAGGTGATGGCTGAACTCGACGCTGCCACACAGCGCTACGCCGAGCGGTTCAAATTCAGCTTCATGATGTTCGTCGGCAGCACCGACGCAGAAGGGGTGCTCGCGGCGATTGCCGACCGACTGCAGCACGACACCGAAACTGAACGCAAAGTCGTCTGCAACGAGTTGGCGAAGTTGAATCGCACCCGCCTCGAACGGATGCTCGGCCCCGCCGACGGATTCGACAACTGGTAAATCGCCCACGCGGACTGCGCCGGCCACGCATCATGGGCGGGTGAACGATGTCATCCACGGTTATTGCGATCCCCGATTCGACAAGTTGCGCGACGCGCTGGCGGAGGCCATCAGCACGGGTGAGGATCTCGGCGCGGGTATCGCGGTCGACATCGACGGCGAGATGGTCGTCGACATGTGGGGCGGCTACGCCGACGCGGCGAAAGCACGCGCGTGGGACCGCGACACGATCGTCAACCTGTGGTCTTCTACCAAGCCGGTGACGTCGCTGGCCGCATTGGTGCTCGTCGACCGCGGCCAACTCGATGTCAACGCACCCGTCGCAAAGTACTGGCCGGAGTTCGCCGCAAATGGCAAGCAGGACATTGAAGTTCGTCACGTCCTCAGCTACACGTCAGGCGTGTCCGGGTGGGATGCGCCGTTCGAACTCGAGGACGTCTACGACTGGGAGAAGTCGACGTCGCAGCTTGCCAGCCAAGCGCCGTGGTGGCCGCCGGGCAGCGCGTCGGGCTATCACGTGGTGAACTACGGCCACTTGGTCGGCGAGATGGTCCGCCGGATTTCCGGGAAGACGCTGAAAGAGTTTGTCCGCGAAGAGATTGCGGAACCGCTGGATGCCGACATCCAGATCGGCGCACGCCCCGAGGACGATGGTCGGATCGCCGAGGTGATTCCGCCACCGCCGCTGGAGATTCCGCTCGACGCGCTGCCGAAGGACAGCCCGATGTACAAGTCGTTCACCGCTCCTGCGATGATCGGTGCGGAGGTCGCCCATACCGCCGCATGGCGGCGTGCGGACATCGGCGGGGCAAACGGTCACGGCAATGCACGGTCACTGGTGCGGGCGCTGTCACCGATCTCGCTGGGCGGCAAGGCAAATGGCGTCCAGCTGCTGAGCCAGCCGACGACCGACTTGATCTTCCAAGAACAGTCCAACGGCATCGATCAGGTGCTGGGCGTTCCGCTGCGCATGGGCATCGGTTACGGCTTGCCACACCCGGTGACCTTCCCGATGATTCCCGACGGCAGGGTGTGCTTCTGGGGCGGCTGGGGTGGTTCCGCGATCATCATGAACCCGGACCGCAGAACCACATTCGCGTATGTGATGAACAAGATGGGACCCGGCACTACAGGCACGACGCGCACGCAGACCTACACGAAGCTGATGTACGAAGCACTCGGATAGCGACCCGGCACCCGTATTACTCGCTGTGGGCGGCGCGGGCGATGTACTGGCCCAGCTGTCCGCGCGAGTGGATGCCGAGTTTGCGATAGACCCGGCTGAGGGTCGCTTCGACGGTCTTGGTGCTGATGTACAGCTGGGCTGCGACGTCGCGGTTGGTCATTCCCGAGGCCGCCAGTTCGGCGAGCTTCTGCTCGTTGACGGTCAACACTGCGGCCCCGCTGGGCGCGGATTCGGCCCGGGCCAACTCGCCGCGGACACGTGCAGCCCACAGCGGCGCGTTGAGCATCTCGAATCTCTCGAGAGCATCGCCCAGCGTCTGTGCAGCCATGTCTCGGTGACGTTGACGGCGCTGTAGCTGGCCGAGCAACAACTGCGACCGGGCGAGCTCGAAAGGCATCTGCAGCCGGGCGTGAACCGAGATCGCTTCGCGGGCAACCTCGATGGCCGCCTCAAGGTCACCGTGCGCTCCGAGCACCATGCTTCGACAGTGCGCACCGACCGCCAGCATCCATGCGCGGTCGAGTCTGCGGCCGTTGCGTTCGATCAATTTCACGTAGCGCTCGGCGACGCCCAACCTCCCGAGGTGCACCAGCGCCTCGACGGCGTCGGGGATGAACGGCGCCGAGATGATTTCCGTCGCCTGCGGCATCGCGTCCGCCTTTTCCAGCAGGGGCTGCAGGACATCAATCGCGGCTTCGTAGTTGCCGAGTGACACCTCGAGAAAGCCCTGGACTGCGATCGTGCACTCGGCCATCCGGTGCGCCCCGCTGCGGGCGCCGGCGGCCAGCGCTTCGGTGAGATGGGCGCGGGCATGGTCGACTCGGCCGCCGTAGGTCGCCACAATTCCGTTCACGGTGTGGGCGATGAACAGCGGAAAGTGGCCGGCCAACTGCGACGCTCGTTCGGTTGTCTCCTCGGCGATATCGGCAGCTCGAGCGAAATCGCCTCTCCAGACCTGCAGCTGCGCAAAGTGGAAACCGACAAAGATGAGCTCTTCTTCTTGGCCATGCTGGATGCAGTGCCGCTGAATGGCGAGCATCTCATCGTGGGCTTCTGAGAGGTTGCCGGTCCACGCCATTACCAGCGTTTTCTGCACGTTCGGCCGCAGGGCCAACGGGCCGTTGGACTTCGGGTCCTCCAACTCGACGGCGCGTGCCAGTGCGCGTTCGTCGACGCCATCGCCGCGCATGAACCGCGCCACCTCTCGCATGCCGAGCGCTTGGCTGAGCAGCTCCAGTTGGTGACACTTCTCCGCTTCGGCCACCGCATCGTCGGCGGTATGCACCGCGGTATCAACGTGATTGGCGTTGAGTTGCGCGAAGGACAGCATCACCAGCGCCCGCACCCGGAGGTCGACGTTGTCGGCACTCTCCCGAAGCGCTGCCTCGACGAGCGCGCCGCCCTCTTCATTGCTGTCGTGGTAGAACCGTACGATCGCAAGCAGCAGCAGCGCCTCGGCGCGAATCACACTGGGCACCAATTGGTTAACGGTTTGTTCGAGAATTTCCCGTGCCCGGGCTGGCTCACCGGCGGCGAAATACATGCCCGCCAAAAGGATTCGACGCTGTGGGTTATCGCCGCCGAGCCGGATGGCCATGTCCACGAGTTCCGCCGCGGCCACCGGCGCACCCCGGCGATGTGCGGACTCCGCAGCAGCATCCAACGCGCCGAGAGTCAACGCGTCGCCGCTGGTGGCCGCCAACGCCAAGTGCCGGGCGCGAAGTTCTGGCTGCCTGACGATGTCGGCGAGCAGGCGATGCATCTGCCGCCGTAATCCGGGCTCGGCGTCGAGGTAAACACCTCGGGCCAAGAGGGGATGGCTGAACCGCAGCCGGGCACCGTCGATGCCGATGATGCCCTTGCGCTCAGCATCGGCGAGCAGGACGACCACGCTGTCGGTGTCGCGACCGCTCACGCGTGCAACGACGTCCACCGTCGGTTCCGGGACGCACGAGGCGGCCAGCAATATGTCCCGAACTTCGTTGTCCAGACCGTGGATTCGCTCACGCACGAGTTCGGACAGAGAACGCGGAAACGCCGCGTCGGTGGGCGCATGATCAGAACGCATCGAACGGGCGAGCTCGAGCGCGTAGAAAGGATTGCCACCTGAGATCTCGTGGATCCTGACCATCGTCGGCCGTGAGAACGACCGTCGGAGCCGCTGCGATATCAGCTCATGCAGACCGCCGAGGCTCATCGGCCCGACCCGGACGTGCCGGACGGCTTCGGGTCTGGGCAATTGCAGCCACGATGTCGAGCCGCTCGCGTCGGTGCGCACGGTGACGAAGACGGATGCGCGCTCCGGGAGCCGCCGGATCACAAACGCAAGGACTTGTCTGCTGGACGGATCCAGCCACTGCAAGTCATCGATGGCCAACAGAACCGGTGCCTGCTGGGCCAAGCCATCGATTGCCGACCGGACAGCCGCAGCAACTGCCCGTTGGTGGGTTGCGACTTCCTGATTTTCTGTCCGCAGCAAGATCTGTTCGATTGCGAGGCGTTGGGGCTGCGGCAGCGCGGCCCATGTGGAGTCGTCGACATCGTCGAGCAGGTCGGCAAGTGAGGCGTAGGCCATCACTGTCTCCGCCTCAGCCGGCCGCGCTGACAGCACCCGAAAGCCGGCATTGCGCGCCGCCTCGAGACCCGACAGCCACATGGTCGTTTTCCCGATGCCCGGGTCGCCTTCGAGGATCAGGGCAGCTGACTGCTCAGTTGCGCCCCGCACGAGATCTGCCACCGCACGGCTCTCAACCGGACGGGACAGCGACCTACCCGCGTGGCCCGTCATGTATGGCCACCCGTAGTCGCCCCCGCGCGCGGGACACCCCGGCTGGTTGGGTCGTCAACCCTGCTCATATGCGCTCACCGTCGCCATTCGCTCCTTTTCCTTGGCAAATGGCACCGATCAGCATATTCAGGCTGTGAGTCGGCTGTGCAGCAAATGGCAATAATCTGTGGCGTGCGCCCCGGTCAGGGTTTCTGGTCTCCGGACGGTCCGCGCCGACCGATGCGGCTCAGCGCCCAGTCGGTGGCGCTGCGGGACTCGACGACGGCGTCGGAGAGCCGTTGCGCGGGAAGCCCCACCTGTCGGCAAGCCGACATCACGTCGTCCGCAGATGCGGCCGCGAACACGCCGAAGATCACTTCGTCGTCGGGTGCGGCCACCGTGAGCAGTAGCTGCACCGGCCCACCCTCAGCGGTCAAGTGATCCAGTTCGGCGGCGGCGCGGTCGACGACATCTGCGCTGGGCTCAGGTCGGTACCACTCAACGAGGTAGCACGGCACCCGCGCCGACGAACCCATGCTTTTTAACCTAATTCGTGGGAAGACTCGGGAGAATCGGGTGTTTCCCTACATTGCTTCCCTACACGTCTGCCAGCAGCTGTCAGCGCTGGGCATCACTGGTACGCGTTTTGTACAGGCTCGCGGACGTCGTCACCAACAGTGTCACCACGATCACTGCGAGGCTGAGCAGCGTCGGAATCTCCGGCACGGGTACGCCTTTGCCGCCGTTGATGAACGGCACCTTGTTCTCGTGCAGGGCGTGCAACAGCAGCTTCACGCCGATGAAGAACAGGATGAAGGCGAGGCCCTGCGACAAGTAGACGAGCCGCTTCAACATGTCGCCGAGCAGGAAGTACAACTGCCGCAGACCCATCAACGCAAAAACGTTGGCGGTGAAGACGATGTACGGCTCGCGGGTAAGACCGAAAATCGCGGGGATCGAGTCGAGCGCGAAGATGACGTCGGTGGTGCCGAGCGCGACTATGACCAGAAACATCGGAGTCATCACCCGTTTGGAGTCTTCTCTGACGTAAAGCTTCAACCCCGCCCATTTATCGGTGAGGCTCAAGTGATTTCGCGCGAACCGAACCACCGGGTTGTCGGCGTCGTCGGACTGGTCGGTGTTGCGAGCCAGGTTGACCGCGGTGTACAGCAGGAACGCGCCGAAGATGTAGAACACCCACGAGAATTGGTTGATTGCGACCGCGCCGATCGCGATGAAGATGCCGCGGAATAGCAGCGCGAGCACGATCCCGACGAGAAGCGCTTCCTGCTGGTACTTCTTCGGCACGTTAAAGCTCGCCATGATCAGAATGAAGAGGAACAGGTTGTCAACGGACAGGCTGTACTCGGTGAGCCAGCCGGCGAAGAACTCCAGCCCGTATTGGCCGCCATGCGAATACCAGACCCAGCCGCCGAAGAGCACGGCCAGCGCAATGTAAACCGTGAGCGCGATTGCGCACTCTCGCGTGGACGGTTCGTGGGGCCGGCGGCCGATCACCACGACGTCGAACAACAGAACAGCGATCGTCACCGCGAGGGTGATCGTCCACTCCAGAGAAGTGACGTTCATTGCGGAGCCTCCGGTCGTCGAGAAACGCCGGAGGTCTCTTCCACCGTCGTGACGGCCCGCGTGCCGGTCGCCCGATGACGGCCGACGTGATGACGACAACGCGGCGAGGAAATACTCCCCTCCATCTCCAGTATCTCATGGCAGCTTGTTCCCAGCGTCGGTGATGTTGGGCGGCGGATATCGTCGCTGTGGCCGTGTGAGGACGTCAGGAGCAGCGATGAGTCAGGATCTGCCGGGTGTATTCGGCGACCTGCAGCCGGTCCTGGAGCACTACGGCTACCTCGCAGTGGGCGGTTTCGTGCTGCTTGAGGACTTCGGCGTACCGGTCCCGGGCGAGGCCATCTTGATCGCGGCGGCGATCTTCGCGGGCTCGGGTCATTTGAACATCGCGCTGGTGATCATCGTCGCGGTGGTGGGAGCCGTCGTCGGCGACAACATCGGCTTCGCCATCGGGCATTTCGGCGGCCGACCAGTTGTCGAACGCCTCGGCCGCTACGTGTTCCTCACGCCCGAGCGGCTGGACCGCGCGGAGGCATTCTTCCGTAGGCACGGCGGCAAGGTCGTCGTCGTCGCCCGGTTCATCGAGGGATTGCGTCAGCTCAACGGATTCTTAGCCGGCATCGCGCGGATGGATTGGCTCAAGTTCTTGGCGTTCAACGCGGCGGGCGCGGTGGTGTGGGTGTGCACGTGGGCGTTGCTCGGGTATTTCGCCGGCCAGAACATCACCGGCATCTACGCCACGTTCGACCACTACAAGTGGTACGCGATCGGGGCCGCCGCGGTGGTCGTCCTCGTGATTTTCGCCCGCCGAGTTCGGCGCCGACGGCTGACGTCACCGGAGCCGACGTGACCGACGCGGGCATTCCGACCGGCCCCGTCACTCGCGGCAGCGTCGCGAGGGTGGGTGTGGCTACCGCGGTGACCGCACTGTGCGGGTACCTTGTGCTCTATCTGGCCGCGCGGGATCTGAACCCCGCGGGATTCTCGGTGTTCGGTGTGTTCTGGGGTGCGTTCGGGCTGGTCACCGGCGCAGCCAACGGGCTGCTGCAAGAGGCGACGCGTGAGGTGCGGTCGGCGCGGTACGCGGCGCTGTCCGCAGGCCCGCAGACCCATCCACTGCGGGTGGCGGCGGTGATCGGGGTGGCCGCTGCGGTGGTGATTGCGGTGAGCTCACCGCTGTGGGCGGGGCATGTGTTCGCCGACGCGCGGGTGCTGAGCGTCGTTTTGTTGAGCGTCGGCCTTGCCGGCTTCTGCTTGCACGCCACGCTGCTGGGGATGCTCGCGGGCGACGGCAAGTGGACGCAATACGGCTCGCTGATGGTGACCGACGCGGTGATGCGGGTGGCGCTGGCGGCGGCGACGTTCGCATTGAGTTGGGGCTTGGTCGGTTTCTTGTGGGCGACGGTCTGCGGCGCGGTGGCGTGGCTGGTTGTGCTGGTCGCATCGCCGGCGACGCGGGCGGCCGCGCAGCTGGTGGCCTACGGTGACACCGCGTCGTTCCTGCGGGGCGCGGCGCACGCGATCGCGGCGGCCGGGGCCAGCGCAATCCTGGTGATGGGTTTTCCGGTGCTGCTGAAGGCCACATCCGGGGACCTGGGAGCGACGGGCGGCGTGGTGATCCTGGCGGTCACGCTGACCCGGGCGCCGCTGCTGGTGCCGCTGACCGCGATGCAGGGGAACCTGATCGCACATTTCGTCGATCAGCGCAGCGAGCGGATGCGCGCGCTGACCGGACCTTTCGCGTTCGTCGTGTGCCTCGGCGCCGTTGGGGTGACCGCGGCATACCTCGCCGGGCCGTGGCTGCTGCGGGTGGGATTCGGGGCCGGGTACCGAGCCGACGGAGCGCTGTTGGCGTGGTTGACGGCGGGCGCGGTGTCGATTGCGTTGCTGACGCTGACGGGCGCGGCGGCGGTCGCGGCGGCGCTGCACCGCGCGTACTCGCTGGGCTGGATCGGGGCGACCGTGGCGTCGACGCTGCTGCTGTTGCTGCCGTTGGAGTTGCAGACCCGGACGGTCGTGGCGTTGCTGTGCGGGCCGTTGGTGGGGATCGTCGTGCACCTGGGGGCGTTGCGAATTGCGCCGCAGAGCGGCCCGGCGCCGCTGCCCCCGGCGCCCTGACGTGTATTTTTGGTGCATCGA